>JBIOEJ010000026.1:0-52887 GCA_044445965.1 Hyphomicrobiales bacterium
ATCATCCGCCTCGGCGTGAACTATAAATTCTGGTAGACGCGGACGAGATTTGCCGATCCGCGGGGAGGACGAGATCGCGGACGTGCTCCGCCGGAGAAGGATTCGTAGCTGTGTAGAGTATGCAAAATAGTTTCTGTCATTCGTATACATGCATCGAATTCTGCTTATACTTTTGGCTTTGATCGTCGGCGTAGACGTCTACCTGTTGGCAAGAATCACCAATTGGAACCGCGCGTCTTTCGAGACGGTGCGGCTTACCAATGCAACCTCAACGGAAAGCTGGTCGACCTATGATGGAGGCACGTGGAGCATCAAGCACCCGTCATTTTTGATTCCAACAAACAAGAATGTTGGGACATCGGCTTGGCTCAATCTCATTTCGTTCGGAGGGTTCGCGGATGGCAGCACCGTAACCGTTCACACGAGTAATATTTTGGAAGACCCACTCGGTGTATTGGTTTTGCAACGTGACCCGCATCGCCTCGAGATTCTAAGTACTGTTCTAGAATTACAAAAGCAAGCGTTACAAGGTCTATCCAAGCAGAAATTAGTCGCGATTCGTAAATTGATTATCAATGATTCGATCGCGGCCGAAATTATCGAAGTTGATTCTTCGGTTCCTGCAGATATTACCTATAGTGCTCAAACTACATTCATCAAGGCCGATTCCATAGCGTTTGTTAACCTATTCACCAGCCGCTCACCTCAACCAACCGCTCAGACGGAGCAAATCTATGACGCGATGTTGGGATCATTTCAGTTCAAGTGAGACCTCGCAAGAGAAGCCCCGGCGGCGCGCGGGGCCGTCCGGGACTCCGATGGAGGACTTGTTCGACACCGGCCGCTCGGCAGCGCGACGCAACCGCGTCTCGGAATATGTCATGCTTTGACGTAGATGCGACACCAGCCCTGCGGACTGATGGTGCCGTCCACGGTCTTGCAGGCATTCGGCGCCTCCCAAAGCCGACAATTATCGCAGTGCTGGGCAGCGTTCGGCGTAGATCGATAGGCGACCGCCGATTGCGGTATCTTGCTTGCCATCGCAGGCGAACTCATCATGCCGAGAACGGTCGCAGCCCCTAACCCACGCGTCGCGCCCCGCAGCAGGCAGCGTCGGGAGATCTCGAGTGAGCAAATTTGCGTTGCCTCTCTCATGGCATCCTCTCAGATTTCGTGGTCCGATAATGCTTAAGCCCGCTTCGCTGCCGCATTCATTGACGTGGATCAAGGATGAAGCGCATTCGGGCTTTGATTCATCCGCGTTAATTCCAGTCGGCGGCTCGACGATCGGGCCAAGCCGTACGGGCCCGAGAAAAAACCTACCGGTGTCCGAAATGCAGCCGGCGCGACCTGTGGGAAACTCTCGCCGCGACCCGATATTCCTGTCGCGAGGACGGAATTTGATATAGATCAACAGCTGGATCCTTGAATGGTGTGAACTGCAAATAATCTTACGTCAGGAGGGCGCGATGAACGGGCAGACAACCACGAATAATCCTCTCAACATTGTTGCTCTGGGGTGGGGACTCTCCGCAGCGCTCATCGTCCTTTACGTGATCTGCCTAGTCATAGCATTGCTTTTCCCCGACCTGCCGGCCTCGCAGGGCTGGTCAGCATGGATCGCCCTATTTTCCGTCTCGCCGATCACATCGGTCAGGGTTTGGGTCGACGGCATCGGCTTCAGCCTGGTCTTTGGTTGGGTGACCGCCTTTGTTCTCGGCTCGGTATATAATCGCCTCATCAGCCGGTGACAGGGAGGCGAGGGCGAGCACGATAGCCTCGGATTATACTCCCGAGCGTCCAGGGTCTTGAGTGGGTCACGCGGTCGGCGCGTTCTGCCTCGCCCGCAGGCACGCTCAAGCATGACCCCACGGAAATTGCGAGTCGGGCTCTGAGCGAGCCACCTCCGCATTGAGAGTACAGGCTCGAATTGCATAAATCGCGTAACTTGCGTGAAACTTGCTTGTGCGGCGCCGTTTAGCGGAGCGGATATACTTGGCCTTCGTAAGGCAGCTGTAATATTGCTGGTCTATTATATTTTCGAGGAGCATCCCGCTTCCTCGAGGAGAGAATCCCATGGTTTCGCCGATCAGTTCTGCAAGCGCCACGTCCGCAGCTCACAAGACCCAAGCCGCCTCGCCAAATGCACGCGCCGCCGACGGCGACTACAAGACGAAAGGCGTCGGCCGTTCGACGGTCAAGGATGCCGACGGCGACTACAAGCCGACGACCTCGCAGGCGAAGAGCTCGAGTGCCGTGCAGGCAGCGGTTACCGGTCTCAAGCTCGGCGGCTGAGGCAGGATTTCGGCCGGTCGCTCGCGAGAGCGGCGCGGCGCGTCATTCCGCCATTCTCATCAAGGGCGCAGAAGGTGGCTCATTTGACGGAGGCGTCAAAGCCGGTCATGTGCTCGTGCCACGGAATTCGAGGATTGGATCGCCGTGGTGCCGCCATGACTGCACTCATCGTTCCCAATACCACCCCGCCCTGACTTGACCTTAGCCGTGCCTGCCTCGACCCTGTGATTGTTGGACCGCGCCTGCCCGGGAGACCTGGAACGGCCGTTGCGAAGCTGATCGACAGCCGACGGAACAGCGTGGAGTGACGAAGCCTCACGATGGCTTGCTCGAAAGCATGTAGCCGATACCGCGCAAGGTGTGAATCTCCATATCGGCTCCCGCAGCCGAAAGCTTCTTGCGCAGCCGATGCATCAGGACTTCGATTGCGTTGGAACCGAGTTCCTCGCCGAAGCCGTAGAGGGCCTCTTCCATATCGGCCTTGGAAATGACGCGACCGCTGCGCCGCATGAAATGCTCCAAGGCGCCGAGCTCCCGCCGGCTGAGTTCGATCTCGATACCGCCTATCCGCACACGCCGCTCTATGGTGTCGAATTCAAGGTTTTGCTCGCGCAGCAGCAAGCTCAGCGCTTGACCGGGGCGGCGCAGCAGCACCCTTATGCGGGCCAGCAGTTCATCCATCACAAACGGCTTGAGAAGATAGTCGTCGGCACCGCCGTTGAGTCCATCGAGGATCGCCTGTGTCCCGTCCCTCGAAGTCAGCACGAGCACGGGCGTCGGGACGCCCCGTCGCCGAACCGGAGCCAGGAGCGTCATGCCGTCGCGGTCCGGTAGGCCAAGATCGAGCACTATGGCATCATAGCGTGTCGATTCGATCGCGGCCTCGGCGTCGGCGGCAAGCGCGACGTTGTCGACGGCAAAACCGTTGGCTTTCAACGCCTCGCCTATGATCGCGCTGAGGCGATGGTTGTCTTCGACCAACAAAATCCGCATGGCAGAATCATCCAATCTCGAGCGTAAGCTTGGGCCGGCGGTCATATCGATGCTTTGATCCGGATCAACCGCCGCCCGATCCCCGCCCACCAACCGCATCGGCGTCGTATTCGAGCCCGATGGCGCGGCGCCAGGCGTCGAGGGTCCGCATATTGCCCAGCGTGTCGGCCCAATCGGGAGCCGGCCAGCTCGCTTGGCGGTCGGCGAGATGCGCCGCCACATGGGCGGCCTCGATCGCATAGAGCCAATCATCGGTCCGGATCGGGATCGCCTGAATGGTCCCGCCGGCGTCGCGAACCGTAATCTCGCTCGTTCCGCCTTGGCGGCCGGAGCAGAACCAGGGCGAGGCCAGCTCGATGCGGCCCTTCGCGCCGTAGAGCCGCACGACATTGTCCTGCGCCAGCGCGACGCCGGTCGAGAGCTGGGCGATGAGGCCGCCCGGGAACTCGAGGATGGCGACCGCCCATTCGTCGATGCCGGTCTCGCCGAGATGGCCCGCTCCCTGTACCTTCAGCGGCTCCGCATAGGGCTTGCCGGCGACCACTCCGGCGATCAGGCGCGCCATCGAGGCGCAGTAGCAGCCCACATCCAATATGCCGCCCCCGCCGAGCGCGGGGGAGAATTTGGGCGACTGCCTGTCGAAGGGCTGCGAGTATCCGAAGGTCGCCTGGATGAGATGGATGTCCCCGATGGCGCCGGAGCGGACGAGCTCGACGAGCTTTTGCGTCTGCGGGTGGCAGCGATACATGAAGGCTTCCATCAGGAAGACATCGTGGCGGCGGGCGGCGTCGATGATCGCCTTCGCCTCTGCGGCGTTCATGCCGATCGGCTTTTCGCAAAGGATATGCTTGCCGGCCTGCGCCGCCTTGATCGCCCATTCGGCGTGGGTCGGATGCGGGGTCGCGATATAGACGATCTCAACGGATGGATCGGCCAAGAGCGCCTCGTAGCCCGCATGGAAGCGGGCGCCGGTAAACGCTGGCGCGGCCGGGGCCGCCGCCGAGCGGCTGGCGACGGCGGCAAGCCTTGCGCCCTCGGTGCGGGCGAGCGCGGCCGCGAATTCGCGCGCGATCCGTCCCGTGCCCAGAATTCCCCAGCTCAGCGCCTCGCTCGTCACTGTCCCGCTCATCGGTGATCCTTGGCCATTGCGAGATTACTCCATTCTACCCATGCCAATGCCGGCAACCGTTGGAGCCCGTTTGCCGCCATGTCCATAGTTCGAACAAATGGACAGCCGCCCGAGCGGCAGAAAATTCAAGGGAGGAAGGCGATGTCGAGGTGGTCGAGACTGCTGGCCGGCTTGTCGATTGCGATCATGGTCTCGTTGTTCGCGGCGGTGCAGGCGCCCCGCCCGGCCGCGGCCCAGACGATCGACGAGATCATCAAGCGCGGCAAGATCATCGTCGGGGTCAACACCACGACGCCGATCTTCGGCCTGCTCGGCCAGAACGGCGAGCCCGAGGGATATGATCCCGACGTCGCGCGCCTGGTCGGCAAATATCTCGGCGTCAGCGTCGAGTTCGTGCCCGTGACCGGCGTCAACCGCATCCCCTATCTCCTGACCGGGCGGGTGGACGTGCTGATCTGCCTGTTCGGCATCACGCCCGAGCGCGCCCAGCAGGTCTGGTACTCGATCCCCTACGCGTTGGAGGCCGCGACCCTGGTCGGCCCCGCCAGCCTGAAGGTCAAGACCATCGACGACCTCAAGGGGCTGCGCGTCGGCGTGCCGCGCGGCGCCATGCAGGACCTGGTGCTGACGCCGATCGCCGAGGCCAAGGGGATCAACCTCCAGCGTTTCAGCGATGAGGCGACGGAGCTCCAGGCCTTGATCTCCGGGCAGATCGATGTCGGGGGCACCGGCCTGCTCGTCAGCCGCCAGCTTAACCGCAACGACCCCGGCAAGGGCTATGAGGTCAAGCTCGTGCTGCGGCCCCTGCATTTCGGCATCGGCGTGCGGCGCGGACAATCCGATCTGCTGCAATGGCTCAACACCTTCATCTATACGATCAAGAACAATGGCGAGCTCGACGCCATCAGCCGCAAATGGCGCGAATTGCCACTCGAGGAACTGCCGGTATTCTGAGGGCGTGGACTACGTATTCCAGTTCGGTTTCGTCTGGCACGAATTCGACCGCCTGCTGCTGGGGGCGTGGCTCACCGTGCGGCTGGCGGCCGGCGCCATCGTGTTCGGGCTCATCGTCGGGCTCCTCTGCGCTGAGGCGAAGACCTCGCGCTCGCCCCTGCTGCGCGGCATCGTGCAAGCCTATGTCGAGGCGATCCGCAACACGCCCTTCCTGGTCCAGCTTCTGCTCATCTATCTCGGCTTGCCGTCACTGGGCATCCGCCTGAAGCCCGATCAGGCGGCGCTCCTGGCCATGGTCGTCAATGTCGGCGCCTACGCGACCGAGATCGTGCGCGCCGGGATCGAGGCCGTGCCGCGCACGCAGATCGAGGCCGGCCGGGCGCTCGGCCTGAAGGGATGGCAGATTTTTCGGTTCGTCGTCCTGATACCGGCGCTGCGCGCGGTATTTCCGGCGCTCGGCAGCCAGTTCATCCTCATCATGCTCGCTTCGAGCGTCGTATCGGTGATCTCGGCGGAGGAGCTGACGGCAGTGACCGACATGATCGTTGCCCGAAACTTCCGCTCGTTCGAGTTCTACTTGACGGCGACCGGCATCTATCTCGCCATGTCGTTCGGCTTCCAGGCGGTGTTCGGCATGCTCGACCGGCGGCTGTTCGCGCATTGGAGCAAGCAGTTTTGATCCGGGAATTCACCATCTCGGATTTCTGGTTCCTGGTTCAATCCACCCGATGGACCGCGCTCCTCACCCTGGTCGCTTTCCTCGGAGGCGGCGCGGGCGGGATTGCCGTCGCCTTGATGCGGGTCGCCAAGTCCCGTGTCCTGCGGGGCATCGCTACCGCCTACATCAAGGTCTTCCAGGGCACGCCGCTGCTGATGCAGCTCTACCTCATCTATTTCGGGACGAACCTCTTCGGGATGGGGGCGGATGCCTGGTTTTCGGTGGCGCTGGCGATGACCCTCTATGCAAGCGCCTTCCTGGGCGAGATCTGGCGGGGCTGCATCAGGGCGATCCCGCGCGGCCAATGGGAGGGGGCGCAGGCGCTGGCCTTGAGCTATGCGCAGCAGCTTCGCCTCGTGATCCTGCCGCAGGCGCTGCGCATCGCGACCCCGCCCACGGTCGGCTTCCTGGTACAGCTCCTCAAAGGCACCTCGCTCGCCTCGATCATCGGCTTCACCGAGCTGACGCGCGCCGCCGAGGTGATCAACAATGCGACCTTCCGGCCCTTCACGGTCTATGCGCTCGTCACCGGGCTCTACTTCGCCTTGTGCTGGCCGCTGTCGATGCTGGCCCGGCGCCTGGAAATGCGGCTCAGCCGGCAGCATCTGCCGACCGTCAAGGTGCAGGTGTGACGAGCCGGGCGACGCGGCAGATCGGCGTCATCTCGGATACGCATGGGCTGCTGCGCCCGCAGGCGCTCACGGCGCTGCGCGGCTGCGATCCGATCATCCATGCGGGCGATGTCGGCGATGAGAGCGTGCTCGAGGGGCTGCGAGATATCGCGCCGGTATTCGCCGTGCGCGGCAATATCGACAAGGGCGCCTTCGCCGAAACTCTGCCGGAAACCGCGTTGGTGCAAGTCGATGATCGCCTCCTCTATGTCCTCCATGATCGCGATGCGCTCGATCTCGACCCGCAGGCGGCCGGCTTCCACGCGGTCATCTTCGGGCACTCCCACCGGCCGCTGATCGAATGGAAGCACGGCGTGCTGTGGTTCAATCCGGGCAGCGCCGGGCCAAGGCGATTCAAGCTGCCGGCGACTGTTGGACGCCTGATCCTGTCGCGCGGCGAGCTAGGCGCGCAGGTCATCGATCTCGAGGACGGGGGAGCTTCGGCGCGGCCATAGAGAGAGGCACGGCAGTTGGCGCCTTCTCCCTCTCCTGCAAGAACACGTGCAGCGAATCCGAAATTCGCATCACCTTGGTGCAACGCGCGGGGCGATTTTCGGATTCAAGAGCTGCACTAGCAAGTTATTGTTTCTAGTGTGGTTTTCGAATTTGAAGTTCTTACTGCGCGCATGCCATCCATGTGATAGGAACTTCAAATTCACCACACTCGGGCATGCACGCAGCTTCCCCAATCGAGGATGATGGAGCCGCGATTGCGCGCTCACCCTCTCCCGACTGCCTACTGAATGCCGTAGCTCGCGAACTCCTCGGCGATATCGCCCCTGAGCGCTTTTGCGGCGGCGATATCGGCATCGCCGCCTTCGCCCTCGCCCTTCTTGAGTTTCGCCACGCCACGGCCATAGAGGGAATTCGCGAGCTTCGGCTCGATCTTCAGCGCCGCGTCGAAATCCGTAATGGCTGCGTCGAGCTGGCCGAGCTTGAGATGAGCATGCCCGCGGCCGTCGAGCGCATAGGCGTCATTGGGTCTGAGCCGGAGCGAGGTGTCGCAATCGGCGAGCGCCAGATCCGACTCCCCGATGATCAGGTGCTCCCAGCACCGGGCGCTATAGGCTCCGGCTTCCTTTCCATCGAGGATGATAGTCTGCCGGTAATCCGCCAAGGCATGATCCTTGTCGCCCATGGCGCGATAGACGCTGCCCCGGTTGTAGTAGGATCGGCTGTTCTTCGGCGCGAGCCGGATCGCCTCGTCCAGATCCTTGATGGCGCCGCCATAATCGGCCTTGGCGCGCAAGGCGATGCCGCGATTGCCATAGGCGTAGGCGTATTTGGAATCGAGCCTTATGGCCTCGCCATAGTCCGCGACGGCGCGATCATAGTCTTGCTCGAAGTAATAGGCCAAGCCACGGCCATTGTAGGTGATCGCGAATTTCGGGTCGAGCGCGATCGCCTGGCCGTAATCCGCGATGGCGCGGCCGTAATCGCCCTTGGCGCGATAGGCCTCGGCCCGGTTGTCGAGATAAAGTGCGCTCTTCGGATCGAGCGCGATCGCCCGGCCGAAATCGGCGACGGCGCCGTCATAGTCCTGCTTGTCGAAATAGACCAAGCCGCGACCGTTATAGGCGGTCGCATCCTTCGGATCGAGCACGATCGCCTGGCTGTAATCCGCGAGCGCCAGATCGTAATTGCCTTTGGCGCGGTAAGTGTTTCCTCGATTCTTGTAGTAGACGACAAATTTCGGATCGAGCGCGATCGCCTGTCCGTAATCCGCAATTGCCCGATCATAGTCCTGCTTGACCCAATAGACATTGCCGCGGCCGTTATAGGCGATGGCATATTTCGGATCGATCGCGATCGCCTGATCGTAATCCGCGATCGCCCTATCGTAGTCACCCTTGCGGTAATAGACGAAGCCGCGGTCGGCGTAGATCGTGGCATTCTTGGGATTGAGCGTAACGGCGTCGGTGTAGCTGGCGATGGCGCGCTCATAGTCGCCCTTGCCCAGATAGGCTTGCGCCAGCCGGTCGAAGGCGACCAGCAATTGGAACTGCCATACATGATTGCGAGGGTCCTTGGCGATGAGCAATGAGCGCACGGCCACGGCCTCGCGATAGTAGGCGAGCGCCTCGTCCGGCTTCTTCAAGCCGGCCGCATCATCGCCGAGCTGCAGGAGCGTGCCGCTGAGCTCGAGCTGCCAAAGCAGATTCTCCGGATCGATCTGAACGAGTTGGCGTTTCAAGCCGAGGCTTTCCTGCAACAACGGCAAGGCCTCTTCATAGCGGTGCAGACTCAGCAGGGGAGCGGCGGCGTTTCCGAGAAGGTTCGACAGGAACCGCCGCAAGGTCGCGTTGCCCGGGTCCTTCGCCGAGAGTTCCCTCGCGATGTCGCGGGATTGCTCGTAGCCCGGTAGCGCGTCGCTTGGCCGGCCGCTGAATTGCAGGAACATTGCGCTGAAATTCAGGCTCTCGACATATTCCCGCTTCCACGTCGCATTGTCCTTGTCCAAGGCGACGAGCTTTGAGGATATCGACAAACTCTCGGCCGCGAGCTGCGAGGCGCCATCGATCTTGCCCGCCAAGAGGAGGGCGTAGGTGTCGTAGCCGAGCACATGGCCGAGCCTGAGCTGCGCGGTCGCATCCGTGGGATTCGACGCGAGGACCCGTCGACGCAGCTCCACGCTCTCCCGATAGGCATTGGCGGCATCGCCAGCATCGCCATGCAGCAGCAAAGAATAGCCGAGCTTCTCCAGGCACAGCCCCAATCCTTCGGTCATTTCGGCACTGCCGGCGTCCGCGGGCACCAGCGGTCGCATGATGGTCGCGCATTCATTGGCGCGCCTGATGGCCTCGGTCATCTCGCCGAGCTCGGTATAGATGTCGACGAAGGCGCTCAGCATCTTGGCGCGGCTGAGCTTCAGCCGAGCCGAGCCGGCATCGATCTTGAGCATGTTGTCGAACTGGCCCTCGATGACGGTGAGGATGCTCAAGATGCCCTTGCGCGAGACGCCGACGAGATCCTTCAGCTGCGAGGATGTCTGAGCGACGATCGCGTCGGTCTCGTTGATCGCCAGGCGAAATATGTCCTCGGCCCGGTCGCGCTGGGCCTTCGCTTCCCGGGCCGCCTGATCCGCCGCCTGCCATTGCCAGCCGGCGAGCGCCGCGAACAGCAGCGCCAGCACCAGGCCGATGCCGGTGCGCCGCGCGGTGCGCCGATTGGCGGCGGCAAGCGCTTGCGCGTCCCGCAGCTGCCGCTCTTGCTCTTCGCGCTCGTGCTCGAGCCGCTCGAGCCTGGCGCGCTGCTCTGCCTGCTCGCGCTCGCGGCACTGGCGCAGGTAGTCGCGTGCGTCGCTGGTGAGGTCGCCGGCGAGATCGTCGCGCGCCGCGATCTTCTCGGCATCGGCCAGCCGACTGCCGGAATGGTTCAGCCAATCGCCGCGGCGCCCGTTCGCCGACCAGTCGCGCGCCGCGCGCTTGACCCCTTCGAGCGTGGTGAGCGCCGCAAAATCCTCGTCGAGCCAGCCGCGCAGCAGGCTCCACTGCCGCAGCAGCGCCTCATGGGCGGGCTCGATCGTGATCTCGGTATGCTCCTTGTCGCCATCCCGCACGGTGATCCGGTCGGTGGCCAGCAGCCGCTGCTCGACCAGGAGGCGGATGAGGGGCTCGGCCTCTGCCGGGATGTCGGCGAGCCGCGCGATGCGCCGACGCGGGCTGCCGGTCTCCGGGTCGATGCCGGCAAGCCAGGGAATGAGGCTGCGATGCAGCAGCGCCAGCCGCGCCTCCTTGTGGCGCGGGATGCGCGGATCGGCGTCGGCCGCGGCGAGCGCCCGCCCGACCGCCGCCTCGATCGCGCCCTTGATGCCGCCGAAGGTCTCGTAGTGGGCAAGCTCGAGCGTGCCGCCCCCGCCATATTCGAGGTAGAGCTGCTCCATGGTGAAGGCGAGCAGCGGAAGCGCATCGCTGCCGCCGCCTTTCTCGAGGTCCTCGAGCAAATGCTGGGTCAGCCGCGGCTCGATGGCGAGCTTGCGCCTGGCGGCTTGCAGCCGCGCCGCCGGACCCTCGATCACGGTCTGATAGGCGCCGCGCGCGATCGGCAACAGCGGCAGCGCCTGCTGTCGCAGTCCGGACAGCGCCTTGGCGGTCTCGAGCCGGTCGTAGGAATCCGAGCGGATCGTGAACAATGCGATGACGTCCGGATCGTCCTCACGAACGAGATCGGCGAGGAGCGCGAGCAGCGCCTCGCCTTCCGCCGCGCCTTCGCCGAGAAAGAGCTCTTCGGCCTGGTCGATCGCCAGAACGATCGCGGGTCGATTGCCCGAATTCTCGTCCCCGAGCATCGCGGCTGACGCCTTGTCCACGAGCTGGTGCAGCAGCGGCCTCAGCGTCGCGGCCCCGCCCGCGATCGCCTCCCTGATCCTGGCGCGCGGCTGACCGACGCCTCGCGCCGCGAGCGCGGCTTCGAGCGCCTTCAGGAAGCCGGTCTCCCCGCTGACGGCCGCCTGTTCCGGACGGATCACCGGCAGGGCCAGGAAATTGCGGTCATCGCGACCGAGCCGCGGCAGGAGACCGGCCCTCAGGAAGGACGACTTGCCGGCCCCGGAGGCGCCCAGGATGACGAGCACGCGCGGGGCGGCGCCCTCTCTCAGCCCCCGCAATGTATCGAGAGCCTCGACGATCGGCGCATCCCGGCCGAAGAAGATGCCGGCATCCTCGGCTTCCAACGGCTTGAGGCCGCGATAGGGAGGCCGATCCGGATCGTCCTCGGGCGGCCAGGCGAAGAAGCGCGGATCGAGCCCCGCCTTCGAGAGCCCGTTGCGCAGCCGCGCCAGCCCCTCTTTCGAGAAGGTGACATGGGCTTCCTCGTGCGTCCGCGGCAGCCTGACTTGGATGAGCGCGTGGTCCTGGCCCGAGGCGAGATCGACCACCTGCCAGGTGTCGGTCAGATCTTCGGGCAGCTCGGCGACCGGGATCGCCTCGATCAGCACCCCGAACAGGCGCTTATTGAGCTTGCGGGCGAGGTTGAATTCCTTCAGGCACCAGCGAGAGGCGAGCCAGGCCCGCGAGACCAGGAACAGCACCGCCTCGCAGCGCGACGCCGCCTCGTTGAGGGCGCGCTCCCAGCGCTCGCCGGCCCCGATGCCATGCTCGGCATCGAGATCGAGAAAGACATCGTCCCAACCTTCGGCCGCTAGCCAGTCGCGAATCGCGACCGCCTCGGCGTTGTTCACGCTCGAATGGCTGAGGAACAGACGCGACATCGCCTCTCCCGAAGGTCAACCGCCGGCCTGATGGTGGACGGGACAACCGGCGGCCTTCTCGACGGCGCCCGATCTTGTCGGAATTGAGGAGCGCTGTGAAGGGCTTGGCGTACGGGCCGGCAGGTCGCCGACCAAGGTGGCGCAGCTCGCGCCTATCCGTGCTTCCTCTCTCGAGCGGCTTCCTCGCGGCGCAGGATCCTCGTGGTGATCTCGCCGTAGCGCCGCAGCGCGTTCGAAAGATGCCGCCTCGCGGCCTTGCGAGCCGCAGCCCCGTTCTGGTCGCGGATCGCTTCGTAGATGGCCACATGCTCGGTCTGGATGCGCCGCAGATATTGGGTGCGCTGGGTATCGCTTTCGCTCTCTACATTGACCATTTGCCGGGGAATGATGAAGTTGCCCAGGAATTCGAGGAATTGGGGAAAGTAGCGGTTCCGCGAGGAGCGGAGGATCGCCAGGTGGAAATTGAAATCGGCGTTGACCGCGTTGCCGCCGCGCTCGATCTCGGCGTCGATTGCCTTCAGCGCGGCCTTGATCCGCGCCAGGTCCTTGGTCGTCCTTCGCTCCGCCGCGAGACCGGAGGCTTCGATCTCGAGGCTCATGCGCAATTCGAGGATCTGCAGCACGTCCGTTCCGGTTTTCAGATCGCCCGGATCGATACGGAAGGGCCGGCGCTGTACGTCGGGCGCGACGAAGGCCCCGAGCCCTTGGCGCGTGATCACCAGCCCGTCGGCGCGTAGCGCCGCGACGGCCTCCCGGACCACGGTGCGGCTCACTCCCGTCGTCAGGGACAATTCCTGCTCCGTGGGCAGCCGGGAACCCGGCGGGACGCGCCCGCTCCGGATCTCGGTCGACAGCTTCTGCGCCAATTCCTGCGTACGGTTGAGCGAAGGACCTAGCGCCAGCGACAGATGTCTGACTTTATTCACGGGGCCGCCTCGATCCGACGATGATCTCTTGTTTGCATCATGCCGTTACGGTTCGCGCTGTGAAACGAGCCTGGCGCTGAGTCGACCGTAGTCTCAATGTATAGCATCGTCCGATATGGTCACCATATAAATCGCAACCGCCACGTGAAGCTCGGGCGGGCTCGGGAGAGATGCCGTCGGGCGCTCCTCCTTTTCCCGCCCTTCGGCGGGAGAAGGTGTCGCCACGTAGTGGCGACGGATGAGGGCGCCGATGCCGAACGGCACCCCCTCATCCGCCCTCACGCAGTTTACCCTTGGGCGTGCCGAAGGCACGACCCGAGGGTTCGGGCACCTTCTCCCGCTTGCCAATCTCCGCGAGGCTGACGCATATCGCCGGTGTTGCGGGGCACCGCGGGAGAGGGCAGGGGGCGTGATCGATCCCGCCAATAAGACCTACGACGTGCTGGTGGCGGGCGGCGGCAATGCCGCCTTATGCGCGGCGATCAGCGCGCGGCGCGCCGGCGCCTCCGTGCTCGTCCTCGAGGCTGCGCCGAAATTCTACCGCGGCGGCAATACCCGCCATACGCGCAATATGCGCTGCGCCCATGATGCGGCGACCGGGATCCTGACGGGTCCCTACACCGAAGAGGAATTCTTCGAGGATCTCCTGCGCGTGACGGGCGGCGAGACGGACGAGACGCTGGCCCGCCTGATGATCGCGGAGTCGAAGGAGATCTTGCATTGGATCGTCGAGCAGGGAGTTCGCTGGCAGCCCTCGCTCGGCGGAACGCTCGGTCTCGGGCGGACCAATTCCTTTTTCCTCGGCGGCGGACGCGCCATGTTGAACGCGCTCTATCGGACTGCCGAGAAGCTGGGCGTCGCGATCGCCTACGAGTCGGAGGTCGTCGACCTTGAAATCGAGAACGGCATGTTCCTGTCGGCCGGCGTGGCGCAAGGCGCGGAGCGCATCGCGGTCAGGGCGGCGACGTTCGTCGCCGCGGCCGGCGGCTTCGAGGCGAATATCGAATGGCTGAAGGAGCATTGGGGGGATGCGGCCGACAACTTCCTGATCCGCGGGTCGCCCTATAATCGCGGCTCGCTCCTCAAGGTCCTGATCGCCAAGGGCGTGCAGGAGATCGGCGATCCGAGACAGTGCCATGCGGTCGCGATCGATGCGCGCGCGCCTCGATTCGACGGCGGCATCATCACCAGGCTCGACTGCGTCGTGTTCGGCATCGTGGTGAACAAGCTGGCCAGGCGCTTCTATGATGAAGGCGAGGACATCTGGCCGAAGCGCTATGCGATCTGGGGGCGGCTGGTCGCCGGCCAACCGGACCAGATCGCCTATATCGTCTTCGACGCTTCCTCGCTGAACCTGTTCATGCCCTCGCTCTATCCGCCGCTGAAGGCTCAAACCCTGGGCGAGCTCGCTTCGCAGCTCGCGCTCGCCCCCGATGCCTTCGAGGCGACGGTCGGGGAATTCAACGCCGCGGTCCGCCCCGGCAGCTTCGACCCGACGACCCTCGACGATTGCCGCACCGAAGGGCTGACGCCCGCCAAGAGCCATTGGGCCAGGCGCATCGAGACGGCGCCCTTCTACGCCTATCCGGTGCGGCCGGGCATCACCTTCACCTATCTCGGAACGCGCGTGAACCGCGAGGCGCGCGTGCTGATGCGGGACGGCAAGCCCTCGGCCAACATGTTCGCGGCCGGCGAGATCATGGCCGGCAACGTGCTCGGCCGCGGCTACGCCGCCGGCATCGGCATGACCATCGGCTCGGTTTTCGGGCGTATCGCGGGGCGGGAGGCCGCGGCAATTGCACGCAACTGAGGATCTGGCCGAGGCCGATCGCCTCATGACCGTCTGCAATTCCTGCCGCTATTGCGAGGGGCTATGCGCCGTCTTCCCGGCGATGGAAATGCGCCGCGCCTTCGCGGATGGCGATCTCAACTATCTCGCCAATCTCTGCCATGGCTGCGGCGCGTGCTACGACGACTGCCAGTTCTCCCCGCCTCATGAGTTCGATGTCAATGTACCGAGGACGCTCGCGAGGCTCCGCGCCGATTCCTACGCGGCCTATGCCCGGCCGCGCGCCTTCTCGGGCCTGTTCGCGCGCAACGGCCTGGCAATCAGCGTCATCTTGGCGCTGTCAGCCGCCGCCTTCATCCTCGGCTTCGCGGCTTTCGACGGTCGGTCGGTCCTGTTCGGTGCTCATGCGGGCCCGGGCGCCTTCTACCGATTGATGCCGCACAAGCTGATGGCCCTGATGTTCGGCGCCGCCTTCCTCTACGCCGTCCTGGCGCTGGCCATGGGTGCGCGCCGCTTCTGGCGCGACATCGGCGAGCCGATAGGCACGCTCGCCGAGCCACGCCCGCTCTCGCAGGCGATCAAGGATGCCGGGAAGCTGCGCTACCTCGGCGGCGGTGGGGCAGGCTGCATGAGCGGGGAGGAGCCCTCCGCCGACCGGCGGCAGCTCTACCATCACTTGACCTTCTACGGCTTCCTCGCGTGCTTTACGGCCACTTGCATCGCCACGCTCTACCACTATCTCCTCGGCCGCGAGGCGCCCTATCCTTGGTATGATCTCCCGGTCATGCTCGGAACGCTCGGCGGTCTCGGGCTCGTGATCGGGCCGGCCGGGCTTCTCGCCGCGAGATGGAAGCGCGATCCGGCGCTCGTCGACGAGCGACGGTTCGGCATGGATGTCGCTTTCATCGCCATGCTGCTCATGGCCAGTCTGACCGGCATCGGGCTCCTCGTCCTGCGCGACACCAGGGCGATGGGGCCGCTGCTGGCGCTGCATCTCGGCGTCGTATTGGCGTTCTTCATCACCATGCCCTACGGCAAGTTCGTGCACGGTCTCTATCGGTTCCTGGCGCTGGTGCGCTATGCGAAGGAACGCCAAGGCGCTTCGCTCGATGGCGGCAGGGCGGGGACCTGACCGCGTTCATCGGTCGACGCCGAGCGTGACGACGCGCACATAATAGCGCTGCAGGATCAAGAACGGCACGAGCGCGACCAGGATCGCGGTCGAGGCCGAAGCGAAGAGCGCTCCCCAATTCGACTGTTCGAGCGTCATGTTGCGGGCGATCGCGACCTGCACCAGCACGAGGTCCGGCGTGCTGGCGGCGACCAGAGGCCAGAAGAAGGCGTCCCATTGATGGATGAACATCATCAAGGATGCGGTCGCCAATGTCGGCCCCGCAAGCGGCAAGGTCATCCGCCAATAGATGGTCCACCAGGGCGCGCCGTCGACGCGTGCGGCTTCGTAGATTTCCTTCGGGATGGCCGCGAAGAATTGGCGGAACAGGAAGATGACGATCCCGCTTGCTACATCCGGCAGGATGAGTGCCGCGTAGGTGTTGACGAGGCCGGTCCAACGCATCAGCTCGTAGAGCGGGATCACGATCGCTTCGAACGGCATCATGAAGGAGACGAGCACGAGCACGAAAAGCTGTTTCTTGAGCGGGAAGTCGAAGACCGCGAAGGCGAAGCCCGCAGCCGAGTTGACGAGAAGGCCCGCGGCGACGGTGACGGTCGAGACCAGCAGCGAGTTGAACACGGCGTGGGGGAAATCGCCCCTCAGGATCGAGCGGTAATGCTCGAGCGTCAGGCTGCGCGGTATGAGCGTGTCGGGGCTGAACAGGGTCGTGTAGCGGAACACCTCGTCGCCGGGCCGGAACGACGACATGATCAGCCAGTAGACGGGCAGAAGCAAGATTGCCAGGATCGAGACGATGGCGACCTGGCGCGGGAGCCGAGAGCCGCGGCTCGCCGCCAATGCCCGGCCGCTCACGCCTCGCTCTCCGGCTGGCGGAGCAAGCGCAGCTCGAACAGGGCGATGACGAGAACGATCGCGAGGATGATCGTCGAGATCGCCAGCGAGCGGCCGTGATCGAGGTAGGCGAAGGCGGATTGATAGGCCTCGAACATCATGAGCCGCGTCGCATCGTCAGGCCCGCCTTGCGTGATCACGTAGACCGGCGCGAACATCAGGAAATTGATGGCGGTGTCGGCCACGAGCACGAAGGCGAGCGGGCGACGCATCAACGGAAGCGTCACGTGCAGGAAGCGCTGCCAGCGGCTTGCCCCGTCGATGGCGGCGGCCTCCTCGACCTCCTTGGGGATCGACAGGAGGCCGGCAAGCAGGAAGATCATCCAATAGCCGGCGCCCTTCCAGGTCAGGACCAGGATGAGCGTCGGGAGGGCCTGCCCCGATGAGCGGAAGAAGGGCTGCGGCGGAAAGCCGAGGCTGCGCAAGGCACCATTGACCGGCCCGAGCGCCGGATCGAGCAGGATGCTCCAGATCACCGAGGTGATGGCGAGCGAGACCGTCATCGGCAACAAGAACCCCGCGCGGAAGAGATCGACGAAGCGGGAGGGGCGACGCGCCAGAAGCGCCAATCCCATGGCGCAGACGACCTGGAAGGGATTGATGATCACGTTGAAGAGCAGCGTCACCTTGACCGAAGTCCAGAAGTCACGGTCTGCGAGCAGCTCGGCATAGTTGGCGAGCCCCTTGAAGACGGTCTCGCCGCGGATCGTCGCGCCGAAGAAGCTGCCGGCGAGCGCGATCAAGATCGGCGCGAAGCGGAAGATCAGGAGGCCGAGAAGCGCCGGCGCGAGGAAGGCGAAAGGCACAAGGCGCGCCGTCCTCATCGTGAAGCCCGTACGTCCTCGCCGTCAGCCGCGATATTTGGCGAGCTCTCGGTCGATCTTCTGCGCCGCGCCCTGCAAGGTCGCCTTCACATCCGAGCCTGTCTGGATGTCGCGCAACGCCACCCTGACGATGTCCTCATATTCGCGCCAGCCCGGGGTGGCTGGGCGGGCGACCGCCGTGTTGTTGAGATCGTATTCCACGATCTTCCACAAGGGATGGGCCGAGAAGACCTGCGCCTCGCGCTGCCAGATGGCCTTCACCACCGGCAGATAGGGTCTGAGCTTGAACCACATGTCTTGCAGATCGTCCGACAGCATCTCGCGCACGAATTGCGAGACGGCCTCCTTCTGTTGGGTGCGCGCATTGACGCCGAAATGCCAGGCGCCGGTCGGCGTCACCGGCTTGCCCTTGGCGAAGTAGGGATGCGGCGCGGCGCCGAATTCCGTCTTCGGGTATTTCGTCTGGAAGGTGTCGAGATCGAAGGTGTTGCCGAGCAGCATGGCGGCCTTCTGGCTGCCGAACAGCTCCGGCGTCAGCGCCGTATCGAACTGGCCTTGAGGCGACACCTTCCATTCGGTGTAGAGCTTCTGCATGAACGTATAGGCTTCGACGAAGGGCTCGGAATCGATATAGCCCGTCGCCTTCAGGCCATCATCCGACAAGGCCTTGCCGCCGAGCGACTGGCCGAGCGGCAGGAGCTGATAGGGCCGCTCCGATTGCTCGAATACGAAGCCCCAGACGCCTTCGGAAGGCTTGGTCAATTTCTTCGCGGCTTCGAGGACCTGCTCCCAGGTCCAGCGCTTGGCGGGATCGGCGGAAGGCGGCTCGATGCCGGCCGCCTTGAACATCGCCGCGTTGTAATAGAGCTCCTGCATGGAGGAGCCGAAGGGAGCCGAATAGATCTTGCCCTGATAGCTCGCCGCCGCGATGGCCGACGGCGCGAACCGGCTGTTGTCGATGAGGCCGTCGAGCTCCATCAGATGGCCGCGCGCCGCGTAGGACGCGGTCAAGGGGCTATCGACGATGAAGATATCGGGATCCGGACCGCGCGCGTTGAGCCGTACCTCGAGCGTCTGGAAGATCTGGTTGAAGGGGATGCGCTCGACCGCGAGCTTGATCTTCGGGTTGCGCTTTTCGACCTCGCGCATCAGCGGCATGACCTGCTCTTCCGGCCAACCCATCCACACGACCTTGAGGGTCGTCTCCTCGGCGCGCGCGACCGTCGGCGCGAAGAGGGTCGTGGTTCCAGCCGCGGCAGCGGCTCGTAAGATCCCCCGTCTCGTCAACTTGGCCATGACTTTGCCTCGATGCATGACTTGGTCTCCCTTGGCCGGGCTCGCGGCCTTGCTTATCCTTGCCGGGGATGTTGATGGGGTTGGAGCCCGGCGTCAACGGATGGATCGGATTCGGCCGTGACGACGCAAGGACACCACCAAGTCGCGCCGCTAAGGCGCGGAGCGCAAAGGGAAGGTAGGACATGGCCGGCAAGCAAAAGATCCTGATCGACTGCGACCCCGGCCATGACGATGCGGTCGCGATCTTGTTCGCGGCGCATCATTTGGACCTCGTCGGCGTCACCACGGTCCACGGCAACAGCCCGCTCAAGAACACCACGCGCAACGCGCTCGCCGTGCTGGAGCTCGCAGGCCTCGACATTCCGGTTGCGGCGGGCGCCGCCGCGCCGCTGGCGAGGCTCGAAGAGGTCCGCCATACACTGCACGGCAAGAGCGGGCTCGACGGCGCCGATATCGTCGCGCCGAAGACGCGCGCCGTCGCGGCCCATGCGGTCGACTTCATCATCGAGCAGGCGGCCAGGCACAAGGGCGAGCTGATCGTCGCCATCACCGGGCCGCAGACCAATATCGCGCTAGCGCTCAAGCGCGAGCCGAAGCTCGCCAAATGGGTGCGCGAATTCACCATCATGGGGGGCTCGACCACGACCGGCAATGTGACACCCGCAGCCGAGTTCAACATCTATTGCGATCCGGAGGCGGCCAGTGTCGTCTTCGAAAGCGGCGTGCCCTGCCGCATGGTCGGCTACAATGTCACGCGCACCACCGGATTCGACAAGGGCGACATCGACAAGTTGCGCAAGTCGCGCAAGCGGGTGGCGGGCGTGATGGCCGATCTCATGGCCTTCTACCTCGCCCGTCAGCATGACGCCTACAAGCTCACCATCGCGCCCATGCACGATGTCTGCGCGATCGTTCCCTATGTCGACGAAAGCCTGATCCGTTACGTCGAGACCTCGGTGAGGATCGAGCTGAACGGGACGCATACGCGCGGCATGACGGTGTGCGACATGCGCAACCTTCAGCTCGGCCACCGCAAGATCATGCGCGGCTATCATGAACCGAACGCCAAGGTGGCCGTCGAGGCCAGGAGCCGCCCGCTCATCGACCTCGTCATCGACGGTCTGCTCAGCTATCGGTGAACGAAACTCCAGGGCGACGGCTCGACCCATGCCCAGGCGTTCACTTGAAGCCTGCGGGCCGAACGGGACGTGCTCGAGGTGCTCTCGAATTGCCCGCGGATGCACAATCCCTGCAACGGATACAAGCTGACCCCATCCGGGTCGTGATCTGGCGGCCAACCCGAGCCCAATCGTCGAGGAGAATGTCGTGAGCGAACCGATCTTTCATCTGATCGCCGATGCCCCGAAGCCGGTGGCGCCCTACAGCCATGTGGTGGAGATCGAAGGCTGGCTCTTCCTGACCGGGCAATTGGCGACCGATCCGCAGGACGATTCAGCTCCCATTCCTCCGGGAATCGAAGCCCAGACGCACAAGGTGATGGATAATCTGAAACGGGCCCTCGCCGGCGTCGGCGCCGGGTTCGAGCATGTCGTGTCCGCGCGCATCTTCCTCACCGCGTTCGAGCGCGACTACGCGGCCATGAACACGATCTACGCGACCTATTTCAAATCGGATCGCCTGCCGGCACGCACCACGGTCGGCGTGACGCATCTGGCGCGCGGAGGCATCGTCGAAATCGACCTCGTCGCATACCGTCCCCGAGCTTGAGCCCAAAGGGTCGAAACCCGTTCAGCCTCCCGGCGGAGGACGGCTTTCGACCCTGGTCGCAGCGGGCCGCGGTGGGGAGGTCGGTTTGTCCGCACGGGCCTCACCTTGCCGCATGGCCCGGGAAATTTTATTGTGACAGTTGCAAGACGGCCATCCAGGGAATGATGGCTGCCGCATGGGAGGATACGACCATGACTGTCATCGCGGCCCAGGGCGAGCTGTCAGACGCCCAGCACAGTGCGGAACTTCGCAAGGCGGTGATCGCCGCCACTGTCGGCACGACGATCGAGTGGTACGACTTCTTCATCTACGGCACGGCCGCCGGGCTGATCTTCCCGAAACTCTTCTTCCCCAACGAAGATCCATTGACCGGAACGCTCGCATCTTTCGGCACCTACTTCATCGGCTTCGTCGGTCGGCCGATCGGCGCCGCGATCTTCGGACACTATGGCGACCGCATCGGCCGCAAGGCGACCCTCATCGCCACGCTGATGCTGATGGGCATCGCCACATTCCTCGTCGCCTTCGTCCCGAGCTACGCATCGATCGGCATCTGGGGCGCGATCATCCTGACCGTGCTGCGCATGCTGCAGGGCATCGGCGTCGGCGGTGAATGGGGTGGCTCCGTGCTGATCTCGATGGAATGGGCGCGCGGCCACGGCAGCCGCGGACTCGTTGCCGCATGGCCGCAATTCGGCGTGCCCTCAGGCCTGTTCCTGTCGAATCTGGTGATCCTCGGAGTCAGCGCGTGGTCGGGCGCCGATTTCGCGACCTGGGGCTGGCGCGTGCCGTTCTTCCTCAGCATCATCCTGGTCGGCATCGGCCTCTGGATCCGCCTCGGCATCCTCGAAACGCCGGTCTTCCAGCAGCTCGTCCAGACGAAAAGGATCGAACGCGCGCCGATCATCGAGGTGATCAGGAAGCAGCCGCGCGAGATCATCCTGTCCGCCCTGCTCCGCATGGCGGAGCAGGCGCCGTTCTATATCTTCACCGCCTTCGTGTTCGCCTACGGCGTCGGCACGTTGAAGATGTCGCGGGATCTGATCCTGACTGCCGTGCTCGTCGCCTCATGCTTGTCGTTCATCACCATCCCGCTGTCGGGCCACATCTCCGATCGCATCGGCCGGCGGAAAATGTACCTGATCGGCGCGGCGGTCACCGGGCTGTTCGGCTTCCTCTATTTCGGCATGCTGGACACCGCGATTCCGTCCGCGGTGTTCATCGCCATCGTATTGTCGCTGATCCCGCACGACATCCAGTACGGCCCCCAGGCCGCGCTGATCGCCGAGGCGTTCACCCCGCGTCTACGCTACAGTGGCGCATCGCTCGGCTATCAGCTCGCCTCGGTCATCGCCGGCGGTCCGGCGCCGCTCATCGCGACCGCGCTGTTCGCCGCCTACCACACGGGCTATGCCATCGCGATCTATATCGCCGGCTGCGCGGTGGTGAGCCTGGTGTCGGCGGGTCTGATGCCGGACTACACCGGGCAGGATATCTCGGCGGAATATGACGCGACCACCGCGTAGGCGCGACCCGTCGGTGTCGGACCGATACCGCCGCGCATGAGGACGGAACGGAGTTCACTCGGATAGCGGGCGAAGCCGCGCGGCTGATCGAACGCCGTTCGTACGCTCCGTCGATCGGGTTTTGACCCTGATCCTGCCGATCGATACATCACCCTCCGGTAACCGCCCATGCCGAGAGGGATTGCCATGCCGCATCTCGCCACCGACGATGCCGTCAAGCTTCACTACGAGGAGGCGGGCTCCGGATTCCCGATCGTCTTCGTGCACGAGTTCGCGGGCGACCTGCGGAGCTGGGAGCCCCAGCTGCGGTATTTCTCGCGGACCTACCGCTGCATCGCCTTCAACGCGCGCGGCTATCCTCCCTCCGACGTCCCCGAAGATCCCGGCATGTATTCGTATCTGCGGGCGACCGCCGATATCGTCGCGATCATGCGGGGCCTGCGCATCGATCTGGCCCATATCGTCGGTCTCTCGATGGGCGCCTATGCCACGCTCAATCTGGGCATGCGGCATCCCGGACTGGTTCGCTCGCTGGTCGTCGCGGGCTGCGGCTACGGCGCCGAACCCGCCAGGCAGGCGGCCTTCGTCCAGCAATCCGGCGTGACGGCCGAGCTCTTCGAGAGCCGGGGAAGCGCCGTCGCGGCCGAGACCTACGCGAATGTCCCGGCGCGCCTGTCCTACCTGAAGAAGGATCCGCGGGGTTGGGCGGAATTCCTCGATCGGCTCAAAGGCCACTCGGCCGTCGGCGCGACGCTGACCTTGCGGGGCGTCCAGATGCGCCGCCCCTCGCTCTGGGACTTGGTCGAGGATATGCGCAAGATCGAAGCGCCGACCCTCATCGTCACCGGCGACGACGACGATCCTTGCCTCGAGCCGGGCCTGCTCATGAAGCGGTCCATTCCGGGCGCCGGGCTGCTCGTGCTGCCGCGCGGCGGGCATGCCATCAACCTCGAGGAGCCCGAAGCCTTCAATCGGGCGCTCGCCGAGTTCTTCCTGGCCGTCGAGCAGGAGCGCTGGTTTCTCGAGTAGTATTGGAATTGTAGAAAGCTGATGGGTGGATCGCTAAGCCCCGATCCCTCGCATGCTTGTCTCGCCTGAGCGCATTTTCGGCACCAGCGTGCCCTTCCCTCTCCCTTCGCGGGTCCCCTCGCGGGAGAGGGTGCCCCTCGCCTTTTGCGAGGGGGCGGGAGGGGGACGCAGGCTGCCGGTCGTAGGGTCCCCCGCCCTCACTGCTTGCAATGAGCGCGCCCGAGCGCGACCATCTCCAAGGCGTGACCTTTGACTACCGGAACGGAATGTACCCATCTCCGCTCATTCCCGCGCAAGCAGGAATTCAGTACTGCCAAGGGTGGCGGGCGGAAAGTCTGGATCCCCGCATTCGCCGGGATGAGCGGAGGAGCTGATCTTGAAGCCCGCAAGCTCGAAGCCTGAAGGTGTCGGCGCCTCCATCGCTCGCCTGGAGGATGATCGCTATCTGCGCGGCCGCGGCAAATTCGTCGCCGACATCGGGATGCCCGGCGTGTTGGAGGCAGCCTTCGTCCGCAGCCCGCTCGCCCATGCCCGCATAAGCGCGATCGGGAAGCCGTCGGCCGGGCAAGGCATGGTATTCGTCGCCGACGATCTCGCCGGCGTCAAAGGCATCAGGGCGGATTCCGGGCTCGCCGGCTTTCGCAGCTCGATCCAGCCGATCCTCGCCCATGAGAAGGTCCGCCATGTCGGGGAAGCCTTGGCGGTCTGCCTCGCCGAGACGCGCGCCGCCGCCGAGGACATTGCCGAAACCGTGGTGCTCGGCCTCGACGAGCTTGCCGCCATCTCCGAGATGACGCGCGCCCGCGATCGAGGAGCGCCCCTCGTTCACGAGCATTGGAGCGAGAACGTTTTCCTGGAAACCTTCGTCGACACCAATTTCGAGGCGGCTTCCAAGGGCGCGGCCGTGGTCGTCAAGCGGATCTTGCGAACGGCCCGCCAAAGCATGGCTCCGATCGAAGGGCGCGGCGTGCTCGCCTATTGGGACAATCAGGCCGAGCAGCTCGTCGTCTGTACCTCGACGCAGATGCCGCATATCGTGCGCAACGGCATTGCAGAATGCCTCGGCTTGGATCAGGGGCTCGTCCGCGTCATTGCCCCCGATGTCGGCGGCGGCTTCGGCTATAAGGGCATCTTGCTTCCCGAAGAGGTCTGCCTCGCTTATCTGGCTATGCGCCTGCGCCGCCCGGTCCGCTGGATCGAGGATCGCCGCGAGCAGCTCACCGGCAACGCCAATTGCCGCGAGCACCATTACGAGATCAGCGGCTACGCGGCGGCCGATGGAACACTGCTCGCGGTTGACTGCGAGGCGATCGTCGATTCCGGCGCCTACTCGGCCTACCCGTTCTCCGCCTGTCTCGAGGCGGCGCAAGTCGCGAGCATCCTTCCCGGTCCCTATCGGTTCGAGGGTTATCGCTGCCGAACCTGGTCCGTCGCCTCCAACAAGCCGCCCATCCTGCCTTATCGCGGCGTCGCCAGGACCGGCGTCTGCTTCGCCATCGAGATCATCATGGATGCGCTTGCCCGCGAGCTGCGGATGGAGCCCTCCGCCGTCCGGATGAAGAACCTGGTCCGGGCCGACGAGATGCCGTTCACCAACATCACCAACAAGCTGTTCGACAGCGGCGACTACCCCGAATGCCTGAGGCGGGCGATGGCCGCGATCGATCTTGCGGCGGTCAGGAGACGCCAGGCGGCGGGAGAACCGGATGGCCGGCGCATCGGGGTCGGCTTCGCCATCTTTTGCGAGCAGAGCGCGCACGGCACCTCGGTGTACTCCGGCTGGGGGATACCCATGGTGCCGGGATTCGAGCAGGCGGCGGCGCGGCTCACGCCGGATGGCGGGCTCGAGCTGCGCGTCGGCGTCCAGAGCCATGGGCAGGGCCTCGAAACCACGCTTGCCCAGGTGGCGAACGAAGTGCTGGGCGTGCCGGCTCGCCGGGTCAAGCTCGTCCATGGGGACACGGCGATGACGCCCTATTCGACCGGCACCTGGGGTTCGCGCTGCATGGTCATGGCGGGTGGGGCGGTGGCGAGCGCCTGCGAGGCGCTGGCCGGGCGCGTCAGACGGATCGCCGGTCATCTCCTGCAGGCCGATCCGGACACGATCGTCCTCGCCGACGGCGTGGCGCGTTCGGCGAGGAGCGAGGTCAGCCTCGGCGAGATCGGCCGCATCTGGTATTTGCGGCCGCAGGACCTGCCGGCGGGCGTCGATCCCGCGGGGCTCGAGACCATGCAGGGCTATAAGCCTCTGCGCGACAGCGGCACCTTCTCCTATGCGTGTCATGCCGCGGTCGTCGCGGTCGATACCGAGCTCGGCGATGTCGAGATCATCGACTACGCCGTCGTCGAGGATGGCGGCGTGCTCGTCAATCCGATGGTGGTCGATGGCCAGGTCCTCGGCGGCACGACCCAGGGGATCGGCACCGCGCTCTACGAGGAGATGCGTTACGACGAGGCCGGCCAGCCGCTCGCGGCCACGCTCGCCGATTATCACCTGCCCGGTGCATGCGAGGTTCCGCCCATCACGATCGAGCATATGGAGACGCCGTCGCCCTTCACCCGCTTCGGGCAGAAGGGCATAGGGGAGGGGGGCGCGATCGGACCGCCCGCCGCCATCGCCAATGCGGTCAACGACGCCTTGGCGCCGCTCGGTGTCGAGGTCTGCGAGTTGCCGATAACGCCGGAACGTCTGTTGGCCCAGCTCTCCCGTGCCGGGCTGGGAGCGGCGCGGTGAAGCCCGCCCCCTTCGGCTACGCTGCGGCGGGCAGCGGACGCGCCGCGGCGGCGCTTCTTGCGGGCGGCGAGCGCATGAAGCTGATGGCCGGCGCGCAATCGCTCGGACCCATGCTGAATCTGCGCCTGGCGCGGCCCGGCACGGTCGTGGATGTGTCCCGCGCGCCCGATATGCGCGGCTTTCGCGACGAGGGTGACGCGATCGTCTATGGCGGCGCGGTCACCCATGCCGAGATCGAGGATGGGGTGGTGCCCGATGCCACGCCCGGCTGGCTGTCCGCGGTCGCGCGCCGCATCGCCTACCGCGCCGTGCGCAATCGCGGCACGATCGGGGGCAGCCTCGCTCATGCGGACCCCGCGGCCGATTGGGTCAACGTCATGACGGCGCTCGGCGGCGCTGCTCTCCTCGCCGGTCCGCAGGCCGATCGTAGCGTGCCGCTCGCTGCCTTTTTCACGGGGCCGTTCGCGACGGTGCTGGCGCCCGACGAGGTGATCACGGGCATCCGTCTCCTCAAGCGCGGCCCGGCCGCCAGATGGGCCTACTGGAAATTCTGCCGCAAGGTCGGGGAGTTCGCCAAGGCGAGCGCCGCCGTGCTGATCGACAAGGAGCGAGGCGAGACCCGCATCCTCCTGGGCGCGATCGAACGGCCGCCCGTGTTCCTCCCCGATCCGGAAGCGCTGTTGAGTGGACATGCGCAGCTGGAACCGGCCGTCGCCGCCGCCGCCCCGGCTCTCCGGGGCGGAGCGCTGGCGCTTCACGTCGCGGCGGTGCGGCGCGCCATCGCGCTCGCAACATGCGATGCTAGAGCATGATCCGGAAAAGTGGGAACCGGTTTTCCGAGAAGATCATGCGAATACAAGAATTCATATGGATCGGCCGACTCAATCCAAATTCATCCCGCTCTAGTGGCCGGCGCGTCCGATGAGCAGCATCACCTTGCGCGTCAACGGCTCCGAGGTCACCGGAACCGTCGAGCCGCGCATGCATCTCGCCGATTTCGTGCGCGAGGACCTGCATCTCACCGGCACGCATATCGGCTGCGAGCACGGCGTCTGCGGCGCCTGCACCGTGATGGTGGATGGCCATCCCGTGCGCTCGTGCCTCGTCTATGCCGTTTCCTGCGACGGCGCGGAGGTGCACACCATCGAGGGTTTCGACGACGACCCGCTCATGGAGGCGCTGAGGAGCGCTTTCAAGCGTCATCACGGGCTGCAATGCGGCTATTGCACGCCCGGTATGTTGACGACCGCCTATGATATCGTCGCTCGCCTGGGTGCCGCCGATGAAGCGCGCATCCGCGAGGAGCTCGCCGGCAATCTTTGCCGATGCACGGGCTATGCGGGCATCGTCGCCGCCATCAAGGAGGTGCTCGCGGCCGGGCCTCATATTTCTCGGATCAAGCCGAATATGCGCTCGGCGCCGGACGAGGCGCAGCCGCGCTTCGACGAGAGCCCACTCGTCGCGCCCGAAGGCCACGGTCGTGTCCGGGCATTGCCGCCCGACGCTCCGGCCGCCGCTTTCCCGGACCCGATCCAGGGCGGCGTCACGCTCGCCCGTTCCATTGCGGTCGCGTGTCCGGAGGACCGCCTCTGGGCGACGCTGCAAGACATCGAGGGCGTCGCGCGCTGCCTGCCGGGAGCGACGCTCGAGGAGACGGGTCCCGGCGGCCAGGTGGCGGGCGCCTTCACGGTCGCCATCGGTCCGATGCGCGCAAGCTTCCGGGGCAGGGCCGTCGTGCGGTTCGATGCGGCCTCGCGGGCGGGCGAGGTGCGCGGCAATGGCAGCGACGGATCGAGCCGTTCGCGCGCCGAGGGAGCGATCCGCTTCTCCGCCAGGCCGGAGACGGGTAATCGGTCGCGCCTCGACCTCGACATCACCTACAAGCTTCAGGGGCCTCTCGCGCAGTTCGGGCGTCCGGCGCTGGTCGCGGAGGTCATCGACAGGCTGCTCGCGCGCTTTGCCTCCAACCTTGCCGAGGCCGCCGCGGGCAAGGCGATTACCCCTGCCGCGCCGATCGGGGGGATAAGGCTCGTTTCGGCTCTATTGCTCGACGCTATTCGCCGCTTGCTGACGCGCAAGTGATGCCCATGGCTGTTGGTAACGACCTGTCACTGCAAGCGCCTATCCCTCCATCGTGTAGCGGGGGAGGGTGGACGCGAGGCTCTTGCCGAGCGGACGGGTGGGGGCGCTTGTCCGGCATGGGCCCCACCCGTCTCTCGCTGCTCTTCGGCTGCGGCTGACGGCGCATCGCCGTAGTAGGACGTGTCGGGCCGGGCAGCGGCAGCTTTGCGGGCGGCAGCAGCGTGCGGACCGGGACGCCGCCGATGCCGGGTGCCGCGTTGGGATTGTCCGCGCATGAAGTCTCGGCGCAACTTCTGGCATCTCGGCCTCCGTGCTAAGAGCGTCGTCGTGTGGCGTGTCCTTCAAATTGCGATCGTCGCGGCGCTTGCGGCGTGCGCCTATCTCTATTCATCTTCGTCCGCTGTTCTCATTTACTCTCAGGCCGCAACGGTGCTCCACACCTGCAACAATTGCGCCTCCGGAACTTTTGTCTACGACGCCCCCGGCCGGCGCTGCATTTATTTCAACGGAACGTCAACTGAGGAAAGGAGTTTCCCAATCGACACTTGTCCGCGATGGGGCACGGTCACATCAAAAGGCCTGACCTTCCCTTGATGAAGAGCTCGACCGCGATCCGCCCGTCCTCGACGCGCACGGGATAGAGGCGTAACCAATCGAGCTTCCATCCGGCCGAGCACTGCCCTCCGTCACATGATGTCATCCCCGCAAAGGGCACTGGCTCTATTCTTAGAACAAGCTGATGCTGACGGCGCCGTCGAGAGATCGCAAGAGCCGATGATGTCACCCGCGTCGGCGCTTGATGAGCTCGATATTTAGTCTTACGACATCGCCGCGATAAGTGATCTCGCCGATATAGATTACGACATTGTCGGTATCGGTCACGATGCAGCGAGCCTCTGCGGTCGGCGCGCTCATGGCGATCCGCAGATGGCGGGCGGTCTCGACATCAGCCGCGCTGATCGACAAGGTCTGATGCGCATGGGCGATGGCGACTTCCTGCATCTCGGCGAGGACGGCGAGCGCTGGGCGCGTGGCGAACAGCTTCGGCGCTCTGGCGTAGACGTGCTCGGCGACATGCACCCGAGCGAAGGCATAAGGCTCGGCACCGCGTTTCTGGATGCTGCGGATGTAAGTATAAGCTGGCGCCCGAATGCCATCGTCATCTGCGATCGAAGGAACGGCCGCGCCGGCTGCGGGGAGGCGTTCGAGGACGTTTTCCCGAATGGGCGCAATCAGACTCTCCCAATCGGTTGCGAGTTGCAACCAGCGCTCGTTCTTGACCGTCTTGGTGACGAATGTGCCGCGGCCCTGATAGGACTTCAGCAGCCCCTCGCTCTGCAGGAGATCGATCGATTGTCGCACCGTCACGCGGGCGACCCCGAATTCGCGCTCCAGTTGCTCAAGAGTGGCGATCTTGTCGCCGAGCAGCCATAAGCCGTCCTGGATTCGCCGTCGCAAGACCGACGCAACTTGCAGGTATCGAGGCAGGCGGCTGATCGCATCTCGACGCCCGGTCGCTTTGCTCGTTCTGTTCGACATTGCTTCTCCCGACTTGGCTACTTGCTCGACGCAGGACAAACAGCGTTCACGCGGCAGCGATCGATCGAAAGAGTCCCGGCCCTCAAACCCTCTGTAGCATCTCTGTAGCATCTCCGTAGCATCGGACACGCCGTTGAGGAGATGCGCTGTCGCAAAGCCGATTCATCGAGGGTCGAAGCGCTCGCCGCACCGACGCTACGGAAAAATGTGGGATGAGCCCGGCTCATATGCGATGAGTAGGCAGCACCACTTCCCTTCCGCGGTGCCTCAATGTATGGTTTTACTATTAATAGTACCAATTGCAATCAGCGCTCGGACGGACGCCGCCGCGGCATGCGACCGGTGCCTACTTGCGGGGAGCTCGATGATGGCCGAGAAGATCAATCTGAACGCTGACATCGCCGAAGGCTGGGGAGCCTACGATATCGGCAACGACGCGGCCATGATGAAGATCATCAAGTCGGCAAGTGTCGCCAGCGGCTTCCATGCGGGCGACCCCAATACGATGCACCGGCTCTGCATGCTGGCGAAGCAAGAAGGCGTCAGCATCGGCGTCCACCCCGGTTTCAACGATCTGTGGGGCTTTGGGCGTCGCCGGATTCAAATGAAGCCGAACGATCTCGAATTCATGGTGGCCTACCAGATCGGTGCGCTCCAGGCGATGGCCTGCTACTCGGGACTAAAGGTCACGCATCTCAAGCCGCACGGCGCGCTCAACAATATGGCGGCCGAGGATGCCGATTACGCCATGGCGATTGGCCGGGCTATCAAGACGGTGGACAGGGACATCATTTACGTCGCGCTCCACGGCTCGCAGATGCAGAAGGCCGCCGAAAAGCTCGGACTGCGCCTTGCTCACGAAGGCTTCGCGGATCGCCAATATGATGATAACGGCAATCTTGCTTCGCGCGCGATCCCAGGGACGGTGCTAAAGGACCCTAAGGCGGCGAGCGAACATGCGTTGCGCATGGTGCGGGACGGCGAGGTCGTCTCGATGTCGGGCAAGCGCCTCAAGGTCAAGGTCGACACCTTCTGCGTGCATGGCGACGAGGCGACGGGCGTCGCCGTCGCGGGCGCGGTCCGCCAGGCGTTCGAGGCGGCGGGCATCGAGGTCGTGCCGCTGACGGCGATGCAGCTTTAAGCGAGGCGCGCGGTCATGACCGCAAGCAAGCCTGTGCTGGGCATCATCGGAGGAACCGGCGCGCTCGGCTCTGGCCTCGCACACCGTTTTGTCGCGGCCGGCTTTCCCGTCATCATCGGCTCGCGCACAGTGGAAAAAGGCGAGGCGGCCGCGAGGGGTCTCGTCACTCCACCCGGCTGCATGAAGCCTGTCGGTGCCTTGAACGAGGAGGCCGCGAAAGCGGCAGAAATCGTCTTCATCACCGTGCCTTGGGCTAGCCGAAAGAGCATTCTGGACGCGATCAGGCCGCATGTCGGCGGCAAGCTCGTCGTCGACACGACGGTGCCTCTCCTGCCGCCGAAAGTGGCCCGCGTGCAATTGCCGCCGGAAGGTTCGGCGGCCCTCGCGACGCAGAACCGGCTGGGTTCCGGCGCGCGCGTCGTTACGGCGTTCCACAATGTCGCGGCGCACAAGCTCAAGAGCGCTGCCGCCATCGATTGCGACGTGTTGGTCTTTGGTGACGAACCGAAGGACCGCGCCGTCGTGATCAGTCTGGCGCGGGCAGTCGGACTGAGGGGCCTGCATGCCGGGCCACTCGCCAATTCGGCGGCGGGTGAGGCGCTGACTTCCGTTCTGATCGGGATCAACCGGACCTACAAGGTGGACGGTGCCGGCATTCGCATCACCGGGATCGTCGAGGGGTGAGGTTCGGGGCGCGCCGCCGCGTGTGTTCCGGTGCGTTTGCCAGGCGCAAACGATGCGCGCCTCCGCGAATGAGTGGCGGGATAAGGCCTTGAGCCCAGCGTCGGTCATCATCACCGCCTTGGACGGCATTCCCCATGTCCGCCCAGGCGATAATCTCGACTCGCTTCTGATTGCGGCACTCGACCGGGCCGGGCTTGCGCCGCGTCCCTTCGACGTACTCGTCGTTGCCCAGAAGATCGTATCGAAGGCGGAGGGCCGCCTTCTGGACTTGTCGACCGTGACTCCATCCCCGCGCGCGCGGGAAATCGCCGCTATTGCCGGCAAGGATGCGCGGCTGGTCGAGGCGATCCTGCAAGAATCCGTCGAGGTTGTCCGCGTCAAGAGAGGTGTCGTCATCGTCGCCATCCGCGGCGGCCTCGTCATGGCCAATGCCGGCATCGATCGGTCGAACCTCGATCCCGAGGATCGTGACAGGCGCGTGCTGCTGCTTCCAGCGGCCCCGGACCGCAGCGCCGAACAGCTGAAAGCACGCCTCGACGCGCATTATGCGACCGATATCGGCGTCATCATCTCGGACAGCGTCGGACGCGCCTGGCGGCTCGGCTCGATCGGGCTTGCGATCGGTGCGGCGGGCCTGCCGGCGCTTCAGGACCGGCGAGGCGAGCCCGATCTCTCGGGGCGCCAGCTCGAAGTCACCGAGGTCGGCTTTGCGGACGCCGTGGCGGCCGCGGCCGTTCTGGTGATGGGTGAGGCCGCGGAGGGGCGCCCCGCAGCGTTGGTGCGAGGCCTGAATTGGAAGCAGAAGCCAAGCTCCGCCGCGGCCCTGGCCCGCCCCAAGAGCGAGGACCTGTTCCGGTGACTGGAGGAAAAGCCAGGCCAGGGGCCACGCGGCCACTGCCGACCTATGTGGCGCTATCGGGAGGAGTCGGGGGCGCCAAGCTGTCTCTCGGCTTGGCACATCTGCTCGGCGAGCGGCTGACGATCATCGTCAATACGGGGGACGACTTCGAGCATCTCGGCCTGCATGTCTCGCCCGATGTCGACACCACGCTCTACACGCTGGCGGGATTGGTCAATCCGGAGACAGGCTGGGGACGGCGCGACGAGACCTGGAGTTTTATGAATGCCGTCGTGGGGCTGGGTGGGCCCAGCTGGTTCAGGCTGGGTGACAGCGACCTTGCGATGCATGTTGAGCGGACCCGCATGCTCCGCGCCGGAGGGACATTGACGGATATATGCGCGCATGTCTGCGAGCGCTTCGGCATCGCCGCGCATGTGCTGCCGATGAGCGACGATCCGGTGCGCACCATCGTGGAAACCGATGCGGGCGCGCTCGCGTTTCAGGACTACTTCGTCCGAGAGCAGTGCCGGCCGCATGTGCGGGCCATCCGTTTCGAAGGGGCGGGCATGGCTCGGGCTCAGGCACGATGCATCGATGCCCTGATGGCGCCTGCTCTGGCGGGGGTCGTCATCTGCCCGTCGAACCCATATCTCAGCGTGGATCCGATCCTGGCGGTGCCGGGTATCGCGGCGGCCATCCGAGGCTGCCGCGCCCCGGTCATCGCCGTGACGCCGATTATCGGCGGCAGGGCGATCAAGGGGCCCACCTCCAAGATCATGGGAGAATTGGGCTTGGCTTCCGATGTTGCGACGATTGCGCGCCACTACGACGGACTGATTGACGGCTTCGTGCTCGATACGGAAGATGCGGGACGTGAGCCGGACATATCGCTGCCCGCGCTCGTCACCAACACGATGATGCGAACGCTCGACGACAAGGTTGCGCTTGCGACCGAGTGTCTCGCCTTTTGCGACAGGCATCCACGATGAGCCGCGAAGGCCTGGAAGCATCTGAAGCAATGCGGGCCGCCGCGATCTGGGCGATCGTTCCGGTCAAGACACTGGCGCTCGCCAAGGCCCGCCTGGCGCCCGTCTTGCCGGCTCCCATCCGTCGACAGCTCGTATTGACGATGCTCGAGGACGTCCTCGAACTCCTGCTCGGCAAGCCGGCCGTCGATCGCGTGCTCGTCGTGACGGCGGATGCCGAGGTCTGCGCTCTCGCCCGGGATCGGGGAGCGATGGCGTTGCAGGAAGACGACGCATCGGGCCTGAACCCGGCTGTGCGGCGGGGGGTAGCCTATGCAAGGGGTCACGGCGCGGATCGAATGCTGTACCTGCCGGCCGACGTTCCGCTCGCGACCTCGGCCGAGATCGACCAGATCGTGACTCCCGCCCTGCACTCGCCTAGCGCGGTTATCGTTTCGGCTCGAGACGGAGACGGCACCAATGCGCTCTTCTTCTCGCCAGCGGGCGCGTTCGATCCGAGTTTCGGTGCGGGCAGCTTCGCACGCCACTGTCGGCAGGCAGTGGCGAACGGCCTACGCCTTCGCGTTCTGCGGCTCTCGGGCGTCGGCGCAGATATCGACGAAGCCGCAGATCTCGCGACCTTGTTGAAAAGCGACCGCGGGCCGAGCCGCTACGGTTTCCTGGAGCCCGCGATGCGAGTGCTCGCGCTGGTCGAGCACGAGCAGTCAGGAGCGAAGGGGTCATGACGCGTGGCATCGAATCCGGCAAGGTTCTCAGGGCCGTCGAGGCTGGGCGCACGCCGAGCCGCGAGGAGGCGCTCGCGCTTGCAGATTGCGATGCGCTCGGCCGGCTGACCGCGATCGCGGAAAGCCTCTGCCTTGCGGGGCATGCGCATCATGTCTCCTTCTCGAAGAAGGTCTTCATCCCGCTCACGCAGCTCTGCGCCGACGTCTGTCACTATTGCACCTTCGCTCACGCCCCGCGTCGCGGCGAAGCTGCCTATCTGTCGCCCGAATCCGTGCGCGATATCGCCAGGCGCGGCCTTGCACACGGCGCCAAGGAGGCCCTGTTCACGCTCGGCGACAAGCCCGAGCGTCGCTATGCCGCCTCCCGCAAGGCGCTCGCCGGGCTCGGTCACGAGACGACGCTTAGCTATCTCGAAGCGATGGCGGGGCTCGTCCTGAAGGAGACGGGCCTGCTCCCGCACCTCAACCCCGGGCTCATGGACGAGAGCTGGACGCGGCGGCTGCGGGCAGTATCCGTTTCGCAGGGCATCATGCTCGAAACGGCTTCGGACCGGCTCTCCCGGCGCGGCGGACCTCACTTCGGCTCGCCCGACAAGGCTCCATCGGCGCGCATCGCCACGCTTGATGCCGCAGGCCGTGCCGCCGTTGCGTTCACGACCGGCATTCTGATCGGCATCGGCGAGACGCGCGTCGAGCGCATAGAATCGCTGCTCACGATCCGCGATCTGCACGCGCGCCACGGCCACATCCAGGAAGTCATCATCCAGAACTTTCGCGCGAAGCCCGGTACCCGCATGGCGGACGCTGCCGAAGCCTCGCTCGAAGAACAGATGTGGACGATCGCCGTGGCCCGCATCATCTTCGGACCGGCAATGAACATCCAGACGCCGCCGAACCTGCGGCCCGAGAGCCTTGCCCAGCTGATCTCAGCCGGCATCAACGACTGGGGTGGTGTCTCCCCCGTGACGCCCGATCACGTCAATCCCGAGGCGCCGTGGCCGCATCTGCGCGATCTCGCCGAGGCAACCGAGCGGGCAGGGCGCGTGCTGGTCGAGCGCCTGGCGATCTATCCAGGCTTCGCCGCGCAGCCGGAGCGGTGGTTGGCGCCGGAATTGCGCACGCCGACGCTGCGCCTCATCGACGGCCGCGGCCGGGCGCGCGAGGATAACTGGGCTCCGGGCGGTCTCGAGCCTTTGCCGGCGCCCGCCGTGGCGCGGCTGCGATCGCAGGGCACAAAGCCGTCACCCGAGATCGAGCGGATTCTCGGGCGGGTCGCGGACGGCATGGCGCCGACCGAGGCCGCGATCGCACCACTGTTCGATGCGCGCGGAGGCGACTTCGCCGCCGTCTGCCATGCCGCCGATGGTCTGCGGCAGTCGCGTGTCGGCGACCGCGTGACCTTTATCGTCAATCGGAACATCAACTACACGAATATCTGCACCTACGGATGCAAATTCTGCGCATTTTCCAAGGGCCGGCACAATCTCGGCCATCGGGACAAGCCCTACGATCTCGCCCTTGACGAGATCGCGAGCCGTGTCGGCGAAGCCTGGGCACGGGGCGCGACCGAAGTCTGCCTCCAGGGCGGCATCCGTCCGGGCTATACGGGTGAGACCTATCTGGCGATCGTCGGGGCCGTGAAATCGGCCGCTCCGCAGATACATGTGCACGCTTTCTCGCCGCTCGAGATCTGGCATGGGGCGCAGACGCTTGGACTGAAGCTGCGCGACTACTTGGCGCGTCTCAAGACCGCCGGCCTTGCCAGCCTGCCTGGGACCGCCGCGGAAATCCTCGACGATGAGGTGCGCGCCATTCTGTGCCCCGACAAGGTGACAACCGCCGAATGGCTCGAAGTCATGGAGGCAGCGCACGATGTCGGGCTCAAGAGCACCGCGACCATCATGTTTGGCCATGTCGACGGCTATCGACATTGGGCGCGGCACATTCTGCGGGTGCGCGAACTGCAAACCCGTACCGGCGGCTTCACCGAATTCGTGCCGCTGCCCTTCGTCCACATGGAGGCGCCGATTTACCTCAGGGGTCAGTCGCGCAAGGGCCCGACCTTCAGGGAGGCGGTGCTGATGCACGCCGTGGCGCGCCTCGCGCTTGATCCTGTTATCACCAACATCCAGACGTCCTGGGTGAAAATGGGTCCGGATGGGGCAGCGCTCTGTTTGCATGCGGGCGCCAACGATTTCGGCGGCGTCCTGATGAACGAATCGATCACGCGCGCGGCGGGCGCAGCCCACGGACAGGAAATCGGAGCGGACACAATGCGACGGCTGATCGGATCGGCGGGTCGCAGGCCGGAACAGCGGACGACCGACTATGGCGGGGCGTCGCCGGAACGCAGGCAAGAGGGCGGCCGCGCCGAGGTCCTTCAGGGAGCCGGGCGGGGGAACCTGCACCCCGGCGATGCAATAGCAAGGGCACTTCCTTCGCAGGCACGGTTACCGATTGATCGGATGGAAAATTCGTCGGATACTGGTACTAAGTATAGCACCATAGGATGACTTGACGGAGATTCTAGCCGGCGTTCGGAGTTGGTCGCTTGACATGTCGATGAGCCCCTTCGATTTTCCGACGCGGATCGAGGACCCTTCCGTTCGTCGGCGGGCGCTGAAGCTGCTCGGCGAAAAGCGCGTGCGCTTGCCGACATTCACGGAACTAGCCGCACCGCAGACAGCGCCCGAGGCGATCCGCGGCGCGCTCGCCCAAGTCGGCCCCGACGATCCCCATCCCCACAATCTATATCGGGTCAACTGGTTTAACGATCTGCAGCGGCAAGGCCAGGTCCCGGTCCCGGTCCATGTCGAGCTGCCGGAGGCGCTGACGGGCGTGAAGGCGCGCATCGTCGTGGCACTCGGCGCGCTGTTTCCGATGATCGGTTCGCATAAGGTGCTTGCCGCCTATGCGTGCCTCGCGCCGCGTCTCGTCAGCGGCCGCTTCGATCCCACGCGACAGCGGGCCGTGTGGCCGTCGACCGGCAATTATTGCCGCGGGGGCGTGGCGATCTCGCGCATCCTCGGCTGTCGGGCCGTAGCGGTCCTGCCGGCCGGTATGAGCGATGAGCGGTTCGACTGGCTAACGCGATGGGTCACCGAGCCGAAGGACATCGTCTGCACGCCGGGCACCGAGTCGAACGTCAAGGAAATCTACGACCGTTGCGCCGAACTTCAGCGCGACCCAGCCAACGACATCGTCAACCAGTTCAGCGAATTCGGAAACTATCTCGGCCATTGGCGCTGCACCGGCCCGGCGCTCGGACAGATCTTCGAGACACTCGCGCGAAAGTCGAAAGGGTTGCAGCTGGCAGGCTTCGTGTCCGCGAGCGGTTCGGCCGGCACCCTCGCGGCGGGCGACTACCTCAAGACGAAGCACGGCGCCAAGATAGCAGTCCTCGAGGCCGCCGAATGTCCGACGCTGCTCAGGAACGGCTATGGCGAGCACAATATTCAAGGCATCGGTGACAAGCACGTTCCCTTGATCCACAATGTGACCAATACCGATGTTGTGATCGGCGTGTCCGATCAGGCCACTGACGGGCTCAACGCCGTGTTCAACACAGAAGCCGGGAGAGCCTATCTGGCACGGCGTCTGGGGCTCACCGACGATGTGCTCTGCCCGTTGAAATGGTTCGGGCTGTCGAGCATTGCCAACATTCTGGGTGCGATCAAGTTCGCCAAGCACTATGGCCTGGGCTCCGACAGCGTCGTTGTGACGGTGGCGACGGACGGGGCCGATCTCTATGCGAGCGAGGTGCGCCGCTATCTCGAGCGGCGACACAATTCGGGGGAGCTGTCGGCTGAGACGGCGGCCGAACTCGTCGGTGCGCATCTCGCGGCGGTCGACACCGACAATGTGCTGGACGCCACCTACCGGGACCGGGAACGCATCTTCAACCTTGGCTATTTCACCTGGGTAGAGCAGCAAGGTATTGCCCTTGTCGATTTCGACCGACGGAAGAAGCAGTCCTTTTGGCGCAGCCTGCAAGATCTGGTGCCCCAATGGGATGAGATGATTACCGCCTTTAACCGGGACACCGGCGTTCAGGCCGCGTACACTTGAGATTGGGCGTCAGGGAAAGACATCCGAGCATGAACACCGAGCCTCTGGTCAAGCCTTACTCGGCTTTGCGTCGCGAGACGTTGACGCGCGATCGGGGCTTGCGCGAAAAGGTCATGTCGCTGGAGCAAGCGGCCAATCTCGTGAGCGACCGCGATCATGTCGCCATCGGTGGCTGCACGGTGTCGCGCACGCCGATCGCCATGATCTGGGCTTTGATCCGGGCCCGCAAGCGACACCTCATGATCTCCCGCTCGATCACCTCGACGGAAGGGGATCTGTTCTTTGCATCGGGAGTGTCAAAGCACATCGTGACCAGCTGGTTCACGCAGGGAATCGTGTGGGGCGTCTCCAAGGTCATGCGCCACCACACGGAGAACAAGCTGGCGCGCTTCGACGAGTGGAGCCATATGTCCATCGGCCTTCGCTACCGGGCCGGCGCCATGGGCATTCCCTTCATGCCGTCGCGGACGATGATGGGTTCGGGTGTCGGCAAGCGGCTCGGCGACGAAATCAGGACCCTGCGATGCCCGTTCACGGGTGAGGAGATCGTTCTGCTGCCGGCGCTCAATCCAGATGTCGCGCTCATTCATGTCCAGCGCTGCGATGCCTACGGCAATGCCCAGCTCGACGGTCTCCAGTTCATGGATATCGACATGGCAATGGCCGCCAAACGCGTGATCCTGACGACCGAGCGCATCGTCAGCAACGACCAGATCCGGCGCACGCCCGACCGGACCCGCATCCCCTTCTTCACTGTCGACGCGGTCGTCGAGACCCCGTTCGGATGCGCGCCGCACGAATGCTACGGAATGTATGAGCCCTTCTTCTCGCATCTGGACCTCTACGCCAAGCTCAGTTCAGACGATCCCGTAAAAGGACCACAGCAATACCTCGACGAGTACTACTACGAACCCAAGAGCTGGTCCGACTATCTGGCAAAACTGGGCATGGACGCTGTGCTCGACGCCAGCCGGCGCGGAAGGAGCGTGCACAATGACTGAGCACAAAATGCCCAAGGCGCCATTCACGACTTCGGAGCTCCTGGCGGTCATGGCCTCGCGGCTGATGACCAACGGCCAGATCGTTTTCGCGGGCATCGGCGTTCCGCTCCTTGCCGCGACGCTCGCCCAGCGCATTTTTGCGCCGCAGCTGACGATCCTTTTCGAGGGCGGCACCATCGGTCCGTTCATCGTGCCGGGCGAGTTGCCGCCATCGACCAACGAGCAGCGCTGCACCCGACGCTCCAACATGGTGCTGCCCATCACCGATGTGCTGCTCCTGCTGCAGCGCGGCTACGTCGACATCGGCTTCATGGGCGGCGCGCAGATCGATCGCTTCGGCAATCTCAACTCGTCCTTCATCGGCGACCCGGACAACCCGAAGATACGCCTGCCGGGAACGGGCGGCGGCAATGACATCTCCTCGCTCACCAACATGATCGTAGCGATGAAGCACGAAAAGCGCCGGTTCGTGGCGGATGTCGATTTCATCACCTCGCCCGGCTGGCTCAAGGGCGGAAGCTCCAGAGAGGCTTCTGGCCTGCCGGAAGGCGGCATGTGGCGCGTGGTCACCGACCTCGCGATCATGGGTTTCGACGAAGTCAGCCGCGAGATGAAGGTGCTCGCGATGCATCATGGCGTTGTACGCGAGCAGGTTCAGAACAACACCGGCTTCCCGCTTAAGTTCGACGCGAACGTGGAAACCACCTCCCCGCCGCGCGAGGAGGAACTCGACGTGCTGCGCGAACTCGATCCGGACGCCCTCTACACGGCCTGAAGCGCCGCGGCCCCAGATAAACGGACATCGACAGGATCATCCGATGGCACAGAAGCGGACCGAATTCGGCATCGCGATGCGGAATTTCACCAAATTTCCCGAAGAGCCGAGCGCGCAGGGGCTTATGGATTATGGCGTGCTCGCGGATCAGCTGGGATACGAGTCCATCTGGGCCTGGGACCATGTCCTGCTCGGCGTCGATCCAAACTTTCCGATCCACGAGGCGCTGATCATCCTGACGGCTATTGCGGCGCGGACATCAAAGATCAAGATCGGCACTGGCATCTTGGTGATGCCGATGCGCAATCCCGTCATTCTCGCCAAGGAGTTGGCGACGATCGACCACATCTCGAACGGTCGCCTCATCGTCGGCGCTGCCGTCGGCTGGTATAAACGCGAGTTCGACAGCCTCGGCGTGGATTTTACCAAGCGCGGCAAGATCATGGAGCAGAGCCTCGAAATCATCAACCGGCTATGGACAGAGGAGAAGGTGGATGGCGAATACCCGCCCTATAATCTGCGCGGTGCCGTGCTCTATCCCAAGCCTGTGCAAAAGCCGCGCCCGCCCATCCTGATCGGAGGTTATGTGGACGCCGTCCTGAAGCGTGCGGCCACCAAGGGGGATGGCTGGCTCACCTACTACTACACGGCCGACAGCTTCGCGAAGACATGGGCGAAGGTTCGCAATTTTGCGGAGGAGGCGGGCCGCAATCCAGAAGAGCTGATTTCGACCAACCAGCTTCCCATCTGCATCGGCCCGCGCGCCGAGATAGAGGCCCCGATGACGCATTGGCTGCAGACCGAATGGGACTACGCGTCCTGGTCGGAGTCGACCATGAAGAGCGCCATCATGGGCAGCGTCGAGGAATGCGTCGAGCAACTCGAAGCGCATGTCTCGACAGGTGTCGACCGCATCATCTTCGTTCCCTACAAATACGAAATGGAACAGGTGCAGGCGGTCGCAACCGAAATCATACCGCGACTGAAGCGCAAGATGCAGTAGCAAGTTATTGTTTCTAGTGTGGTTTTCGAATTTGAAGTTCCTACCGCGCGCATGCCATCCATGTGATAGGAACTTCAAATTCACCACATTAGAGCTTGACGACCAGCTCGCGCGGGCAGCTCTCGGTCCAGAACTCGACGCCGTTTTCGGTGATGAGGAAAGTGTCCTCCGTGTGGTGGCGCGCCCCATCATGGTAGTAGCTGAATTCGAGGCAGACGACCGTGTTCGGCTCGATGACCGTGCGGTTGACGTGGTTCATGCGCGGCTGCTCATGCGAGTTCAGGCCGAGCCCGTGGCCGACGAATTCGCGCGGGAAATTGTTGAGATGGCGGCTGATCTTCGCATGGGCGCGGTCGAAGATATCGCCGCCGACCATGCCGGGCCGCAGCGACAGGCCGGTCTCGATCTGCGTCTCGTTCAGCCATTTCCAGATATCGCGGTGGCGCTGCGTCGTATGGCTGACGAAATAGGAGCGCACGAAATCGGCATGATAGCCCTTCCACGCCGCGCCCATATCGACCTTCACGAAATCGCCGGGCCGCATCACATGGCCGATCGGCCATTGCGAATGGGCCGCGAACGAGGTCTTCGGCCCGCAGCCGATATTGATCGAGTTCGCGCCATGGGCGCCCTCCTTGGCCATCCTGGTCAGTACCGCCCGCAGCAGATCGTCATCCGTATCGCCGACGCGGATCGCGTCGCGGAAGCTTTCATGCGCCTTGATGGTGATGTCGGTCGCGCGCTTCAGCCGCAGGATCTCCTCCGGCGTCTTGACCATGCGCACGAGCTCCATATCGTAGGAGAAGTCGACGAGCTGATTGCCTTCGAGCAACGCCTCGAGCTTCGGCCGGAAGCCGCTCGTCAGATTCTCTCCCTCGGTGCCGATCGTCAGGCCCTTGACCTTGCGTTCGGCGAGGATGGCCTCGGCGGCCGCGAAGAAGTCGGGGTAGAAATGCGTGTCGATGTCGGTGAAGAACTCGGCCATCGCATAGGCTCTGACATCGGCGATCCATGTCGACTCCATGGCGAGATGCAGATCGACCGCCGGCACGACCATCGCCGGCGCCCTGGCCTCGTCGCGGAAATAGAAGACCACGAAGGGCCGGTAGCCGAGATTGGCGCCGCTATGGAAGAAGTCGCTGAGGTATTTCGAGTTCTCGAGCCCCCGCATGATCAGGAGATCGACGCCGCGCTTGTCCATGGCGTCGTGCAATCTCGGGATATTCATCAACATCGGCGGTTTCGTCATGCGGCCCTCGCTGCTTCGGCGGGCGCAAGGTCCATGACGGGCAGCGGCCTGTCAACGCCGCCTGGCGGATGGCGGCGTTGCGATGCCGGGGCGCAAGATTCTGCGGTCGGAGCTGCATTGCGGGCGTGATTGTTGCATAGTGCCCGACGGGAGCCGTGACATGTGCTGCTCCCTTTTCGGCGCTACCAGCATGCACATATTCTTCAAAGCACCGGCGCCCGGCGCTCAAGGAAATGTGTACATCCCGTAGACGAAGTGGCGGGGAGGGTACGCGTGGCGGGCGGGTTCGATCGGGCGCCGACAGATTGCAAGTTTCGCGAAGGGAATGCCCTCATGAGCCACGGACAAGACACCAAACCCGCCCTCACGCGCCGCCGCATGATCAAGGGCGTGGCCGCAAGCGCCGCGGTCGCCGTCCTCGCCAAGCCCAACATAGCCCGCGCCGATCCGGTGCCCATCGTGCTCGGAACCAATGGCGGGGAGGAATACAAGGCGATGTACGAGGCGGTCTACGCCGCCTTCGAGCGCAAATACAACGCCAAGATCGTGCCGGTCTTCGGCGACGGATCGACGCTTCTCAACCGCGTCATCGCCGAGAAGGCGCGCCCGAGCATGGACGTGACGCTGACCTATCAGGGCGGCTGGCTGATCGGCAAGGCCGAAGGGGCGTTCGAGAAGATCGATTACGCGAACGTCCCGAACGCCGACAAGATGTACGATTTCCTGCGCGACCCTGACGGCTACGGTCCCTTCTGCAACTTCACCGCCTGGGGCGTCTGCTACAACGAGGAGACGGTGAAGGCACCGCCGATGTCGTTCAAGGATCTGTGGAAGCCGCAATACAAGGGCGAGCTGATGGTCGGCGGCATCTACCACTGGCAGATACATCTCGCCGCCTTCGCCTATGCCTGGACGGGCGATCAGTCGAAGATCGATGTCGCCTTCGACAAGATGAAGCAGCTCGCGCCGGATCTGGCGGGCTTCTACGGTCTGACCTCCGACGCCCAGTCGAAGTTCCAGCAGGGCATCGCCCAGATGGCGACTTGGTACAGCCGCACCGTGCAGCGCCTGCGCAATGCCGGCATCCCGCTGCGGTTCCAGACGCCCGAGGAAGGCGCCTTCATCTATCCGATCAGCTACCAGGCGGTGAAGGGCACGGGGAAGCTCGATCTCGTCGAGAAGCTGATCGGGGAGCTCTACGACCCCAAGGCCTGCGTCGAGCTGGCCCGCCTCAACGGCTATATCCCGGCGAACCGCGAGGTGAAGCTGCCCGAAGAATTACAGAAATACATCCTGACCTATGATCAGGTCCTGAAATGCCACAACTGGGACTGGAACCTGATCAACGCCCAGCAGGATGCCTGGCTGTCGCGCTGGAACGCGGAGGTGAGGCCGCTCCTGCGCGGGTGATGTAGCTGTCTAACCGCTTCTCCGCTCGTTCCCGCGAAAGCGGGAATCCAGGTCTTCCTTGCGTTTTGTAGTGCTGGGCTGCCGCTTTCGCGGGAATGAGCGGAGATGGAGCTTCCCCTAAAACTTCCGCATGCGCGGCGGTTCCAGCGCCTTCTCGACGATGGTCCGCATGACGAGCACCAGCGCCGCGTTGGCGGCGGCCGGGATGCCGTCGCAGGCCGCGATCACGCCGCCGCCTCCGCCATCCGTCAATCCGAGGCCGACGCCGACATGGTGCAGCGCCTCCTCTTCCTCTGGCGCGTGGCAGAGCGAGACATCCTTGCGCAGCAGCGCCAGGCCGGCGCAGACGCCATAGGCGCCGAGATTGGAGGTGCTCGCCACCACCAGCCGCGTCGTCGGCACGGTCGAGAACACGCCGCCGCCGCATGGCGTCTTGTCCGCCTGGTTCACCTGCGGCAGGCGCTTGGCGAGCTTCTCGTGCAGTGAGCCGAAGCCGATCTCATTGCCGCCGTCGCCGATGCCGAGCGAGGGCCGGCCGAGCGCCATATGGCTGCGGAACATCAAATCGACATTGCAGCGGAAGGCGTCCCGCGCGATGGCGGTCATGCCGTAGAGATGGCCGTTGACGTTGCCGCCCAGCCGCTCGATGGCGATCAGGATATCGGCAGCCTTGGCGGCCGCCTCCTGCTGCCCGGCATCGCCATGGCGCAGCTCCTCGATGGCGACCGGCACCTCGCCGCGGCGCGCCAGAGCGCGGATGGGTCCTGCGCTCGCGGCATCGGTGAGGATCGTGACGCCATGGCCGATCCGCGCGAGCGCCGCCGCGAGCACGATCGCGCCGAACGGCCCGTCATTCTCGCCGACCGGCATGTGCTCGGGGACCGCGGCGCCGGTGACGATGGCGATGCGCGCAGGCTCTACGTTCAAGAGCTTCGCGGCGCCGAGCACCAACGGACCGTCGGCCGCCTCGCGCGCGATATCGTAGAGGGCGCTCTTGAAGCCCCGGATGATGCCTGGCCGCCTGATCTCGATGGTCAGGAGCCGATCGAGATTCTCCGCCGCGATCGCCGTCATGGCTCAAGCCTTTCGTTCATCGGCCGGGATCGACGCCGGCGCGGGGCTCGCATCTTCGGCCGGAGCGTCCGGCGTGAACACGCTGGCCACCTCTTCGTCCCAGCAGGCGAAGGCGGCCGCGCCCTTGTCCAGGCGCCAATCGGCGGGGCGCGCGAAGGCGCGCAGCTCCTGCCCCGTATCGGTGCGGAACAGCACGATCAGCCTGTGCCCTTGGAAGAGCACGTCCTCCACGCGGCCGGCGATGCCGACGCCGCCGGCGGCGATGCGCACGTCCTCCGGCCGCACCGCGACCAGAGCCTCGGCGCCCGGACGCAGCGCACCCTCCTTGCAGCGCGCGCCGACCGGGGTTCCGGCGATATCGAGACGAGCCCGGCCGCCCGCCACCGTCGCCACCTTGCCGGGAACGAGGTTCGTGGTGCCGAGGAAGGTCGCGACGAATTGCGAGGTCGGCCGATTATAGATCTCGCGCGGCACGTCGAGCTGCATGATCTTGCCGCTATGCATGACGGCGACGCGGTCCGAGAGCGTCAGCGCCTCCTCCTGGTCATGCGTGACGAAGATCGTGGTGATGCCGATGCGCTGCTGCAGCTGGCGCAGCTCCACCTGCATCTCCTCGCGCAGGTTCTTGTCGAGCGCCGAGAGCGGCTCGTCGAGGAGCAGGATATCCGGCTCGATCACGATGGCGCGCGCCAGCGCCACGCGCTGCTGCTGGCCACCCGATATCTGGCTCGGAAAGCGGTCCTCCTCCAGGTGCATGCCGACGCGCTGGAGCGCCGCCCGCGTGCGCTCCGCTGCCTGCGCCTTGCCGACGCCGCGCACCTTGAGCCCGTAGCCGACATTCTCCAGCACCGTCATGTGCGGGAACAGCGCGTAGCTCTGGAACACGACGCCGAAATTGCGCCGATAGGACGGCACCGCCGCGATGTCGCGTCCGCGGCTCACGATGCTTCCCTCATCCGGCAGGTCGAAGCCGGCGATGAGCCGCAGCAAGGTCGTCTTGCCGCAGCCGCTGGGGCCGAGCAGCCCCAGGAACTCGCCCTCCTCGACCGAGAAGCCGACGCGGTCGACGGCGGTCACCGCGCCGAAGCGCTTGGTGACGCCGCTGAGGCTCAGGCGCTCGGGTGGCATCAGCGCGCCTTCCTTCCCGCCGATACGTTCTCGAAGAAGCGGTCGAGGCCGACCGTGCGTTCGACGAGCAGCATGATGGCGAGCATGAACACCACCAAGAGGGCGCAGACGGCCGCGAGCGTCGTGTTGAGCCCCGTTTCCGCCGCCTGGTTATAGAGCAGCGCCGGCAGCGTGATCGAGCCCGGCGCGGCGAGGAAGAGCGACATGGTCACATTGTCGAAGGAGATGATGAAGGCCATGATGCCGCCGCTGATCAGGCCCGGCTTCAGCAATGGCAGCACGATGTCGATCAGCACCCGCCAGGGCGGAGCGCCGAGGCTGAGCGCGCTGTCTTCCAGCGCCCGGTCGAAACGGGTCGCCGCCGCCAGGATGGCGCGCATCGCGTAAGGCGTGCAGATCATGCTGTGGGCGAGCACCACCGCGACGGCGCCGCGGATGAAGCCGATCTGGCTGAAATACTGCAGGAGACCGATGGCGAGCGCGAGCTCGGGCAGCACGATCGGCGCGAGGAAAAAGGATTGCAGCGCCACGCTGCCGGGGAAGCGGCTGCGGCTGAGCGCGATCCCGATCCAGGCGCCGAGCGTCAGCGACAGGACCGTCGCGAAGGCCGCGACCTCGAGACTATAGACCAGCGCGTCGGTGAACTCGCCGAGCGTCAGGATCTCGCGGAACCAGCGCAGCGTGAATCCGGCGGGCGGAAAGGCGAGATATGGCGTCGTCGAGATCGAGGCGACGAGCACGACCAGGATCGGCCCGACGATGAAGACATAGATCGCCGTGACCAGCACGAGGAAAGGCCAACGTTGCCACCGCGCCACGCTCAGGCGACCCCGCGCACCAGCCGCCGCTGCAGCAGGCGGTCATAGACGAGGGTGACGGCGATGATGACGGCAAGCAGCAGCGCCACCAAAGCCGAGCCGAACGACCAGTTGAAGGCCTGCCCGAATTGCTGCAGGGCGAGGATCGGGATGGTCAATACCACCTGGCCGCCCAGCAGCACCGGCGTGACGAAGGAGCTGACCGCCAGCACGAAGACGAGCAGCACCCCCGCCGCTACGCCCGGCAGCGAGAGCGGCAGCAGTACGTCGAGGAAGACCCTCCAGGGAGGCGCGCCGAGGCTCGCCGCGGCATCCTCGAGCCGGCCATCCACCGTCTGCAGGCTGCCGAGGATCGCCAGCACCATGAAGGGCAAGAGCACATGCGTGGTGCCGATGACGATGCCGGTCTCGTTGAAGATCAGCCGGATCGGACGATCGATCAGGCCGAGGCCCTGCAGCGCCGAATTGATCAAGCCGCGGTTCGACAAGAGCACGATCCATCCATAGGCGCGCACCACCACGCTGATGAGGATCGGCGCCAGCATCAGGAACAGCAAGGTGCCCCGCCAGGCCGTGCGCGTGCGCGCCAGGAAGAAGGCGAGCGGATAGCCGAGCAGCAGCGAGAAGACCGCCACGAGGATGCCGATGCGCAGCGTGACCCAGAGCGTTTCGAGATAGAGCGGGTTCGAGAAGATCTCGACGAAATTGGCGAGCGACCATCCCTCTCCGGTGATCCGCTGCGGGATCGGCCGCGCGAAGGCCATGCGCATGAGGCCGATGAGCGGCCAGGCGAACAGCAACAGGAAGTAGAGCGTCGGCAGCAGCAATATGGAAATGCCGATCAGGTCGCGCCGCCGCCTCGCGGCGAGCAGCGCGCCCGGCGCCGGCGGCATCGCGTCAGCCATGCACCAGGGGACGGATCTCCGCGTTCCAGCGGGTCAGCCAGGCATTCTGCTGCGCATTGATCATCGCCCAGTCCCAGTTATGAGCCTTCAGCACCTCTTCATTGGTCAGGATCTCCTTTTGCAGGGCCACATCGAGCTTGACCTTGCGGTTCGCCGGGATCTGGCCGTCGAGCTCCGCCATGGCCACGCAAGACTGCGGCTCGTAGAATTGGCCGATCAGCTTCTCGACGAGGTCGAGCTTCTTCGTGCCCTTCACCGCCTGGAAGTTGCTCGGATAGATGAAGGCGCCCTCCTCGGGGGTCTGGAAGGCCATCGGGATATTGATGTTGCGCAGGCGCTGCGCCGTGAAGCTGTACCAGGTCGCGATGTCTCCGAGCCCTTGCTGGAACTTGGACTGGGCGTCCGAGGTCAGCCCGTAAAAGCCCGCGAGCCTGGGCGCCAGCTCCTTCACCTTGTCGAACGCCACGTCGACCTTCGATTGATCGCCGGTCCAGGCATGGGCGAAGGCGGCGAGATGGATCTGCCAATGGTAGATGCCGCCGATCAGGATCTTGCCCGCATAGTCGGGGCTCCACAGCGCCTTGAACGAGGTCGGCGGTTTCTTCACGGTGTCGCGGTTGTAGACGATGCCCCAGGCCCCGAAACTGGTGAACGGGCCATAGCCCTCCGGATCGCGGATGAAGTCGTAGACATCGTCGATATTCGGGATGTTGGCGTAGTTGAGCTTCTCGAACACCCCTTCCGCCTTGCCGACGAGCCAGGCCCCTTGATAGGCGACCGTCGCGTCGAGCGTCGGAGAGCTCTTCTCAGCGATGACGCGGTTCAACAAGGTGGCGCCATCGGCGAACACCGGCACGATCTTGGCGTTGTATTTCTGCTCGAACGGTCCGTAGACGGCCTTGTAGACCTGCCGGTATTCCTCCCCGCCATTGGTCCCGATCACGAGCTCCGTGGGCGCGGCGCGGGCGATGTTCGGGGCCGCCAGCAAGCCCGTGGCGGCCGCGCCGCCGAGAAGGCCCCGCCGGGAGAGGTTGCGGCCGGTGCGGATAGCGGTCTCCTTCGTCATGCTGGTTGCTCCCGTGCTGTCGCCTGGCCGGCCGCCTCGCCACGAGATCAAGCAAGAGCCGTGCCTTGCTCGATCCACGGCGCGTGCGCCGACCAATGAATATTATGTTCGCTGCGCTTGCAATAACGCAATTGCCGATTATCGCTCGGCGCGATGCCGGCCAGGCATCGCGCTAGCGCTGCTCCGCTCATTCCTGCGGATGCGGGAATCCAGACTTTCCACTCGTGGTTTGATAGTGCTGGATTCCCGCATCCGCGGGAATGAGCGAAGAATATGACCGACGCCGACCAATTCGATACGGATTTCCTGGTGATCGGGTCGGGCTGCGCGGCGCTGACGGCGGCGCTGCGGGCCTCGTCCGGCGGCCTGGGCGTCACCATCATGGAGAAGGCCGAGCTTGCCGGCGGCGCGAGCGCGATGTCGGGCGGCGGCATCTGGATTCCGGCCAACCATCACGCTCGCGCGGCCGGTTACAGGGACAGCCCCGAGGAGGCGCTCGACTACCTCAGGGCGACCGCGCCCGCGGGGTGGCACAGCACCGAGGATCTGCTTTGGAGGCGATTTGTCTCGACCGCTCCCGCTATGCTCGAATTCGTCGAGAGCAATAGCCCGCTGCGCTTCGCCTTGACCGACGAGCCCGACCCGATGGCGGAATCCCCGGGCGGCAAGGAGATCGGCCGCATGGTCTCGCCGCGTCCCTTGAGCCGCAGGATGCTGGGGCCCCTTGCCGGGAAGGTCCGCCGCTCGACGCTTCCCCATATCCTGACCTATCAGGAGATGATCGGGCAGGACCCTTATCATCACCCCGTGCTGACCGGGCTCCGCCTGCTTCCGGCCTTGGCGCGGCGGCTGATCTCAAACTCCGCCGGTCAGGGAAACGCGCTCGTGGTCGGGCTCCTGAAGGCGTGCCTCGATCGGTCGTGCCGGCTCATGCTCGCGACCCGCGCCACGAGCTTGCTCGTCGATGACCGCAGCGGCCGGGTGGCCGGCGCCTCGGCCCTTCAGGGCGGCACGCCCTTGACGATCCGGGCGCGACGCGGCGTCCTGCTCGCCACCGGCGGATTCGAGTGGAATGCCGAGCTGGTGGCTCGCCATTTCGGCGGGCCGTTCGAGCGCATCGGCAGCCCGCGCAGCAACGAAGGTGATGGCCAGCTCATGGCGCTTGCCGTCGGTGCGCGGCTCGAGCGCATGGATCAAGCCAATATCTATCCGCTGCTGCCTGCGACCTATCAGGGAAAGCCGTCCGGCCTTCCCGTCACGTTCCAGGCGGAGCCGCACGCCATCGTCGTCGATCGCGACGGCCGCCGCTTCGTCAGCGAGTTGTCCTATAACCTCGGCGAGGCCCTGGACCGGCGCGATCCGACGACCGGTGAGCCGTTGCACCTGCCGGCCCATGTGATCGCGGACGCCCGCTTTATGCAGCGCTCGGGACCGTTCCGCTGGTATTCCCGACAGGCAAAGGACTGGATCGTCGAGGCCGGTTCGTTGGCGGATATCGCGCGACGGATCGGCGTTCCCGCCGCGAACCTCGAGGCGACGGTCGACCGCTTCAATGGGTCTTGCGATGCCGGCCGCGACGCGGATTTTCGGCGCGGCGAAAGCGTCTGGGAGCGCTACAAGTCCGGCCACGGCACGGCTCTCGGCAAGATCGAGAAGCCGCCCTTCTACGCCATGTCCGTCAACCGCTCGACCGTGGGCACCAAGGGAGGCGCGCGAACCAACGACAAGGCGCAGGCGCTCCGCGCCGACGACAGCGTCATCGAGGGATTATTCTGCGCCGGCAATGTCATGGCGAACCCGATCGGCACCCGCGCCGTCGGAGCCGGGACCACCCTCGGACCCTGCATGACATGGGGCTTCGTCGCGGCGGAGACGGTCCTCGAAGGGCTTTAGCGGGGCGCCCGGCGCGGGGAAACGCGAATGATTGTCTTCTAACCGATCATCCATATAATGCCGGTGATCATCGATCGCACGCGCAGCTGGGACATGTCGGTCATGGCCATCCTCGCTCGGCAATTCCGCCGCTTCCTCGGCCCGTTCGCAGTGTTGCTCCTCGTCTGTTTCGCCGGCCGGACCGTGATCTCGGGCAGCGCCCAAGATATGGACGGCATGTATCAGGCGACGGTCATCGTCACCGGCACCGACATGCGCAGCCGCCCGATCGGATTTTCGCGGGCCTTGCGTCAGGTCCTGGTCAAGGTGTCGGGCGAGCCGCGGCTGCAAGACGATCCGCGCGTCGCTGAACTGGCGGCCCATGCGGACGCCTTGGTCGCGTCGTTCGGCTATGTGGATCAGATGGCCGGCATCAAGGTCCACGACGACCAGGGCACCTACGACCGGTCCTACGATCTCACCGTGCGTTTCGATCGCGAGCGGATCGACAAGGCGCTGGCGGCGCTCGGCGAACGGCCTTGGCGCGGCGAGCGCGCCATGGTGGTGCCGGTGCTGCGGGTTCGCGGCGTCGTCGGGCCACCTTATCTGTTCAGCGCCGAGGCCCCGGCCGGCGCCGATCAGCGCGTCTCCTTCTTCAATTCGGGCATCAAATACGGCATCGCGCTGCGGGTCCCGACCGACACCGAGCTTGCCGCCTGGGGCGCCAGCCTGGATCGGGTCGCCGTCCCGTCGGCTCCGCCTGCCGCCGACCAGGTGTTCGTCACCGGCTCGCTCGAGTTTCAGGAGAGCGAACCGATCGGCTGGGTCGGGTCGTGGCGGATGCGCTGGCACGAGGCCGATTTCGCCTGGCGGGTGAGCGGGGTGAATTTCGACGAGGCCATCAACGATCTCGCCCGTGGCGCCATGCGCGTCATGTCCGGCCATGGCGCGCCGGAGTGATCGAGCCAGCGCGCCGGTCCGCCGCCGCTCTATTTTTGCAGTATTTTCAGCGGGCCATGCGGTCCAACCCACGGCCCCGGTCGCCTCAATCGGCCCTCTTGCCCGTTTGATAGGCTTTCAGCTCGTTGCCGAGGAACACCAGGAATTCCTCGCCCGCGGGCGACAGCTTGCGCGAGGCCCGCGTCAGCATTTCGATCGTCCCCCGGTTCATCAGCTCGCTCCGCACCGGGACGGCCGCGATCATGCCGGCCGCTATGCGGTCGGCGGCCGACAGCCGCAGCAGGAAGGTCACGGCGCGGCCCTGCTCGACGATGCTGGTCAGGAGCTCGATGTAATTGGTCTCCATGATGGGAGACAGGCTGACGCCGGCCTTGCGGCAGGCTTCGTCGATCAGGAAGCGGCTGCGCGAGGTCTTGGTGGTCAGCGCAATGGGGTAGGCGGCCGCGTCGCGCAAGGTGATCGCCTTGGCGCGCGCCAGGGGATGGCCGGAGGCGACGAGCGCGACCAAAGGTTCGCGCACTTGCACGCGCACCTCGATGTCCGAGGCGATCAGCGAGTTGTAGGTGAGGCCGATATCGGTCTCCGCCTCGCTCACGGCCTTGCTGATATGGTCGGAGCTGTCCGTCTCCACGTCGAACGCCACGCCGGGGTGCCTTGCCCAATAGGCCCCGATCAGGCGCGGCAGCAGCGACCTCGCGAGGCTCTCGACGGCGTGGATGCGCACCGTGCCGCGCCTGAGGCCCGTCAGGGCGTCGAGCTCGGCGCGCAGATGCTGGATCTGGGCCAGCTCGTCGCGCGCATAGCGCAGGAAAATCTGGCCGGCGGCAGTGAGCACCACGCCGCGCGAATGGCGCTCCAGCAGCGTCACCCCGAACTCCTGCTCGAGGCCCTGGATGCTGCGGCTCAACGCGGACTGCGCGACATGCAGCGCGTCCGCGGCATCGCGCATCGATCCATGCTGGGCGACCGCCGTGAAATAGCGCGAGATGCGGGTATGCATGGGGCTCGTGTCTTCTGGTTTTCGGGTGCGCAAGCGTGATGCCAAACACGCATCAAGGCAATGCACATATTATTCTTGTGCGATCGCAAGCCATCGGTCCAGATTGCCCGAAAGAGCAAACCATCCCTGATCCAAAGCCGCGGGAGAAGCATCGTGCCGGATATCGTTGGCGAAGCGGTCGACAGGCTCGTCACCATCGAGGCCAAGAACCGGGGCATGCCGCATGGCATCCTGCAGCCGCTCTACGACGCGGCACGCAAGGCCGCCGGCGGCAGGCCGTTGACGATGCTCGCGGCCGAAGGCCTCAAGAAGGCGCTCAAGAAGGGCGATACGGTGTTCGTGCTGACCGGCGCCGGCTGCGGGCCGACCATGCCGAAGGGCGAAAGCGACGGCCCTCCGGGCGCCGCGGCGCTGGCGCGCATTCTCTATCGCGGCCTCGGCGCCGTTCCGGTCTTCGTCTGCGAGGCCAACCATGTCGACCCGATCGTCGCCTCGAGCGAGGCTGGCGGGCTGATGGTCAAGCCCTTCGAGCAGGCGCGCGACCGTCATCTCGGCGCGGCGCTCGCGGTGGCGCCGACCGAGCAATCGAAGGTGAAGGCCTGGGTCGACAAGATCTATGCCGATATGAAGCCCAAGGCCGTCGTCAGCTCCGAGCATCTGGGTCCGGGCAAGAACGGCATCATCCACTCGGCGACCGGCATGCCGCTGCAAGG
>JBIOEJ010000027.1:0-51867 GCA_044445965.1 Hyphomicrobiales bacterium
GGAAGCGCAGTCAGCCCCTTAGACCGCCTCTCCACCAAGCGACCGCACGCTACCCCGCCAACCACCCGGCGGGGCTCTTCTTTGCGAGACCCCATTGACGGGTCTTCACCGAAACGCGAATTTTGCGCCAGAAAGTAGCTAAGCCGGCGCGTGACCTGTGCGCCGATCGGCTTCAGCTTGCGGGCGTCGTGAGGCCAAATCGGGCCTTGAGCGCTTGCGCCTGCTCGAGGCAACCGAGTTCCGCGAAAGCATCGGCGCAGGTGCGGGCGGAATCTTTCGTCCATTTATGGGTCCCGCCGAGCGACTTCTCATGAATGGCGAGCGCCGATTGGGCGACCGCGAGAGCCTCGTCACGCCGACCGAGCTTGAGCAGGATGCGGGCCAGGTTCTCCTGACCCCGTCCCAGCACGGGATGCTCGCCCCCGAGCGTCCTTTGCCAGATCTCGAGCGCGTCTCGCGCCAGCTTCTCGCCTTCCGCGTTACGGTCCGTATCCCGCAAGAGCACCGCGAGGTTGCCGAAGCAGCGCGCCACCTCCGGATGGTCGGGTCCGAGCGTCTTCTCGTTGATCGCGATGGCTTCGCGATAGAGGGGCTCGGCCTCATGATTGCGGCCGGCCTCGTTGAGGAGAATGCCAAGGTTGTTGAGCCATGCGGCGACCTTGGCGTGCTCGCGCCCGAGCGTCTTCACGCCGATCGCGATCGCCTCGCGGAACAGCGGCTCGGCCTCGGCCTGCCGTCCGGTGTCGTTGAGGAGGCGAGCCAGGTTGTTGAGCCTGACCGCGACATCCGGATGCTCGCGTCCCAAGGCCTTCTCGCTGGTGGCGATTGCCTCGCGTTCGAGCGGCTCGGCTTCCCCGTAGCGGCCGGTCGTCCAATAGAGGAGGCCGAGATCGTTGAGCCATGACGCGACCTGGGGGTGTTCGCGTCCGAGCACCCTCTCGCCCATGGCCACCGCCTCGCAGAACAGCGGTTCGGCTGCGCGGTAGGCTCCTCTGCCGTGGAGATAGCTGCCGGCGCGTTGGAGGAGCTCGCCGGCCGCCTCGGGCGACGCGTTGTCCCAAAGCGCGAGCTCGCGTAGCGCCAGCACATGCGGCAGGAGCACGGCGCAGCGCGGCCAGAGCTTCGGGTCGCCGGCCGCGCCGGGCGGAAAGGCTTCCGCGAGGCGCCGCGTCAATTGCGTGACGATGGCCGCGGTCGTCCCGCTTTCGGCGACGCGGGTGCGCATCGCAGCCTGGACCAACCGATGCAACGTCAGGACCGGGGAGCCGTCCTCGAGCGCGTCATATTCGATCAGCGACACGCCGCGCAACGCTCCCAGCGCCTCGGCACGATCCTCCTCGCTCACGATCTCCTCGCTGAAGAGATCGAGCGGAATTCCTTCAGGAGCCAGGAAGGCCAGGAAGCCGAGCAGCGTCTCGGCCTCCTTCTGTTCGGCGGAGGCCTTCTCGACTGCCAGGCCGAAGCTCGCCGCGATGCTGGCTGGATAGGCGGCGCCTTTCGGAGCTCGCGCGATGCGCAAATCGATCTTCTCGCGATAGGCATCGAAGCTGGTCGCGGTCAGACGGCAATAGGCGCCCGCATGGTCGAGCGCGAGCGGCAGTCGGCCGAGCGCCGTGGCCAGGAGGGCCGCGCCCTCCGCATCGGTCCGTCCGGCGCGTTTCTGCAGGAACTCGACGGCGGCATCCGAGCCGAGCACGTCGATCTTGACCTCCGCCGCCTGGCCACCCCAATCGGTCCAACGGCTGGTCACCAGCGCCCGCGCGCCTGTCGACGGCACGAGATCGCGCAAAGTATCGGGCGTCTCCACATTGTCGTAGACGAGGAGGAAGGGGGTGGCGAAACGGCCGAGCCTGGCGAGGCCCGCCCGTGCCGCCTTTCCCTGATCGGGCTCTTGGGCCAGGCGCGGCTCGATCCGGCCGGCGAGCGCAGCGAGACTCGAGACGAGCAGGGTGCGCTGCTCGGCAGGCGCCCACCACACTCCCGCATAGGCATCGGCGTAGCGATGCGCATATTCGGCCGCGAGCGAGGTCTTGCCGATGCCGCCGAGGCCGTGGATCGCCGCCTGAGTGATGGCGGCCGGATGGTGGGCATCGGCCAGAAGGCGGTGCAACTCGGCGAGCCGTTTGTCGCGGCCCGTGAAGTTATGATCGCGCGGCGGCACGTTCTCGAAGATTTTGAGCTCGCGCGGAGCCAGCGCTGGGCGGCCCTCGGCGGCAGCTAGGATGCGCTGCCTGCGCTCTCGCGGATCGTCGATGCCGACGAGGTCGGTGAAGACATGGCCCGCCAGCACGCCGCCCGGCGTGCAGTCCTCGATGCGCAAGACGACGAGGCGACGCTCGCCTCCGGCACGAGCGGCCGCCGCCATGAAGTTCGTCAACTCCATAAGCGTGAACTCTGAAGCGTCGTAGTCCTTGGTCAGCAAAGCGATGAAATGCCGGCAGCGCTTCAACGCCTCATGAATCGCGGCGATGAAATTTATTCCAGGTGCAATGTCGCGGTCCTGGACGAAAACCGAGTAGCCGGCATCCGTCAAGACCTCGGCAACCTCCTGAGCCATGGCTGCGCCCGCCCCGCGGCGGCTGATGAAGTAGTCGACCGAGCCGCCGGCGAGCGGGATCGCCCTTGCACTTGCCGCGGTCGGAAAGGGCTGGCCGGCCTGGGGATCACTCATTCTCGAGTCAGACCTCGGTTCAAAGCCGGCCCGGCTCCGGCCCGGCCGCAATTTCCGCCCGTACCGGCTAGGCCTGTATATGCTGATAGTTAGCCTCTCGAGGGCCGTTTGTGAACAGTCGCCGCAGGAGGCGAGAGACACTATGGAAACGGCCTCGCGGCCAGGCGATCTTCGTATCCCCGGCCCGCTTCGGACCGCTCCGCGGCCAGGCGGCGAGTTCGACATGGATCCAGAAAGCCGGCCCGTGGCGTGGAGGCCCGCCCGAAGCCCTATGGGAGGAGCGACACCGGGACACGGAGTGCCCCTGCGCCGTTGGACGCGAAATGCGGAAAGAGCCCCGCGTAGCGGCCGCACTGTGGCGATGCAACGTCGCGGGTGAGCGTGCTTTCGACAGATCCCGCCGATGCGCATAACATGGCCGCATGAACCTCGTACCATTGATCCTCGGCCTCGTCCTGTTTCTCGGCATCCACGCCTTCACCATGAACCGGACGGGGCGCGCCGCCCTTATCGGCCGGCTCGGGCGCGGGCCCTATAGGGGCCTCTACTCGCTCGTCGCCGTCGCCGGCCTCGTGCTGATCGTCTGGGGCTATGGCGTCTACCGCAACGCCGGCATGTTCCCAGTCTGGTATCCGCCGGCCTGGACGCGCCACATCACCTTCCTCCTGGTGCTGATCGCCTTCATCCTGTTGGCCGCGAGCCACGCGCCCACCCATATCCGCCAATGGGTGGCGCACCCGATGATATCCGCGGTGATCCTGTGGTCCCTCGGCCATCTCCTGGTGCGTGGCGATCTCGGCTCGATGCTGATGTTCGGCGCCTTCCTGCTGTGGGGTATCGTCGGGCGCATCGCGATGGCGCGACGCGCCCCCGATGACGTGCAAGGCCCGGCCCCGGTGCGCGAGCCCCGCCGGCAAGCCGATATCGGGGTGGTGGTCATCGGCGTTGCGGTCTACGTCGCCTTCCTGCTATGGCTGCACCCGCTCCTGATCGGGGTCAGTCTGGTGTGATTTCCGCAACTTGGCGCAAGAAAGTTTGCCAAGGGTTACGGAGGTTGGGGTTGAAACCGCGCCCGCTGTATTCTGGCTGTATTATCAGCGAAGCGAATGTGATCAGGTGAGCCGAAAGAACTGGCCATCGGTGGCGTATTCGGCTAACAAACCGGCGATTTTCGAGAGAGAGCGTTGACCTCATGAAGAAAGTGTATGCCGACCCCAAATCGGCGCTTTCCGGTATCCTCAAGGACGGCATGATCATCCATGCCGGCGGCTTCGGCCTTTCCGGCATTCCGGAGGCCCTGACGCTCGCCTTGCGCGATTCCGGCGTGAAGGGCCTGACCGTCGTCTCCAACAATGCGGGGGTCGACGGCATCGGGCTCGGCCTCTTGCTCGAGACCCGTCAGATCAAGAAGATGATCTCCTCCTATGTGGGCGAGAACAAGCTGTTCGCCCAGCAATACCTCGCCGGCGAGCTCGAGCTCGAATTCAACCCCCAAGGCACGCTCGCCGAGCGCATCCGCACCGGCGGGGCGGGCATCCCGGCCTTCTTCACCAGGACCGGCGTCGGCACCGTGATCGCCGAGGGCAAGGAGACGCACGAGTTCGACGGCGAGACCTATGTGATGGAGCGTGGCATCGTCGCCGATCTCGCCCTCGTGCATGCCTGGAAAGGCGACACGGAAGGCAATCTCGTCTATCGCAAGACGGCGCGGAACTTCAATCCGATGATGGCGACGGCAGCGAGGATCACGGTTGCCGAGGTCGAGCACCTTGTCGAGCCGGGCGAGATCGATCCCGACCAGATCCATACGCCGGGCATTTTTGTGAAGCGCATCGTGCATGTGCCGGTGGTCGGGCCGAAGCGCATCGAGCACCGCACCACGCGGCCGCGGCCGGTGGCCGCCTGACGCCAGAGGAGACGAGAGATGGCTTGGACCAGGGAAGAGATGGCGGCGCGTGCGGCGAAGGAGCTGCGAGACGGCTTCTACGTCAATCTCGGCATCGGCATTCCGACGCTCGTCTCGAACTATATCCCGCAGGGCATGAGCGTGGTCCTGCAGAGCGAGAACGGCATGCTCGGCATGGGCCCCTTCCCTTATGAAGGGGAAGAGGACGCCGACCTGATCAATGCCGGTAAGCAGACCATCACCGAACTCCCGATGACGAGCTATTTCTCGAGCGCGGATTCTTTCGCCATGATCCGCGGCGGACATGTCGATCTGTCGATCCTGGGCGCCATGCAGGTCGCCGAGAACGGCGACCTGGCGAATTGGATGATCCCCGGCAAGATGGTCAAGGGCATGGGCGGTGCCATGGACCTCGTCGCCGGTGTCAAGAAGGTCGTGGTCGTCATGGAGCATGTCGCCAAGGACGGGCCGAAGCTGCTCAAGCATTGCACCTTGCCGCTCACCGGTCGGCGCGTCGTCGACCTCGTCATCACCGATCTCGGCGTGTTCGTCATCGACAAGCATGGCGATCGCGGCATGACCCTCATCGAGCACGCCGACGGCGTCTCGCTCGACGAGATCCGGTCGAAGACAGAGGCCTCGTTCACGGTCGGGGAACGCGCCAAGGCCGCTTGAAGGCGCCCCCGAAGGGGCTGGCCGGATGACGACGCTGATCGACTCGACGCAAGGCCCGCGCCGCGAGCTCGCGGACTTCGGGTCGAGGCCTTGGCCCCGGATTGCGGTGACCGCCGTTCTGGTCTTGATCATCACCTCGGCGATCATCGGGCCACGCCTCGCGTCGCGAGCCGCCCTCGCGGCTTTCGTCGAAAATCGCGTCTGTCCCGAACTCGGTGTGGAATGCCGTGTCACCGGGCCCATCCATGCGCGGCTGCTCCCCTATCCGGTAATGGAAGCGAAGGGGCTGAGGATCGCCCTCCCGGATCGAAAGGCCGCGATCTCGGCGGCCGGGGTGACCGCGGAGCTTCGCGCCCTGCCTCTCCTCATCGGCCGCATCAGCGTCAGCCATCTCGACCTTGCCGGAGCCGAGATCGAGGTCGCCGCCCCGCCTGGCGGGATGCGGTTATTCGCCTCGGCCAATGGGGCGGGCGCAGCCCTCGCGGATGCGATCATCGCGGCAGACCGCAAAGGCGATCGGCTGACCCAGCTGAGCTTCGATCGCTCGCGCATCGTCATCCACTCCGAAGCGCCGGACCGCCAGATCGCCGTGCAGGCCATGTCGGGCCTGGCCGCTTGGCCACGCGGCGGCGAGCTCCTTGCTCATTTTGTCGGCTTCGTTGCCGGCGAGGCTATGGACTTGCGCGTCGAAGGGCCCAATCTCGCCGATCTGACCCGCACCGAAGGCGCGTCCGTCTCCATCGCCGCGGTGTTCGGTGAGGACCAGCTTTCGTATAGGGGGCGCCTGGTCAAGGCGCCGGACCTCGTCGCGGCCGGCAGGCTGGAGGCGGTCCTGCCCTCCGCCAAGCGCCTGATCAGGTCGCTACGCGCCTCGAGCTGGCCGTCCTGGCTGCCCGATGCCTCCTTGCATATCAGCGGCCAGGCCTTCGTCACCGGCCGAGGGATCGATTTCGAAAACACCGAATTCATGGTCGGCCGGTCGCGCTTCGCCGGTGGGATGTCGTTGCGCATGACCGCCGACGGGCGCCCATCGCTTTCCGGAACGATCGCGGCGCCGCTCATCGAGCTCGGCGATCTTCCCCTGCCGCTGCCCGAACAGCTCATCATGCCGAGCTTCGGCCGCATGCCCGATCTCGATCTGCGTATGTCGGCGCTGCGCGTCACGATCGGCGGGGCGAGAATCGAGGCGGTCGCCGCGGGGCTGATCCTCACCGAAGGTCGTCTCGATCTGACGGTGTCGCAAGGCGCGGCCGGCGAGACGGGCACCAAGCTCCGCGTGGTGGCGACGCCCGACGAAGCAGGGGTCGCGATCAAGACGCAGGCATCCTCGGAGAACCTCGACGTCGGATCTGTCCTGTCGGGTTTCACCCTCCGACCCGGCTTGTCGGGGACCGGCAGGCTCAGCGTCACGCTGGAAGGTCATGGTCGCGATTTCGGCGCGCTCGAACGCTCGCTCGCCGGCAAGGCGACATTGCAGATGAAGAAGGGCACCTTGTCGCTCGGCGCTGAAGGGGAGCCCGTCATGTCGATCATCGCCGGCGATATGACGGGTGAAGCGCCGACCGTGGCGTCGCGGCCATTTTCTCAGGCGAGCTTCGCCGCCACCGCCGAACGCGGTGTCCTGGACCTGACCGAGGGGCGGATCGGCGAAGGTGCCGCGCAAATCCTGATCGGCGGCAAGGTCGATCTCGCCGGCCGCAGCGTCGATCTGTCGCTCAGCGGCGCCGGCGAGACGCAGGCAGACCCACCCTGGCGCCTTCGCGTGACCGGGCCCTGGTCCGGGCCGGTGCTGCTGCAGCGGCAGTAGGCCGCGCCGAGACGGCTGCCGAGAGACAGCCGAGCGACGGCTATGTGCGCGATGCCGCCGAAAGGGCTATGATCGAATGATCCGGTCAGCGCATGGGCGACATGGTCATGACACAGAGTTCCCACGCCACCGCCTCGGTCTTCGATCGCTTCGAACGTGTCGTCGACCCGACGCTCTATCAGCCGCTGCCCGAGGACGACCTGATCGGCATGACCGATGTCGTCAACTCGACCCAAGCGATCAAGGATGGACGCTACAAAGCCGTGAACATGGCAGGCGCCGCGGCGATAACCGCCGTGATGAACGCCGTGCCCGGCGAGAGCTTTCCCTTCGTGTTCGGCGGCGACGGGGCAACGCTCGCCGTGTCCTCGAGGCATGCGGCCGTCGTCCGTGACGCGCTGGCGCGCACCGCGGCCTTTGCGCGCGACGAGCTGAGCCTCGGCCTGCGGGCGGCGCTCATCCCCCTATCCGCGATCCGCGCGGCAGGGGGCGACGTGCGGCTTGCCTGGTTCCAGCCCTCGCCTGAAGTCCGCTACGCCATGTTCTCGGGCGGCGGCCTCGGCTTCGCCGAGGAGGCGATGAAGGCCGGGCGCTTCGCGATCGAGCCGGCACCGACCGGGCAAAGGCCCGACCTCGCGGGGCTGTCCTGCCGCTACATGCCGGTCGCGAGCCGGAACGGCGTGATCTTGTCCCTCATCGTGAAACGCGTCGAGGGCTCGAGCGAGACCGAGTTCGCCCGCGCCGTCATGGAAGTCCTTTCCATGCTGCACGTGCTCGACCGGGACGGCCATCCGGTGCCGGCCGAGGGGCCCCCCGTGCGCTGGCCGCCGCAAGGCCTCGAGCTCGAGGCGCGCGCCTCGCGACGCACGGAATCGATCGCCGCGCGCAAGCTGAAGCTGTGGCTCATCGGAGCGGTATCCTGGATCATCCTGAAGACCGGCATGAAGGTCGGCGGCTTCGATCCGGTGCATTATCGCCGCCAGACGACGCAGAACACCGATTTCCGCAAGTTCGACGACGGCTTGCGCATGACCATCGATTGCACGGCCAAAACCGCCGACAGCGTAGAGCGTCGCCTCGGCGAGTTGCAGGGTCGCGGCGTGCTCGGCTTCGGCGCCTTCCGCCAGAAGCAAGCGCTGGTGACCTGCATTGTGCCGGATCCGATGCACGACGACCATATGCATTTCGTCGACGGCGCGGAGGGCGGCTATGCGCTGGCGGCGCTGATGTTGAAGAAAAAGGCCGCAGCAGCGTGATTCTTGCCGGAATATCCCGCCCAGGGCGTCCCCAGGGCGTGCGAAGCGCTTGCGCAGTCGGAACATTTGTGGAACATTGCTGCCGCAAGAACCAGTGGATTACGCCCATTCGGCGTGACCCGGTCGGCGCGGCTTGCTAGGGTCGAGAAGCCGTTAGTGCGTTGGGGAAGAGGTGAGCGTCATGGCGGGAAGCGTCAACAAGGTCATCCTGATCGGCAATCTGGGCAAGGATCCCGAGGTGCGCCGCCTGAACTCGGGCGACCCGGTGGTGTCCTTGCGGATCGCCACGTCCGAGAGCTGGAAAGACAAGACATCGGGCGAACGCAAGGAGCGCACCGAATGGCATGATGTCGTGATCTTCAACGAGAATCTCGGCAGGGTCGCCGAGCAGTTCCTGAAGAAGGGCTCGAAGGTCTATGTCGAGGGCCAGTTGCAGAACCGCGAATGGCAGGACCAGCAGGGCAATAAGCGCCGCTCGACCGAGGTGGTCCTGCAGCGTTTCCGGGGCGAGCTGACCTTGCTCGACTCGCGCGGTGGCGGTGCCGGCATGGCCGCCGGCGGCGACGATGCTGGCGAGGAAGGACGTGGCTCGGGCCAGTTCGGCCGCTCCTCGCCGATGGAGCGGCGCCCCGCGCCCGCGGCTAGCGGGGGCGGCAAATATGCCGGCGAGCTCGACGACGATATTCCGTTCTAATTCCAGTTCTCGAGCCGCTCGATCCGCGCCCTATAGACGCTCGCGATGCAGGCCGCGTTGTCGTGGCAGCGCGCTCGCCGTTGCAACCATGCTTGCTGGCTGAGATCCAATTCTGCCCGCGCCTCGCCGACCAGCGTTCTGCGGAGATCGGAATAGAGATCGGACATGCGTTGATCGAGACGTGAAAGTGCCTCGCTGGCGCAAATTGCCAATTCGTCGTCCGTGCTCGCATAGCGGCAGGCAAAGCTCTGCGCTTGGGCGCCGCCGGCCGAAACAAGGATCCATGCGACGATAAGTGCTCTGATCATCTGCGTCTGTTCTCACCTCACCTACGCTCCGACGAGCTTAGAGCATTATCCGGCGGAGCGGAACCAAGGGAAATTGCGAGGCCAGGCCGATGAGCGACGTGACAATCATTGCCGGCATTCCCATGCCTTCGGCATCCGCTGTGTTTCTCTCGGATCAATCTGAGACGCCTTACCTGGGAATGGCTTTCGCAGATGGGCAGCTCTCAGCCGAATTCGCCCTATCGATTCGGATTTTCGCCGGCCTGATCCGACGCATCCCGGATCCGGGCTCGGCCGATCTTCGCAAACACGAGCTAAATATCTAAGAAAGCGTCACTTTTCTTTTATGCGGGCGACGGGTTTGGAGGTGGTAAATTCGCCCCGGATCGACTATCTAAGAGCCATCAAACTCTTGGAAGATTCGCCCCTTGGCCGAAGACCACGACAGCCCGCCCGAGAGCGGCGGGCATAGCGATATCCGCCCGGTCTCCATCACCGACGAGATGAAGAGGAGCTATCTCGATTACGCCATGAGCGTGATCGTGAGCCGGGCGCTGCCCGATGTGCGCGACGGGCTCAAGCCCGTCCACCGGCGCATCCTGTTCGCTATGCGGGAAATGAACTTCACGCCGGAGCGCTCCTACAACAAATCGGCCCGTGTCACGGGCGAGACCATGGGCAAATACCACCCGCATGGCAATCTCGCCATCTATGACGCGCTGGTGCGCATGGCGCAGGATTTCTCGATGCGCCTGCCGCTCATCGACGGCCAGGGCAATTTCGGCTCGGTCGACGGCGATCCGCCGGCGGCCGAGCGCTACACCGAGGTACGGCTCGAGCGTGTGGCCATGTCGCTGCTCGACGACCTCGACAAAGACACGGTGGATTTCCGCGCCAATTACGACGGCAAGGAGCGCGAGCCGGTCGTGTTGCCGGCCCGCTTCCCGAACCTTCTCGTCAACGGGGCGGGCGGCATCGCGGTCGGCATGGCGACCAACATCCCCCCGCATAATCTCGGCGAGGTGATCGAGGCTTGCATCGCCTATGTCGACGATCCCGCGATCAGCATCGACGAGCTGATGGCGATCGTTCCCGGGCCCGATTTCCCGACTGCGGGCGCGATCCTGGGGCGTGCCGGCATTCGCGCGGCCTATCATCTGGGCCGCGGCTCGATCGTGATGCGCGCCACCACCGAGATCGAGGAGATGCGCAAGGAGCGCGAGGCGATCATCGTCTCGGAAATCCCCTATCAGGTGAACAAGACGACCCTGATCGAGCGTATCGCGGAGCTCGTGCGCGAGAAGAAGATCGAGGGCATCTCGGACCTGCGTGACGAGAGCGACAGGCAGGGCATGCGCATCGTCATCGAGCTGAAGCGCGACGCGATGGCCGATGTGGTGCTGAACCAGCTCTACCGTTTCACGCCGCTGCAGACGAGTTTCGGCGCCAATATGGTCGCGCTGAATGGCGGTCGGCCGGAGACACTGAACCTCAAGGATTTCATCCGCGCCTTCGTCGAGTTCCGCGAAGAGGTGGTGAGCCGGCGGACCAAGCATCTCCTCTCCAAGGCGCGCGAGCGCGCCCATGTGCTGGTGGGGCTCGCGATCGCCGTCGCCAATATCGACGAGGTGATCCGCCTCATCCGCGCGGCTCCCGATCCGAACGCGGCCCGCGAGGCCCTGATGGGCCGGGACTGGCCGGCGAGGGACATGGCGCCGCTCATGGCGCTCATCGACGATCCGCGCCACCGGCTGAAGGAGGACGGCACCTATCGCCTCTCCGAGGCGCAGGCCCGCGCCATCCTCGATCTACGCCTGCAGCGGCTCACCGCGCTTGGACGCGACGAGATCGGCGACGAGCTCAAGAAGCTCGCCGAGGAGATCGCCGATTATCTCGATATCCTGCGCTCGCGCGAGCGCATCTACGCCATCGTCAAGGCGGAGCTCGCCGAGGTGAAGGACGCCTTCGCCACGCCGCGCCGTACTCGGATCCTCGATGTCGAGGGGGAGGTGGACGACGAGGATCTGATCCAGCGCGAGGACATGGTGGTGACGTTCAGCCATGCGGGCTACGTCAAGCGCGTCCCGCTGGTCACCTATCGCGCCCAGCGCCGCGGCGGCAAAGGCCGCTCCGGCATGTCGACGCGCGAGGAGGATTTCGTCACCCGTCTGTTCGTGGCCTCGACGCACACGCCGATCCTGCTGTTCTCCTCGCGTGGCCAGGCCTACAAGTTCAAGGTCTGGCGGCTGCCGCTCGCGGCGCCCAATGCGCGCGGCAAGGCGCTGGTCAATATGCTGCCGCTGGAACCCGGCGAGCGCATCACCACGGTCATGCCGCTGCCGGAGGACGAGGCGAGCTGGGAGAAGCTCGATGTGATGTTCGCCACCTCGTCCGGCGGCGTGCGCCGCAACAAGCTTTCCGATTTCGCCCAGGTGAACCGCGCCGGCAAGATCGCCATGAAGCTCGACGAGGGCGATTCCATTCTCGGCGTCGCGATCTGCACCGAGGCCGACGACGTGCTGCTGACGACGGCGCGCGGCCAGTCAATCCGATTCCGGGTGCCGGATGTGCGCGTCTTCAAGGGCCGCGACTCGACCGGCGTGCGGGGCATCACGCTCGCCGAGGGCGACCATGTCATATCGATGGCGATCCTGCGCCATGTCGAGGCAACGCCCGAAGAGCGCGCCTCCTATCTGCGCATGCGTCGCGCCGTCGCCGGCGAAGCGGACGGGGCGCCGGAGGACGCGTCGCCGGAGGGCGCAGCGGCGGTGGCTGAAGAGCAGGAGCCGGCCGAGGCGCCCTCCACGAGCGACGACCGTTTGAGCCAGGAGCGTTACGCGGCCTTGTCGGCGGCCGAGGAGATCATCCTGACGATTTCCGAGAACGGTTACGGAAAGCGCTCCTCGGCCTATGAGTTTCGCGTCATCAAGCGGGGCGGCAAAGGCATCACCGCCATGGTGGTGAACGAGCGCAACGGCCCGCTCGTCGCCTCTTTCCCGGTCGATCAGGCAGACGAGATCATGCTCGTGACCGATGGCGGGCAGCTGATCCGTTGCCCGGTCGAGGGCATAAGGGTGGCGGGCCGCGCCACGCAAGGGGTCATCGTCCTCAACACGGCGGAAGGCGAGCGCGTGGTCTCGGTCGAGCGTGTCGGCGAGGAGGACGAGGCGGCCTCCGGAACGGAGGGCGAGGGAAGCGCATAGGCTTGCGGCGAACACGGATGGAGACAGGCATTTGCGTCGCTCCGGTTGAAACTTCCGAAGGGGTTTTGCGCTAAGGCCTTGCTTCCATGTGGACCGGAGCCCTGTTCGCGCTCAACGCGCTTCTCAATCTCGGCCTCGCCCTGGCGCTCGCCTGGGCCCTGCCGGCTTCGGCTTACGGCGCCTTCACGGTCTATTTCGCGGCGGCGCTTCTCGTCGGCGACCTCTCCTATGACTGGGTGCGCTTCAGCGCGGTGCGCTTCTACACGCCGGTCGCGAGGGTGTCCGAGCCCGCCTTGCGCGCGACGCTCGATGTCTCATTGGCGGCCTCGACTGGAATTATGATCGCGCTGGCCATGCTGATCTCCGTTTCGGGGGCCTTGCCGGCGATCAGTGCCGGGGCTTTCGTGGGGTTGATCGCGGTCACGGGGGCGAATGCAGCCTTCGAATACTGGACGGCCTTGTGCCGGGCACGTTTCGACACACGCCGCTACGCCGTGATGGTCGTGACCCGCAATGTGCTCACCTTCGGTCTCACGGTGCCGGTCGCGGCTCTCACCGGATCCTTCACGATGGCGTTGGCCGCCTTTGCGGTCGCCGTCGTGCCGTCGGTCCTTTACGGGGCGGCGAGACTCAAGGACAAGGAAGCAAGGCCGGCGCTGGCGGCCAGGGCGCAAGCTGCGCGCTTTGCCAGCTATGCGGCGCCGCTGGTGCTCGCGGAGGGCTGCTATCTCGTCATCGCGGCCGCCAACCGCACCTTCCTCGCCCATGAGGTTTCGCTCGCCGAAGCGGGCGCCTATGCGTTGACCTTCGACCTCGCCTTCCGCGTGCTCGCGGTCACGGCCTCGGTCGGGGATGCGGTGCTGTTCCCGCGCCTCGTCGCCAATCTCCATATCCAGGGCGCGGCCCGCACCCGCGAGGAGATCGCGCGCAACATCGCCGTGATGCTGCTCGTGCTCGCGCCGGCGGCCATGGGCTTTGCCCTCGTGGCGGAACCGCTGGCTGAGCTCGTGCTCGCCGAGCATTTCCGCGAGGCTTTCGCACGCTTCGCGCCGGTCGCGATCGTGGCGGCCTTCGTCTATACGGCGCAGACCTTCGTGCTGCGCCCCGCCTTCCAGGTGGAGCTGCGCACGGCCGATATGCCGCTCGCCGCGGTCGCCGCCCTCCTGGTCGATCTCGCCATGCTCATGCTCCTGCCGGGCGATGGTCTGCTCGCGGCCTCTTGCGCCCATCTCGCCGGCATGTGCGTCGGCCTCGCCCTGGTCCTGCGCCGCGCCATCGCGGCGCGGCTCGTCGACTGGCCGCTGCGCGACATCGGCAAGATCGCCGTCAGCGTCGCCCTGCTCGCGGTCTGCGTCGCGGCGCTGCGCTTCGAGGGGCGTCCGTTCGCGACGCTCCTGGCGCGCGCCGCCTGCGGCGCTTGCGTCTATGGCGCCGCGGCATGGCTTCTCGACGCGGCCGGGCTGCGCTCCTTGCTTATCTCGGCCGCGCGTCCAAGCCGGGACGGGCAGGGGCGGAACGCAGCAACGGGAGCAACCCCCATATGAGGCCGAGCATCAGCCAGAAATGCCGCCAGTGGTCGGTGTCGATCTGGAAACCCTGCAGGATCTCGACGAACAAGGTCGACCAGATCACTATGGCGTGATCGCGCAAGGGGAAGTTGGCGCGCACCACGCGCCAGCCGATGGCGAGGGTGAAGGTGATCAAGAGCAAGTAGCTGAAGCCGCCGAGCCAGCCATAGGAGGCGAAGGCGTTCACGAAGACGTTGTGGGGGTCCTCGGGGAAGAAGAAGCGGAAACGCAACGGGCCGAAACCGTTCGGTCGCTCCATCAGCATCGGGATCGAGTTCAACTGGTTGCCGAAGCGTCCTTGCTCGCCGAGGTCGTAGCTTTGCTCGAGGCTGGCGCGGTTTTCGAGCATGCCGCTGACGGATTCGAAGGAGAGAGACGCCGCAAGCGCGGCGGTCAGGAAGGCGATGCCGGCGACCGTCGTCACGATGATGCGCCGCCGTACGCGTCCGGTCCGGCTCGTGGAGAAGGTCAGTATGGTCATCAGGGCGAGCGAGCCGATGGCATGTGCCCAGGCGCCACGCGAGAAGGACAGGAAGACGCCCCCGAACAGGATGATGGTGATCGCGACCGGGGTCCACGCCTTCATTCGGCCGAGGAACAGCGAGCGCACGAGATAGACGAGCGGCAAGATCACGAAGGTGCCGAGCACGTTCGGATCCTTGAAGGTGCCGGCGGCCCGATCGAAACGCGTCAGGCTTTCGGCGAGGCCGCCGATATCGAAATAACCGATGATGCCGGCGATCGAGGCGGCGACCGCCGCCAGCACATAGCCCTTGCGCAAGGCTTCGAGCCGGCCTTCGGCGTCCTTGCCCAGCAGCATCGCGAAGAACAGCGTGGTCACGCTGAGATAGGCGGAGATGAAGGTGAACATCACCGAAGCGTCTTCATCGAGGTAGGGCACGAGGCTGATGAAGCCGCCGAGGCTGAACAGGATCAGGCAGAAGGCGAGCGGAATGATCGAAGCCTGCAAGCGCAAGCCGCCGCTGATGGTGAAGAAGGCGAGCACCACCGCAAACACGAATTCATAAGGGGACGGCTCGATGAAGGCGAGGAAGCTCGATGCGGTGAGCAGGAAGAGAAGCCCGCGCTCCACCGCCTGCTTGGAGATGGTGCGGGCAGCAGCGGCAATCCGCGCCTCTCCCACCGGACTCGGAATGCCATCCGCGCCGAGGGCAGATCCGAGCGGCTCGGACGTTCCGGCGAACGTCATCGGCTCAATAGGCGCTCTTGGTGTTGAGAAGCGAGCCCGGCGTCTTCAGGAGGATGATAACATCGAGAAGCAGCGACCAGTTCTCGATGTAGTAGAGGTCATGCTCGACGCGCTTCTGGATCTTCTCCTGCGTGTCGGTCTCGCCGCGCCAACCATGGATCTGCGCCCAGCCTGTGATGCCGGGCTTGACGCGATGACGGGCAAAATAGCCGTCCACCACCTGGTCGTAGAGACGATCGGCGGCCTTGGCCTGCAAGGCGTGCGGGCGCGGCCCGACGAGCGAGAGATTGCCGAACAGCGCCACATTCAAGAGCTGCGGCAACTCGTCGAGAGAGGTCTTGCGGATGAAGCGTCCGACCCGGGTGACGCGCGGATCGCCCTTGCTCACGAGCTTCGCGGCTCCCTGGTCCTGCTGATCGACATACATCGAACGGAATTTGAGGACCTCGATGAGCTCGTTGTTGAAGCCGAAGCGCTTCTGCCTGAACAGCACCGGCCCGCGCGAATCGAGCTTCACCGCGAGCGCCGTGAGGAGCAGCACGGGCGACAAGAGGATCAGCATCGACCAGCCCACGACCTTGTCGAAAATCCACTTCAACACCAGGTCCCAATCGGCGATCGGCTTGTCGAACAAGTCGAGCACCGGCACCGAGCCGATATAGGAATAGGAGCGCGGCCGCAGACGCAGCTTCGCCATATGGGCCGAGAGGCGGATATCGATCGGCAACACCCAGAGCTTGCGCAGCATCTGCAGCAGCCGCTGCTCGGCCGAGACCGGCACGGTGAAGATCACCAGATCGAGCCGCGTCCGGCGAGCGAATTCGACGAGATCATCGACGGTACCGAGCTTCGGATAGTTCGCGACCACATCCGGCGAGCGGTTGTCGGCGCGATCGTCGAAGACGCCGCAAAGTTGCAGTCCCGTGTCCTTTTCATGCTCGAGGAGCTTGATGAGCGATTCGGCGGGCTCGCCGCCGCCCACGATCGCGGTGCGGCGGTCGAGCCGGCCCTTGCGGGTGAGCCAGCGCACGATCGAAGCCATCATCATGCGTTCGAGGCTGAGCACGAAGAGGCCGAGGAAGAACCAGATGGCGAGAAAGGCGCGCGAAAAGACGTCGCCGCTCTTCATGAAGAAGACGCCCGCAAGCGCGATCAGGAAGACGAGCGCCCAAGTCCCCGCCAGCCGCAGCATCGCGTGGCCGAAGCTGCGCAAGGCGCTGATCTGGTAGAGGCCCGCGGTCTGGAAGCCGAACAGCGTCGCCAGCGACAGGATACCCATCATGCCGGCATAGGCGCCATCGAAGTCCTTGTGGCCGCTGAGATACAGATGGAAGGCGACGAAACCGGTCGCGACCACGAGCGCGAGGTCCGCGAGGCGCGCCAGCCCTTCGAGCACGAGCGGCGAATAGGTCGGCTTCACCGGCAGCGCCGCGAGGCGCTCGGCCAGAGGCGACAGACGCGGCGGCGAGCTGCGTTCGCGCGCTGCCTCGATCAAGGTCGCTGCGCTCGTGGCGTCGACCTTCATCATGTCGTGGACGCCGAAACTGCTCATCGCCGCAGCTCCCGTTTTTTGTCGCCGATGCCAGGGCGAAAGCAAATGGAGGGTTTGCTTAAGCGTTAACGCAGAATTCGTTAGGAAAGCTTAACCGGAGGTCGTCAAAGACAATAGGATGCAAGCGGCCCTGCTCGGCGAATGGGCCCCGTTTGGTCGGAAGGCGCCGGCCAAGCTCGACAACTGGAGCCCGGCCGCCGCAGCCGCTTCTATTTCGCCGGGAAGACCTTTGCGGCCATCGCCTCGCGATAGGCGCCGATCACGCCGTCCGCCATGGCGGCGACCGAGAAGCGCTGCTCGACGAAGGCGGCGAGCGCTGCCGCCTCCTCGATCAGTTGCCCCGCCGGCGCCTTCAGGCGACAAGCAATGGCGTCGGCGAGCGCCTGCGGATCGTCTCGCGGCAACAGCTTGGAGGCGAAGGGTCCGAAGATTTCCGGCACGCCCCCGACCTTGGTGGCGATCAGGGGGATGCGGGCGGCGGCCGCCTCCAAGATGACGTAGGGAAGGGATTCGGCGCGCGAAGGCACCACCATGACGCGTCCGCGCTTCATCGCCTCCCTGGCGGCCTGTGGCGGCAGGATGGTGACGTCACCCGCAAGGCCTTCCCGATCGAGCCGCATACGCAACTCCGGCTCATCGGGACCTGCCCCGACGAGAGTGACCGAAGCCGTTTCGCCGCGCTGGCGTAACAGGCAAAGGGCGTCGATCAGGGTGGGAAGTCCCTTCGCGGCGCGGAATTCCCCGATATAGACGAGACAAGTGGCGTCCGGTGCCGGCGTCACGGGCTCGAATTCCGAGCGATGCAGGCCGTTCCAAATGACACGGCTCAGAGTGCGTGGCCGCCCGACATAGGTCGCGTATCGCTCGGCGATGAATTCGCTCTCGAAGGTGAAGACGTCGGTTGCGCGTTCCAGCAATCCTTCCACCCGCATATAGAGCCAATGCAGGGCGGTGCCGGGTTGATGGTTGAAGCTGCCGCCATGGGGGGTGTAGGCGCGCACGATGCGGTCGCGCCGCAAGAGGGCCGGCAGGCGGCCATAGACGCCGCCCTTGGAGCCGTGGGCGTGGAGGATGTCGGGTCTCACGCGCAGCGTCAGCCGCCGCAGATCGACGAGCGCGGCGAGATCGGAGACATGCGGGTTGCGGTGCATGGGCCTGCGGGTGAGGCCGAGCGTCAGCGAGGGCTCGAGCGAGGCGAGGATCGCCTCGCCGCGTGGCCCTCCCGTCGTCGTGTCGCAGAAGATGCCCACCTCGTGGCCGCGTTCGATCTGGGCCCGGGTCAGGTCCTGGACATGACGGAACAGCCCGCCGACAGGCGCCCGGAAGACGTGCAGGATGCGCAGCTTGCCCTCGGCGCCCGGCGCCGCAGCGGGTGGTCGCGCGGGCGCAGGCCTTGATCGATCCGACATCAGAAGAAGCGTTCGTGGATATAGACCGTATCGCCTGGCCGCACGGGCGCCGTGATCGGCACGGCGGCGGTGTAGAGCCGGCCGTTGAACTGGCGCGTGAGATCGGCCCCGGATTGGAGCGCCCTCGGGCTGAAGCCCCCGGCGATCGCGACTGCGGTTTCCACCGTCATCCCGTTGACATAAGCGTATTGGCCACTGGTCACCACCTCGCCGAGAACGAAGAACGGCCGATAGGTGTCCACATCGACCGTCACCTGCGGCTCCCTCAGGAAACCGTTGCGCAGCCGCTCGGCGATCTGGCGTTCGAGCTCGGGCGTGGTCCGGCCGCGCGCCGGCAACGTCCCGATCAGCGGCATCGCGATGTTGCCCGAGCCGTCGACGGGATAGATATTCGACAGATTGTCCTGTCCGAACACGATGACGCGCAGCTTGTCGCCGCTGGCGAGCGTGTAGGGAGCGTTCAGCGGCTCTTGCGGCAACCCCGTCAAGGCGTAGCGCGGCGCGCATGCGACAGGCGCGACGAGCAGGAGCGCGCTGAGGAGCTGGCGACGGTTCATGGGCCCGTTCCGGGAGGACTCGACTGAATTTCCCTAGGATTAACGCCCTTATGGTTAACAAATACTGTCGCTGGGCGAAGCGCTTGCGCGGATTCTCTTAACCGGGCAGCAACCCTAATAGTGTTTAAATGCTGGAAGGAATCTGACGGAGCGGTCCATGAGTGACGCGTATGTGGGCGAGATCGGGGACATGCCGGCTCGAGACGCGCCCCGGTCGGGCGACGACTTCGATCTCGCCACCATCGGTCGAGCCATCCGCGCCAAGGCGCGGCCGATCCTCGGCTTGACGCTGCTCGCGCTCGTCGGTTCGTTCCTGTTCGTCAACCTCGCGACGCCCCGCTACACCGGCGAGGCGGCGATCTTGCTCGAGAGCGGCGATAGTTTCTATACGCGCCCGGGTTCGGAGCGCGACGTGACCAGCCAGCCCTTGCCGATCGACGATCAGGCCGTGCAGAGCCAGGTGCTCCTCTTGAGCTCGCGCGGCCTGGCGAGCGACGCGATCCGGCGCCTCAACCTCGTCGGCAACCCCGAATTCGATCCGCTCGCCGGTCCGCCGCAGCCCTGGACGCGCCTCCTGATCCTCGCCGGACTGATCCAGAACCCGGCAAACCTCACGCCGGAGGACCGGGTGTTCGAGAAGTTCTCGGACCGGCTGCGCGTCTTCCCGGCGCGCGGCTCGCGCGTCATCAACATCGAGTTCACCTCCGCCGATCCGCAACTCGCGGCCGACGGCGCCAATATGATGGCCGATCTCTACCTGAAGGCGCAGGAAACAGCCAAGAAGACCTCCGCCCGTTCAGCTGGCGCCTGGTTGTCGGGCGCCATCCAGCCTCTGCGCCAGAAGGTCGATGAGGCCGAGGCGAAGGTGGAAGCCTTCCGCACCGCCAACGGGCTGTTGATCGGTGCGAACAACACCACCATTAACGCACAGCAACTCGCCGACCTCAATACGCAACTCGCCAATGCGCGTGCCGCCCAGGCGGATGCGAGATCCAAGGCCAAGTTGCTGCGCGAGATGATCCAATCGGGCCGCACGCTCGACATTTCCGAAGTCGCCAACAACGAGCTGATCCGGCGGCTGAGCGAGCAGCGGGCCACGATGTCGGCGCAGATGGCGCTCGAAGGGCGCTCGCTGCTGCCGCAGCATCCGCGCATGAAGGAGCTTGCCGCACAGCTCGCCGATCTCGACAAGCAGATCAGGCTCGCCGCAGAGAAGACGGTGCGCGGCCTCGAGAACGATGCCCGCATCGCGGGCTCCCGTGTCGACAGCATCAGCGCCACGCTCGACGAGCAGAAGAAGACCTCATCGCTCGGCAATGAGAAGGAAGTTCAGCTTCGCGCGCTGGAGCGCGATGCCAAGACGGCGCGCGACCAGCTCGAGGCCTATATGGCGAAGTATCGCGAAGCGGCCGCCCGCGACGATGACAAGGCCGTGCCGCCGGATGCGCGCATCATCGCCCGCGCCCTCATGCCCGCGACGCCCTCATTCCCCAGAAAGATCCCGATCATCTCGATCGCGACGCTCGGCACCTTGGTGCTCTCGGTCGCTGGCGTGGTGGCCAAGGAGCTCGCCTTCCCGGGCGCTGCGCGCAAACCCGCGACGCCGAATCCCGGCCGCGGCGCGGGCGTGGCGACGAGGCGCAGGCTCGAACCGTCAGCGGGCCAAGTCGAGCATCCGCCCGAGGCCCAGTCGGCGGATGGGACGATCTTGGCGGAGGGCGCGGTGCCGGCCGCGTCTGCCGGGGGATCCGGCGAGCATGGGCTGGGGCCGGCAGGCCCGGCTTCGGCGGAAGTCGCACCTACGGTTGAACATCACGAGCCCGATGAGGCGACCCGACAAGCGATGGTCGGTCCGCCTACCCGAGAATCCGATCCGATCGATGTGCAAGCCTCAGGGGCGACCGAGATCGCCGGCATCGCCGCTCATCTCATCTCGCTCAAGCCGCAGGGCAGGGGGATCGTCGTGCTCCTGTGCCGGGCCAGCGGCGCTGATGCGGCGCCCTCCTTCGCGTTGCCGCTCGGCCGCGATATGGCGCAAAGCTGCAGAACGGTCCTCGTCGATCTCGACCGGCAAGGGGACAACCTGTCGCGGGAAACCGGGCTTGCCGAGGCGCAAGGCGTTTGCGACCTGATGGCGAACGAGATCAGTTTCGCCGATGCGATCCACCGCGACCCGCATTCGGGACTGCATATCGTCCCGGCCGGAATCTCGGCCATGGGCGCGAGCGATCCGGCGAAGCGCGATCTCCCGGTCGTGCTGCAGGCGCTTTCCCACACCTATGACGCCGTGCTGGTCGATACCCGTTGCATCGACGAACCGGCCGCCATGCGCGAGCTGATCGCCGCCGTCGACGTGACGCTCATCGTGCGCGGCGAGGCGGACGAAGCCGCGATGGCAGCGACGCTCGAGCGTTTCGCTGCCGAGAAGCCTTCGCTGCTCCTCGCCGTCGAGCCCGCCGCCAACGATGATCCGCAGCCGCCCGCCTTCGTCGCCGCTTAGAGGGCGAACGGCTGGATGGAGCCACCCGAGTCGAGCCGGACGCTGCCGCGAATGACGAAATAGGGCCGGCCGGGCGTAGTCGCGCGCATTCAATCCGATTTCGTCCGGCAACACTTGACATACCGGACACTGGCCCAACCCGTTTCGCCGCTCAACAGGCGAACATAGTAGTAGTCGCCGCTCTGGCTGAGCACCGTGAGAAGCGTGCCCGGACCCATATGGGTGTCCGACCATTTGGACTGCGGGCTGGGGTCGAACCTCAAGGCAAGCCAGTTGTAGCCGTTGGGATCGAGGCCATCCACATAATAATATCTCGTAGGCGACACAGCGGCAGGCTTGTCCGCCGCCGGCGAGACAGGCGCGGCAATTACGCTTTCGCCGCGTGAGCCCTGCGATTGAAATCTCGATCCGAGCGCCCAGGCGCCCACCAAGAGAACGCATGCCGCGGCGACCGCGAGAAGCCGGCCCCAACCGCTCCTCGGCCCGAGGATCGGGGCGGATCGAGAAGATTGCGGTTCGTGCGGCTCCCTCTTCGTGTCGCGCGCGGGAGAACTGGCGACGCCGGATTGCGCCGGAACGGGGCGCTGGCCTGCGGCGGCGTCATCGTGGCTGGTGCCGCCGCCCACCTCGAGGAGCGATCGAACCGCTTGCGCCAAACGCTTGAGATGCTGCTCGATCGGGGGCGTCAGCGCATCGAGCCAATGCACCGCACTCATGTAATAGGACAGCGTCTTGGTCGGCATGACATCGTCGATCCTGATCGGCACGATGGGGATGCCCTGGCCGACCGCATGCACGATCTCGTTGCGTATCTGCAAAGAGCCGTTGGCGCTCGCCGAGAAAATGAGCACCATGACCCGGCAGGTATCGATCGCCTCGATGATCGAGGCGCCCCAATCGGCGCCTGCCAGGATGTCGCGCGGCGCCATCCAGCAGCGGATGCCTTCCGCCTCGAGCACCGCGCAGGCGGCGTCGGCGGCGCGCCTGTCCTTCGACGAGTAGCTGATGAAAGCGTCGAATGCCATCGTGATCGGTCTATCGCAAGGCATGCACCGGACGCGTCATCGACGACATCCATGGGTCTTCGAAGAGGGGATCAAGCTCGCCTCATCCCTCATATCAGGTATTCGGCCGGTTTCATATTGATCCTGCTCGGATCGCCGCCATGCCGAGGTTCCAAGTTCCCCTGTCGCCAAAATCCCCTTGGCCCCTCCGGAGGGGGCGCCTATAACCAAGCGGTCACGCGGGCGTGGCGAAATTGGTAGACGCAACGGACTTAGACGCAACTTGAGTGCTGTGCGGGAAACCGCACGGTAGAACTGCCCAAATTCGGGGAAACCTGTCACATGGCAATCCCGAGCCAAGCCCGGCGACGGGAAGGTGTAGAGACTAGACGGGTAGCGCCTAAGGCCTGTGCCGGGACCGGCACACGCTAGGGTGAAGGGATAGTCCAGACCACAAACTCGCCCATGCGCGAATGCGCAAGGCGAGGCGGCGAAAGTCGTAGCTGGTAAGAAAATCCGTAGGGCAGCAATGCCTGTGCCGGTTCAAGTCCGGCCGCCCGCACCAAGTGCCGCATCGCGGATCCGATGCAATTGACCAGTGCTCCGGCGTATGAAGCGACCTCTCGGAATGCCCATATTCAGCGCCACACCGTACGAAGACGCTCGAGAATGAGAACGATTTCGTCGACGACCTCCGGCGGCCTTCCTCTCACCGGGTCGATCGTGACGATCGGCGTCAGGCCGTGGGGCGACAGAACCGCGATATGGTAGCGGTTGCCGGCGCCCAGCGCCTTCAGTTCCTCGGGCAGTGCATTGGGCTCGATGTACAAGGCGGTGTAGGTCTCGTGCAGGAGGGTCCGCAACTTCGCGTTGGTGGGCATCTCCCTGAGTACTTCCCGCAGGAATGGCCACACGGCCGGATCGGTATCCGCGACGAAGAGCAGCACCGGCCGCTGTTTTTCATTGATGATCCTGAGCGTGGTATCATCCCAACCTCGCCAAAGGAGGCCCTTGTCGGGGAATTCAGGTGGAGACACTATGCCCATCGCCGTTCCAAAGTCTCGTCTTTGGCCAACCCTCGGCGCCTCGTCAACCGCTGCAAAAGGCCTGAACGGCTAGGCGCTCTTGCGCCTCCCCTGCGGCGCCGGGCTGCAGTCAGCATCCGGAGGGGTCGCACCGGCCGCGCGAACAGGCTTCGCCCGAGCAGGGAGGTCCGGAGCGTCTTCCTGCGAAGCAGTCGCCCTTTCGCCGCGCAGAATGCGCGAATAGAGATGCGCGGATCTCGCAATGCTGCTCCATGGAGCCGGCGGCTCCAGCCAGGCAGGGTCGGCGAGCCGCGAACGGTCGGCGACATTCCCGGGCGATTGCCGGCTGCCAGGCGCCTTGTCGCCTTCCCCTCCGAACGCCGCCTCGCTCGCCACCCAGGACAGGAATTGCTTGGAAAGGCAGTCGGCAACCGGATCCAGCAGATAGCCATCGGCGCCGCGCTCGTGAGCCAGGAAATAGAGTAGCGTGGGAAGCACGATCGCATCGACCACGCACAGCGACACGAAGAGCAGGCCGTGAATGTGTCTCGAAATCAGAAACACGATCGAGTGGATCATGAGATGCGCCATTCGTGCAACCATGAGTAAAACGCGGCAACTGAATTAGAGTTCGCGCGACAACGCGACGTGGTTAATAAATAGTGTTTGATTAAATTCAGAGATATGTTGTCGCTTTCCGAATCGCGGACCTGCGGCGGATCAAAGCCACGCTTCGGATCATCGCCGCAATATTGCGTTCGAGCGCACCAACTCGATAGAACCAGCGGCAAGGCATCGAGCGCACCAGCCGCTCAATATCCCCCCGCGGCCGTGTTCCAGGCGGGACCGGTGCCGGCGCGCAGCGTGCCGTCCGCGGCGATGGCGACCGCGCAGACCCGGCCGAAGCAGTTCACGCCCGGCAGGTCCCGCTGCACCACGATCTTATGACCCATGGCGGCGAGCCGGTCGCGCACTTCGATCGGTATGCGCGCGTCGACGAAGGTGTCCTCTCCCTGGCAATGCACGCGTGGCGCATCGACCGCCGCCTGCACGGTGCAGCCGAAATCGACCGCGTGAACGAAGGCGTGCAGCACGCCGGTCTCGATTCGGTATCCACCCGAGCCGCAGGCGCCGAAAGCGGTCCGCCCGTCGCCGGCGGCGACGAGGGCGGGGGCGGCGAAGATCGGCATCTTGCCGGGGCGGATGCAGTTCATCGTGCCGGGTCGCGGGTCGAAATTCTGCATGGCGTTGTTCAGCATCACGCCGATTTCGGGCACGTAGACCAATGAGCCGAAGCTGCTGCTCAGGCTGGTGATCAGAGAGGTGATGTTGCCCTCGCGGTCGGCGGCCGCCATCTGGCTGGTGCCGGCGAGGCCTGCGGCCGAGGGCCTTTCCGGCAATCGGGCGGGCTTCAACGCGTCGTCCTGGAACGGCCAGGGGTCGGCCGGCTCGACCGGGCGCGGCAACGCCTGATCCATCCGGATCGCGCTCGCGCGCGCCCGCCCGAAGCTCGGGCTCGCGAGGCCTTCGACGGGGCTGCGCTCATGATCGGGGTCGCCGTAATGCGTCATGTTGTCGATGAAGGCGCAGGCGAGCGCCTCGGCCATCACGTGGCGAAATCCCACGCCGTCGCGACCGAGCGCCTCGAGGTCGAACGCCGACAGCACGTTCAGCGCCTCGATCCCGACTTGGTCCCAGGCGGTCACGACCCGATAGTCGCGATACGGCGTCGGCTGCTCGGCGAGGATACGCGGGCGGTAGGCGCGCAAATCATCGGCGCTCAGGATGCCGCCGCTGCACGCCCGGGCTATGGCGTCGGCGACCGGACCGTCATGGAAGCCGGCGGGGCCATGGGCGGCGATGCGCTTCAGCGTGGCCGCGAGCGCCGCCGTGTCCAGCCGCTCGCCCGGGCCGAGCGGTCCGGCGGCGGTTGGCGGCGCGCCGGCGCGCAGCAGCAAGTCGGCGGCCGGCTTGTGCCGCCTTATGTCGGCGAGCCGCGCACCGATAGTGAGCTGCAACAGCCAATCGACCGCAACGCCCGCCTCGGCATAGCCGATGGCAGGCTCCAAGACCTTGGCGAGCTTCAGCCGGCCGAACATCTCCTGGGCCGCGCACAGCCCGGCGACCGCGCCGGGGACCGCGGCGGCGCGCACGCCCATCTCGGCGCGCATGCCGACGGTGTGCGGGAAACCGTAATATTTCATCGGCCTCGCCGGATCGACGGCAAACATATCCGGACGCGCCGCGGCAGGCGCCCGGGCGTAGTGGTCGATCGTCACGAAGCGCCCGCTATCTCCGAGGCGGATGGCCAGGCGCCCATAGCCCCCCAGGCCGCAGGAGGCAGGCTCCACTACGAAGCCGGCGAAGGCGGCGGCAACCGTCGCATCGATGGCGTTGCCGCCCGCCCGCAATGCGGCGATGCCGGCCTCGACCTCGAGCGGATGGCCGCAGGCGACAACGCCCCGTCCCGCCGCGACCTCGCTGCGAGTGGCGATCATCTCGCTGACGTTCACGGCCTGAGCTCCATCAATTCGGGGCGCGGAATATGGCAGGCGATGCGATGGCCGTCGGCGACCTGCTCGGCCGGCCGCTCGGTCTCGCAGATCGTGCCGAGCTTGCGCGGACATCGCGTATGGAACGGGCAGCCCCGCGGCGGGTCGAGCGGGCTCGGCAGCTCGCCGGAGAGCAGCGTGCGGCGGTACTCGATCGACGGGTCGGCCGCCGGAATGGCCGAGAGCAGCGCCGCGGTATATGGGTGGAAGGGTGGGGCGAACACCTGCCGGGTCGTGCCGGCCTCCATGACGCGGCCGAGATACATCACCACGACCTGGTCGGCCGCGTAGCGGACGAGGTCGAGATCGTGGCTGATCAGGATCAGCGTCGTCCCGCGCCGCCTTTGCAGGTCCATCAGCAGCTCGACGACGGCGGCGCGCACCGAGACATCGAGCGCCGACACCGGCTCGTCCGCGACCACCAGGCGCGGTTCGCCGATGAAGGCGCGCGCGATGGCCACGCGCTGCTTCTGCCCGCCGGACAACCGCCCGGGCCGGCTCCGCGCGATGCCGGCCGGCAGGCGCACCGCTTCGAGGATCGCCGCCAGTCGCTCCGGGGCGTTCCCGAGGCCGAAGCGTCGCACCACGCGGCTGATCTGCCAGCCGACCGGGTAGGACGGGTTGAGCGTCTCGTCCGGGTTCTGAAACACCATCTGCACGGCGCGCAGCTGGGCTTGGCTGCGCCGCCGCACGGGGAGCGCGGCGAGGTCGGCATCGTCCATGATCAGCGCACCGGAGGTGGCGCGCTCCAGGCCCATCAGCACCCGGGCGAAGGTGGACTTGCCGCAGCCGGACTCACCGACAATGGCGAGCGTCCGCCTGGCCGGCGCCCGCAGACTGACCCGGTCGTTGGCGCGCACATGCCGGCGCGACCCTAGTCCCAGCCATGCCAGCGGCGAGTTGCCCTGCGCCGCATAGTCCTTGGTCAATTCCAGCGCCTCGAGCGCGATGTCCCTGGCGCTGGCCGGCAATGCGGCAGCGAGGGCAGGGGCGGGCACTTCGGCGGGGAGCGCGCGCCATCGCAGGCAGCGGACGGCGCCGTCTCCGGCCCGCTCCAAGGGCACCGGTGCTATGTCGCAAAGGCCCGGCGTGAAGGCGTCGCAGCGCGGGCCGAAATAGCACCCGCGCGGCCGGTCCAGCGGCGAGCCGACGGTGCCTCGGATGGCCCGCAACGGCCGCGCCTCCTTTTCGGTACCGGCGTTCGGCAGGCAGGCGAACAAGCCGCGCGTATAGGGATGGCGTCGCTCGGCATAGATGCTGGCGGCGCGGCCCTCCTCCACGATCTCGCCCGAGTACATCACCGCGATGCGGTCGCACACGCGCAGCAGCAGGCCGAGATTGTGCGAGATGTACAAAAGACTGGTGCCGAACTTCGCCCGCAGGCCGGCGATGAGGTCCACCACGCCGGCCTCCACGGTCACGTCGAGGCCGGTGGTGGGTTCGTCCAGCAACAGCACGGCCGGCCGCGCCAACAGCGCCATCGCGATCACGACGCGCTGCTGCTGACCGCCCGAGAGCTGATGCGGATAGGAAGCCATGATCCGGCCGGGGTCCGCCAGCTTGACGTCGGCCAGCAGCGCCTCGGCGCGGCGCCGTGCCTCTCCCCATGACGCGCCGTCATGGGCCACCGGCACCTCGGCGAGTTGCTCGCCGATGCGCATTGACGGGTTCAGCGCCGCCATCGGCTCCTGGTAGACCATGGCGATGCCGCCGCCGCGCATGCGCCGCAGCGCCTCGTCGGAGAGGTTCGTCATGTCCCGGCCGCGGAAGCGGATGGCGCCGCCGGTGACGCGCCCGCGCCCGGCGAGGTGACGCAGCACCGCGAAGGCGATGGTGGACTTGCCGCAACCCGATTCGCCCACCAGCCCGAGGCTTTCGCCTTCGCGCAGCTCAAGCGAAACGCCGACCACTGCCGGCACCTCGCCGCTATGCGTGCGATAGGCGACCGAGACGCCCTCGAGTTCGAGCACGGGCGCGTCAGTCACCGGCGGCGAGCTCCCGCAGCCCGTCGGCCAAGAGGTTGAAGCCCAGCACCAGCGACGACACGGCGATGCAGGGGAACACGATGATGTGGGGAAACACGGTCGCGAACTGGCGGCCCTCATAGATCATGCCGCCCCAATCGGGCGTGGGCGGCGGCAAGCCGACGCCGAGAAAGCCGAGCGTGCCGATGGCGATGGTGACGTAGCCGAGCCGCAGGCAGAGGTCGACGATCAGGGGCCCACGGGCATTGGGCAGGATCTCGACCAGCATGATCCACCAGCCGGGCTCGCCGCGCGTCTCCGCCGCCTGCACATAGGCGCGGTCGCGCAGGTCGAGCACCAGGCCCCGCACCAGCCGCATGATGCCCGGCCCGCTGGCGAGCGTCGTGGCGATGACGATGTTGGTACCGGATGCGCCGAAGCGATTGACGATGAGGATGTAGAGCACCAGCACCGGGAAGGCGAGCACCGCATCGCCGACGCGCGACAAGACCTCGTCGATCACGCCGCCGCGATAGCCCGCGACCACGCCGCCGATGACGCCGAACAGGTAGGCGCAGAGCGTCGCCGCCGGCGCGTAGACCAGCACCGTGCGCGCGCCGAAGATGATGCGCGAGAGGATGTCGCGGCCGAGATTGTCGGTGCCGAGCAGGAAGCGCCCGTCCGGCGTGACGGTACCCGGCGGCGCCATGGTCACGAAGGACCGGGTGGGCGAGAACGGCGCCAGCGCCGGCGCCAGCAGCGCGACCACGATCCAGAAGGCGATGATGGCCGCCCCCGCGGCGGCGACCGGGCTCTGGCGCGGCACGCCGGTGAGGCTCATGGGCCGAAACTCACGGGCAGGCTCATCGCTGATAACGGATGCGCGGGTTCAGCACGGCGTAGGCGAGATCCGCCAGGCTCTGGGTCGCGACGGCGATCAGCACGGCGACCATGGTCGTGGCCTCGATCAAATAGAGGTCCTGCGCCAAGGCGGCTTCCAGGATCAGCGACCCGAAACCCTTATATGCGAAGAAGAACTCCACCACGACCACGCCGCCGATCAGCCAGTTCACCTGCAGCAGAATGACCGTCACGGGGGCGATCAGCGCATTGCGCAGCGCGTGGCGCAGGATCACGCGCCTGCGCGTCAGGCCCTTGAGGATCGCGGTGCGCACATACGGGCTCGCCATCGCCTCGACCATGGCGGCGCGGGTGATACGCGCCACATAGCCGACATCGTAGAGCACCAGCACCAGCACGGGCAGCACGAGCTCCCGCCAGGAGAACCCGTCCAGCATCGAGCTGGTGCCGGGCAGCCAATGCAGCGTGAACACGAATATCGTGGTGAGCAGCACCACGCTGGCGAAAGGCGGGATCGAGGTGGTGACGATCGCGATGATGCTGATGACGCGGTCGAGCGCCGAGCCCTCCCGCATCCCCGCCAGCACGCCCATGCCGATGGCGGTGGGCACCATGACCAGGAAGAAGGCAGCCGCCAGGATCGCCGAGTTGCCGAGGCGCTGCAGCAGCACGTCCGCGACCGGCGCGTTGAACACCCGCGACTGCCCGAGATCGCGGCTGAGCACATGGCCGAGCCACTGAAGGTAGCGAAGATAAGCGGGCTGGAAGTAGCCGTGCTGCGCGAGCCAAAGCTGGCGCTGCTCGGGGAGGGCATACGGCCCCAATGTCTCGGCGGCGACGTTCTCGGGGGACAGCTCGAAAAGCAGGAACAGCGCCACCGAAACGGCGAGCAGGGTAGCGATCAGGTAAGCGATCCGCCTTACGATCAGGCGCAGCACGTCAGGCCTCGACCCCGTACTCCTCGCAGAAGATATATTGCGTCGGGTGCATGCGGAACCCCTTCAGCTTCTGGTCGGCGAAGCAGAACACCTTGCGCCAGATCGGTTGCACCAAGGGGCCGTCGTCCTGCAGGATCGCCTCGAGCTTGGCCATCACCGCCCGCCGCTTCTCGACATCGGCGATGCTCTCCGCCTGATCCAGGAGGTGGTCGAATTCGGGGTTCGCGTAGTTCGATTCGTTCCAGGGGACGCCGGTCCGGTAGGCCAGCGACAGGCACATCACGCCGAGCGGGCGGTGCGACCAATCGGTGAAGCCGAGCGGCGGCTCCTTCCAGTTCTTGTTGTACTCGGCGGACGGGATCAATTTCAGCTTGCAGCGAATGCCGGCATCCGCCCATTGTTCGATCATCACCTGCGACACGTCGCGCTGCCAGGAGGAGTTCGCGCAAACCAGCTCGACGTCGATCCCGTCCGGGTGTCCGGCCTCGGCGAGCAGCTTCTTCGCCTTATCCAGATCGCGGTCGAAGGCCGGCAGCTTGGCGTATTCGGGGTGGATCGGGCTTACATGGTGGTGCTCGCCCGGCGAGCCGATCTCGCCCAGCGCGACGCGCGCCACGGTGGCGCAATCGACCGCCTGGCGCATCGCCTGGCGCACCCGCTTGTCGTCGAACGGCGGCACCGGATGCATGCGCGCATGCCCCGAGGAGGCGGTGTCGGCGGGGTAATAGGTGAGGTGCGCCATGCGCTTGCACGGCTCGAGTTGCGACGCGCTCATGGCCGATATCAGATGCACCTGGCGCGACGCCAGCGCCGCCACCTCCGCGCCCGGATCATCGCCGAGATCGACGAACACCACCTGATCCAGGAAGGCCGGCCGGCTCCAGTAATCCTTGCGGGCGCGCAGCGTCGCGCGCTGACCCACCTGATAGTCCACCAATTCGAACGGGCCGGTGCCGTTCAGGTTGGTGCCGAAAATCTCGCCCTGCTCCGGATCGGTCATGAACGTCGCATAGTGGAACAGGTGCTCGGGGATCGCGAGCTGGCCGACCTTGAGGTTCATGCGGAAGGTGAGGTCGTCGACCTTCTCCAGCGCATTCGCGTCCCAGAGTTGCTGGGTCATCTTCGGCTTGCCGTCCGCGCCGCGCTCGCCGCTCTCCACCTGTTTCATCAGATAGCCCTGCATCAGGCCGAGGCTGGAGGAGCCGGTCTTGGGATCGAGCACCTGCTTGAGGTTCCATAGCGCATCATCGGCGGTGAAGCGCTTGCCGCTGCGCCACTTCACGTCCCGGCGCAGTTTCATGGTCCAGGTTCGCAGGTCGTCGCTGGGTTGCCAGCTCTCGAGCAGATAGGGACGGGTGACGTTGTCGTAGCCGGTCTTCGTCAGGTATTCGCAGACTTGGCGCAGCACGTTACTGGGCGGGACGAAGTTGTTCTTATGCGCGGACTCGATCTGGCGCAGCCGCACGCCGATGCGTGCCGTGCCGCCGTGCGGGATGTCGGTCGCGGCCTGCACCTGGGCGAGCGCCGTTCCGGCGACCTTGCCGGCGAAAGCGTAGGCCGCTGCGGCCGACATGCCCAGCAAGGTCGCGGTCCGCAGGAACTCGCGTCGGTCGCAGCGCCCTTCGGCGTGCAACCGCTTGACCGTCCCGATATAGGGATGCTCACCGCCGCGCATCGCACCCTCCCCTTCATGATCGCCCATGGGCGATTTTGCGGCAAGGTTAGCGCGGCCGGATATGGGTGTCGACTGCGTCGCCGGTGGCGCCAGGGGCAATCGCATTCGGGTGGGATTACCCAGTCGTTCTCGCAGCCTTCGACCCCCCCCGACGCGCTCTCAGCGCGTCGACCTCCCCCTTTCAGGGGGAGGAAAGCGCGATGGCCGCTCGTACTATTCCAAATGCGATTGCCCGGCGGCGCCGTCAGGTGATCGGCAGGCCGAGATGGGTTCGAAAGCGGTTCTTGAGATGAACCGCATCGCGCGGCGGCAAGGAGCGCGGCGGGTTTTCCGGCCTCACCTTCACGACGTAGAGCCGCGGCCCGTTCGCCCGTCGTCGCAACGATCGACGCATCGCCTCGACCTCGGCGAGGTCATAGGCGAGGCGCGCCTCGATGCCGCAGGCCTGCGCGACCTTGGCGATCTCGATGCCGTGCCCGGTATGGCTCTTCTGCATGCCGGTCTCGCCGAAATGCCCGTTGTCGACGACCAGGATCACGAGATTGCTCGGCTTGGCGACCGCGATGGTCGCAAGACCCCCGAGCCCCATCAGCTGCTCGCCGTCGCCGGTGATCACGAGGACGGTCCGCTCGGGTCTCGCCTGGGCGATGCCGAGGCCTATGAGCGCCGCGGCGCCCATGGCGCCCCACAGATAATAGTTGGCGTCGTGGTCGCCGGCGGCATGCGCATCGTAGCTCGACGAGCCAAGCCCGGTGACCAGCAGCAGATCGCCGCGATCCTTCAGGAACGCGGCGACGGCTTGGCGACGGTCGAGAGTGCCATCGATCGTCACGGGCCTCACCATTTCTTCCTGCCCAGCATGCGTTGCGAGATCAGGACCGCGATCTGCTGGTCGGCCTCGTAGGCGAGCACGGCCGCCGAGCCGACGATTTCGACAAGCTCCTCCGGCGTATCGGTGCGCATGCAGCGCACGCCGATCGCCGTCAAGGCCGCTTCGGTCGCCCGGCCCATCGGCACTTGCCAGGGATTGAACTCGGCCCATTCGCCGCGCATGGTCACCAGCATCAGCAGGGGGAAGCGCGAAATGGTCGCGAGCGAGAGCATGTTGATGCAATTGCCGACCCCGCTCGATTGCATCAGGAGCACGCTGCGCTGGCCGCCGAGCCAGGCGCCGGCCGCGATGGCGACGCCTTCCTCCTCGGTCGTCAGCACATTCGAGACGATGTGCGGGTCGGCGCTGAAGAGCTCGATGAGCTCCGTATGGCCGGCATCGGGCACGAAGGCCATGTGACGCACATCGGCGCGCCGCAGAACGCGATAGACCGCCGCCGGCCACGTCTCGGCCTCGGCGGACACCGCCTCGCGCCCCGCTCCGCGGATATGACGTGCCCGCGTCCCACCCGGCGCGCCGCGCCCCTTGCTCTTCACGGTCGAAGCCTCCAACACTCGGTTCGGGGGATGCTTACATCCCCCGGAATCGATCCACAATTGAACAAGCTTACGGCGAGACCTTCTGCACCAGTATCCTGTTCGCGCAAAAATGCATTAGCTTCCCGTATCGCCATTCGAACATGACCGATGACAGAAGAACGAGATCACGCCGATATCCGCGAAGCGGTCCGCAAATTGTGCGAAGGGTTTCAGGCCGCGTATTGGCGCAAGCTCGACCGCGAGATGGCCTATCCTTCGCAGTTCGTCGCGGCGCTCGGGCGCTCCGGCTTCTTGGCCGCGCTCATCCCCGAGGCCTATGGCGGCGCCGGCCTGACATTGTCGGCCGCCGCCGCGATCCTCGAGGAGATCCATCATGCCGGCTGCAACGGCGCCGCTTGCCATGCGCAGATGTACATCATGGGAACTCTGCTCCGCTACGGCAGCGAGGCCCAGAAGGGCGCCTATCTGCCGCAGATCGCCTCCGGCGCCTTGCGCCTGCAGGCCTTCGGCGTCACGGAACCGACGAGCGGGACGGATACGAGCTCGATCAAGACCTTCGCCCGCCGCGAGGGCGACCATTATGTGGTCAATGGGCAGAAGATCTGGACGAGCCGGGCCGAGCATTCCGACCTGATGCTGCTCCTGGCGCGCACCACGCCGAAAGCCGAAGGCACAAAGCGCACCGAAGGGTTGTCGGTGTTCATCCTCGACATGCGCGCCTCGGCAGGTCTCGCCATCCGGCCGATCCGCACCATGATGAACCACGCCACGACCGAGGTGTTCTTCGACAATGTGCGGGTGCCGGCGCAGAACCTGATCGGCGAAGAGGGGAAGGGCTTCCGCTATATCCTGTCGGGCATGAACGCCGAGCGCATCCTGATCGCGGCCGAGTGCATCGGCGATGCCAAATGGTTCATCGACAAGGCCTCCCGCTACGCCAAGGAGCGCAACGTCTTCGGCAGGCCGATCGGCCAGAATCAGGGGGTGCAGTTCCCGATCGCCAAGGCCTATGCGGCGATGCGCGCCGCCGAACTCATGGTGCGGGAGGCCATCCGCCGCTACGAGGCCGGCGGCGATTGCGGCGCGGAAGCCAATATGGCGAAGCTGCTCGGGGCCGATGCCTCCTGGGAGGCGGCCAATGCCTGCGTGCAGACCCATGGCGGCTTCGGCTTTGCCGAGGAATACGATATCGAGCGCAAGTTCCGCGAGACGCGCCTCTACCAGGTCGCGCCGATCTCGACGAACCTCATCCTCTCCTATCTCGCCGAGCATGTGCTCGGCCTGCCGAGATCGTATTGAACGTTAGAGCATAACGAGGTTCAGCATGCGGAGCCGTTCGATGCTGTCGGTCGTGGGCTGCCACGCGGAGGGCGAAGTCGGCGATGTCGTCGTCGGCGGCTTCCTGCCGCCGCAAGGCGCCTCCATGTTCGAGCGCATGCAGACCATGCGGCGCGACTTCGACCATGTCCGCCGCTTCCTGCTATGCGAGCCGCGCGGCAGCGTCTGCCGCCACGCCAATATCGTGACGCCGCCGATCCTCGAGGGCTGCGATGTCGGCGTGATCATCATGGAGCCGACCGAATATGTGCCGATGTCGGGCTCGAACCTCATCTGCACGGTGACCGTGCTGCTCGAGACCGGCATGGTGGCGATGCGGGAACCGGAAACCGTGGTGATGGTCGATACGCCCGCCGGACCCGTCAAGGCGGTGGCGCGCTGCCAAGACGGCAAATGCCGTTCCGTCGAATTCGAGAATGTGCCGAGCTTCGTCGACAGGCTCGACGCCAAGCTCGAGGTCGACGGCCATGGCACGATCGATGTGGACATCGCCTATGGCGGGATGTTCTACGCCATCGTCGATGCGACGCGCCTCGGATTCCATGTCGAGCCGTCGGAAGCGCGCGAGCTCGCATCGCTCGGCGAGCGCATCCGGCTCGCGGCGCGCCGGCAGCTCAGCGTCGTGCATCCGCAGAATCCTGCGATCGCCGGCGTGTCGATCGTGCAGTTCAATCGGCCTTTCGCCGGCGTCGGCGAGGTGACGCGCAATACCTGCATCGTGGCGCCGGGCCGATCCGATCGGAGCCCGACCGGCACCGGCACCTGCGCCCGCATGGCGGTGCTGCATGCGAGGGGCCAGATGCGAGTTGGCGAGACCATGATCCATGAATCAATCATCGGCTCGCAGTTCCGCGGTCGCATCGTATCGGAGACCCGCGTCGCCGGTCGCCCGGCCATCATGCCGGCGATCGAGGGGCGAGCCTGGATCACCGGCTTCCACACCTATCTCCTCGATCCGGACGATCCCTATCCGCAAGGCTTCGTCGTGTCGGATAGTTGGGGTGTGACCGGGACGATCACACAGTGAAGGCGGTCAGCCTTTCGTCGCGAAGTATTTCGATCCCATGTCGTAGAAACCCGACAAGGCATCGCCCGCGATGACGCCGGCCGCGAAGACTTCCATGTCGCCGAGCCGTTCCTTGGGCGCGAAGCGCGTCCAGAGCAGGCGGAGCACGATGCCGATCAGCACGGCATAGCCCGCGAGCGGACCGCCTAGCAGAAGGCCGGTCGCGAGGAGAACGCCCATCTGCCGCTTCGGCCCGCCGAAGAATTGCAGCAACGCCCCCGGGATCGCCCAGAGCAGGAGGTTGCGCGCCACCTCCGGCGTGGTGCCGGCCTTGATCGTGGCCGCGTAAGCGCGGTCGATCGGGGCGACGAGGTTGTTGGCGAGATAGAAGCGGTAGGACAAGAGCACGACCGCGCCTGCCACCACGAAGGCGAACATGGCCGCGAAGAGCTGCTGCTTGCGGCCCTCGCGCTCGAAGGCCGGGTCCGCCCCATAGCCACGCAGCATGAAGCCCGCCTTCAGGTCGTAGCCCATATCCGCGAAGGCGGGGCCGGTCGCCGCCGAAAATCCCACGAGCAAGGTCAAGGCGACCGGCGGGAAGCCGATCAGCATGCCGATGACGAGCGTGATCACCGCCACGGCGAAAGCCGGGAACCAGCCGGCATGCATCGCCGCCAGGCCCACGATCACCTCATGCGCCATGGCCGCGAAGGCCGCATAGATCACGAAGGCCAGCAGCAGGCCAGGCGACATTTCGGTCCATAGACCGCCCAGGAACGCCAGCAGCATGGCGATGAGGACATAGGCCGAGCCGCCGAGCGCCAGCGACCGGCGCACATCGGCGACGCTTCGGAGGCTTCCGCTCGCCTGCGGCTTACCTGTATCCTTCCGTGCGATCAGCAGCACCACCTGAACCAGGGCCACGAGGCCGGCCCCGACCATGATGCCTTGCGGCAGATAGACCTTCATGAGATCGCCGCCCGGAATGATCGAGGCGAACATGTCGCCGCCGAACAGGCTGGTGGAATAGCTGCGCATCAGGAGACCGACGCCGAACATGGCGAGCGCCCAGATATTGCCGATGAAGGCGACGCCGAAGGCCGACATCGGCACCTTGAACAGGGATCCGATCACGCCGACCACGACGCCGATGCCGAGCACGCCGAGCTTGCGGCCGCCCTCGTCGCCGGCCCGAATGGCCTCGGCGGCCGCGACGCCCGGCGGCCAGGCGCCGGAGGCCGGAAACACCTCGCTGTCGAACATGCGGTAGAGCATGTAGCCGTCGACCAGCATGGCCAGGAAGACGCCGACGAACATCGGCTCGACGAGGTCGGGCCTGCCCATCACGAAGGGAATGCCGATCGGCAAGAGCAGCGCATTGCCGGCCCCGAAGGTCGAGGCCGAGATGGCGCTCTGGGCGAGATTCTGGACGTGTATCGATTTGTAGCGGGTGAGATAGGCGAGCGGCAGGCGCCCCAACGCCATGCCGGCCAACGCACCGATCAGCGAGGTGTTGGTGGTGATCCCCAACGTTACGATCAGTTGCGTGCCGATGATCGCCCCGACGATGCAGAGCGGGGCGATCAGCACCAGGCTCGAAAGGCTGAAGAATACGGGATGTCGCTCAGTTGTCGTCGTCGTTGCCGCCCGCTGCATGTCGCTGCCCCTGTCCTATCGCTGCCCCCTCATTCGTCGCTGCCCCCTCATTCGGCCGCCGTCGCGGCGCGTGCCTGGTAGTGGCTCGCCCCCTCCTGCGAAACGTAACCATCGGCCACATCGGCGTCCACCCGGGCAGGCGCGCGTTCGCGCGGATCGCCGAAACCCGCCCCCCCGGCGAGGCACACTTCGACGATGCGATCCGCCGTCGTCAGCGTCACGAGCTCGCCGGTGCCGCAATCATGCACCACCTTGCCGGCCCGATCGAGCACGACGCCGCGCGCCGAGCCGCCGGCCCGGCCGCCGAACAGCCCCTCGGGCGAGAGGTTGACGCCTTCCGGATAGACCGAGAACAGCGTCGGCTGGCCGTCGTCATGGAGCTTGCGCATCCTGGTACGCAGGCCGAGCCCGCCGCGCTGGCGGCCCGCCCCGCCGGAATCCGTGACCAGCGATTTCTCGAGCACGAGCACGGGCGCCCGGCTCTCCATCAGCTCGATCGAGGTATTGGCGGCGGAGGTCGGATAGAGAAGCGCCGACTTGCCGTCGCTTCGGGCGGAGGCGCCTTGACCGCCGCCCATGAAGAAATGGTCGGCATAGACATAGCCGCCGGCATCGCGGCCATAGACGCTGATCGCGTGAGGAAGCCCGGTTTGCGCCTGCACCTGCCGGGGCGCCGCCTCGGCCAGGGCCCGAAAGATGTTGGGGGCGAGATACCAGCCCGTGCGCGTGCGCAGATTGACGCTCATCGGCTTCGTGCAGTTGAGGATCGAGCCCTCGGGCGCCTTCACGGTGAACGGCCTGTAGCAGCCGGCATTGCCGCGCACTTGCGGGCTCAGCATGCATTTCAGCGGATAGGTCGCGTGCGCCGCGAAGTAATTATAGGTGCAGTTCAGCCCTCCCTGCGGCTGTTGCGGCGGCGCCCCGTCGAAATCGAGCTCGATCTCATCGTCGCGCACGGTGAGCTTCAGCGGATAGCGCAACCTCGTGCCGAGAGGGTTGTTGAAGGCTTCCGAGCGATAGACGCCGTTCGGCAAGGCGCGGATGGCGTCGCGCATGGCGGCCTCGGCGCGGTTCTGCACGACGGCCGCAAGCGCCCGCAGGTCGTGCATGCCGTAATCGTCCATGAACTTGACGAGCCGCTCGGCGCCGAGCTGATTGGCCGAGACGAAGGAGAAGATATCGCCCAGCACCTCCTTGGGCTTGCGCACATTCTCACCCAACAGGGTGAGGAGATCCTCGTTCGCGACGCCCTCCCGGTAGAGCATCATCGGCGGGATCTGGATGCCCTCGTCATAGATCTCGCGGGCGCGCAGCGAGTCCTTGCTGCCGCCGATATCCCCGACATGGCCGACCGTGCCCATCAAGGCCACCACGCGGCCGTCGCGGAACACCGGCGTCACCACGGCGATGTCGAACAGATGGCCCGCGCAGAGCCAGGGATCGTTGGTGACGAGCACGTCGCCGGGCTTCAGCGTGTCGGAGGGGAACCTCTCGAGCAGCGCCTTCACGGCGCGCGGAACGGTGAGATTGAACACCGGCATGGCGCGCGGCGAATGGGCGAGGCTCTCGCCATCGGGGTCGAGCAGGTCGCAGGCGAAATCCTGCGCCTCCGACACGATCAGCGAGAAGGCGGTGCGGCAGACGGTGTGCCACATCTCCTCGACCACCGTGACCAGGCGGGCCCACATGATCTCGAGCGAGACGGGATCGGCTTCGATCAGCGCCATCGCCTCCGCGATCGGCGTCGCAGGCGTGATGCGCGCGGCGGCCGGCGCCGCGACCGCGACGCTGACGCGCAAGGTGCCCGAGGCGTCGACCGTGACGCTGTCGCCAGGGGCGATGACGGTGGTCGCCTCGCGCTCCTCGATGATGGCCGGCCCTTCGAGCCTCGCGCCGGGGCTGAGCGCATAGCGGTCATAGACCGCGGTCTCCACGAATTCCTCGCCGAACCAGGCCGGGCGGCTGCCTTTGCGGGCCGCGCCCGAGGAAGCGGAGTTGGCGAGCGCGATCGAGAGCTTCGGCAGCTTGCCGCGGCAGCGCACGCGCAGCGACACGATCTGCACCTCCATGCCCTCATAGACCGAGGTGTAGCGCGCCGCATAGGCCGTGGCGAAGGCGGCCTCGATCTCGGGCAAGCTCGCCTGCGTGATCTTGCCGGCGGGCAGCCCGACATTGATCTCGTGCAGCTGGCCGAACAGGCGCATATCGGCCGCGCGCTCGATCGCGATGTCCGTCTCGGCGACGCCGGCGGCGACAAGGCGAGCCTGCGTCTCCCGCTCGAGCTCGCCGAGCACCGCGTCGATGGTCGCGGCGGCGTTCGGTGAGTCCAGGCGCAGAGGATGGCTGCGCACCTGCTCGAATGACAGCGGCGCCGCCAGGAATCCGAGCGCCGAGGCGGCGCCCGAGGCCGGCGGGATCAGCACTTCGCGCACCCCGAGGATACGGGCGACTCCGGCCGCGTGCGCTGGGCCCGCCCCGCCGAAGCCGACCATCGCATAGCGGCGCGGGTCCTTGCCCTTCTCGACGATGTGGATGCGGGCCGCGGCCGCCATGCTTTCGGTGACCGTGCGGTGGATGCCCCAAGCCGTCTCCAAGGGCGTGAGCTTAAGCTTGGCGCCGACGCTGGCGAGCGCCCGCTCGGCCGCTTCGCGATCGAGCGACATGCGACCGCCCAGAAAGAAGCCCGGGTCGTAATAGCCGAGCAGCAGATTGGCGTCGGTCACGGTCGGCTCGGTGCCGCCGCGGCCATAGCAGGCGGGGCCGGGATCCGCGCCCGCCGAATGCGGGCCGACGCGCAGCAAACCGACCTCGTCGATCGCGGCGACCGAGCCGCCGCCCGCGCCGACTTCGATCATGTCGATCACCGGCGCCTTGATGGGCAGGCCCGAACCCTTCTTGAAGCGGTGCACGCGCGCCGCCTCCATCTCGGCCGCGATGGCGGCGTGGCCGTCCTCGATCAGGCAGGCCTTGGCGGTGGTGCCGCCCATGTCGAATGAGATCACGTCCTTCTTGCCCGCCATCTCGCCGAAGAAGGCGGTGGCGAGACCGCCGCCCGCGGGGCCGGACTCCAAGAGGCGGATCGGGAAGGCGCGCGCCGTCTCCGGCGACACCAGCCCGCCCGCCGAATGCATGAGATGGAGCGCGCCGCGGAAGCCGCGCTGCCACAGCTCCCGCTCGAGGCGGCGGACATAGAGGTCCATGAGCGGCTGCACGAAGGCGTTGGCGCAAGTGGTGACGAGCCGCTGATATTCCCAAAGCTCCGCCACCACATCCGAGGAGAGCGACACGGCGATCTCCGGATAAAGCGCGCGGATCGCTTCGCCCGCCGCGCGTTCATGGGCTGGGTTGCGGTAGGCGTGCAGGAAGCACACCGCGATGGCCTCGACGCCCTCCGCCTTCAGCCGGCGCACCGCCATGCGCACCGCCTCGAGGTCGAGCGGCACGATGGCGTTGCCGTCGCGGTCCATGCGCTCTCGCACCTCGAGCCGGCGGCGGCGCGGCACGAGCGGATCCGGGTACTGCAGGAACAGATCATAGATGTCGTAGCGCTGCTCGGTGCCCATCTCGAGGATGTCGCGAAACCCCTCGGTGGTGATCAGGCCGAGCTTGGCGCCGCGCCGTTCGATCAGCGCATTGGTGACGAGCGTGGTGCCGTGCACGATCTCGCGCACCTCGGAGAGCCTGATGCCGGCGCTCTCGACGAGCTCGCCCAGGCCTTGCAGGGCGCCGACAGAAGGGTCCGCCGGCGTCGTCAGGCATTTGTGCAGCCTGATCTCGGAGCGTCCTTCGTCGAGAAGGATGAAATCCGTGAAAGTGCCCCCGATATCGAAGCCGATGCGGTAGCGGGCATTCGTCTCTGTCATCTGTGGTTCTCTCATGAGATCATCAAATCGATCGCCTGCCCGACGAGCCGGCGCGCCAGAAGCACCGGGCGTCCCGTGCGTGCCCTGACCTCTCGGCGCATATCTTCCGAATAGCCCATGCAATGCATGACGATCATGCCTGTGTCGGCGAGGTGCTCGGCCGCGGCGCGCAATTGGGCGTCGCAGTCTTTGGCATAGGGAGAAGCAGCGCTGAACTTCGTCTCGAGCCCGGGAATGCTGTGGAACTGGTCGATCTGCTTTGCGTCCGGCAGCATTACGCCCAGTCTTTCCACCTCATAGGCCAGACCTTGCACGAAATGATCGACGATATGCTGCGGCTCGATGAACGGCGTCTTCAGGCGGAAATGCCCGAAGCGGCCGGTGCAGAGCAGCACGATCAGATCGAGGCCGCTCTCGTCGAGGCCGGCGAGGATAGCGGTGAGCCGCTTTTCGATCGCCGGCTTGCCGAGCAGGACCTGGCTTCCGTCGCGCAGGCGGGAAACGAGGTGCTGCTCGCCCGGACGGGGAGCGATCGCCGCGATCTCTGCAACGCTCATCCCGTCGACGACGCCGTATTCCGTGACCTCGACGCGGCTTTGCATCTCCGCCAGCATCTGCGGCACGAGGTCGCTACGCGGCGACTGACCGATCGTGACGAAGGCGACGCGCTTTTGCATCCACATCCCTTGGTCCGGATGATGAGGTCTTGAAGCATAGAGGCTTCCGGGCACCAGCAATATACGTGCCGACACTTATGGGGTTGCTTGCCGAACTGCGCAGCAGCTTTCAGCCGCTTCGGCTGCGCAGCGCCCAGCGGATGAGGTCCGTGGCCGAGCTCGTCCCGAACTTCGCCATGACGCGGGAGCGGTGGATCTCGACGGTGCGATGGCTGATGCCGAGCACGCGGCCGATCATCTTGTTCGATCGGCCATCGAGCACATGGGCTAGCACCTCCTCCTCGCGTCGCGTCAGTCGCTGCGCAGGCGGAGGCAGGCGTCCGATCAATTCGGTGCCGCTGGAGGGTTGTTCGAGCGCCCCTTGGCCGCCTGCAAATGCGCCCAGATGCAGGCGCATCAGACCGCCGATGATGCGGCGCGTCGTCACCACGGGTTTCTGGGCAATGAGCGAGACGCGCCTCGCCATCTCCTCCGTATGCCCGACCGACAGCATCAAGATCAGATCGGTCGTGCCCAACCTCTTGGCGGCCACCTCGAGGCTGCGGGTGCCGCCGGCGGCAGCGGCCGAACGGGCATTCTGGATCAAGGTGCCGTAGAGCGGCGCGCTCCTAGTCTGGCGCGCCAGGGGGTAGATCACGCCGAGCTGGCAATTTCCGAGCACAAGGGTCGAAATCCAAGCCTCGAGGGCGCGCTGACCATGCACGAAGGGCGTCCGTAAGGTCATCGGCTGGAACACGCCGGTGGTGATGAGCACGATCAGGTCGTAGCCGCGCCGGTCGACGCGCCGCATCAGGGCCTGGAGCCGCTCCTCGACGAAACCGGCGCGCAACGCCACATGCCGGCCACCGACCAGGCGGGTATAGAGGGTGTCGTCATCGGCGCTTGCCGCGTGGCGGCCGAGGTCCTCCTCGCCGAGCCCGTCGAGCGCGCCGAACTCGTCATGTAGCGATGCGCCATCCAGCATCCTCACGATTTCGGGCACGACATCGGGTCGCGGCGCCTGTCCGATGGTGACGAAGGCGATGCGCGGCAGGCGCTCGGTCGCTGCGGTCTCGGTTGGTGGCATGGCAGCTTTCTTGGGCAGTTTTCTTAGGGGCCGTTCTTTCGGGCCGTGGCTTTCGGCCGGATCACTATGGCGGGCACAGGCCACCCACCGCAACGGAGTTTGCGACGTTTGATTTGAGAGGCCTAATTCAAAGCGTAGCCAAAAAAAACTATCATTTATCCGGAATCTGCCGCGTCGATGTTGCTTTTGATATCATTATATGACTAGATTCCTCGGTGCTTGACCAGATCCGCAATCCCGCCACGCCCTTGAGCGCGGCTCATGCCCGCCTCGCCATGCTGATTCTGTCGCGCCCGGAGGAGGCGCTGCTTCTGTCGGTCGCGGAGCTCGCGCGCGAAGCCAAGGTGTCGGAGCCGACGGTCATCCGCTTTTGCCGGCAGCTCGGCTTTTCCGGCTATAAGAGCTTCCGGCAGGCCACGTTGCGCGACCTCGCCGCCGAGGACGGGGACGCGGCGGCCTCCAGGATCAACGGCTCGGATTCGATCGAGGTCGCGGCCGGCAAATCGGTCGACGCCACCATCCGCAGTTTGGAAGCGCTGCGCCGTGCCTTGCCGTTGAGCGCCATCCGCGACGCGGCGACCGCGATCCTGAAAGCCCGATGGGTGCACATCTACGGCTTCGGCGCCTCGGCGACGGTCGCGGCCGATGCGCAGCACAAGCTCTACCGGCTCGCCGCCATGACGGTCGCCTACGCGGATGCGCATATGCAGGCGATGGCGGCGGCGACCTTGGGGGCCGAGGACGTCGTCATCGCCATCTCCAATTCGGGTGCGACGCGGGAGCTGATCGAGACGGTGCGGCTCGCGCGGAGCAACGGCACGACCGTCATCGCGCTCACGCGGCCGGGCTCGCCCCTCGCCGCCCTGTCCTCGATCCTGCTGCCGATCGCCCAAGAGGAAAGTCGCGAGATCTATACCCCGATGACGACGCGCATCGTGCAGCTCGCGCTGATCGACGCGCTGGTGGTCGGCGTGACCTTGCTGTCGCCTGCGACCATGATCGGCGAGCGCCTGGCGCGCATGGACGCCGCCATCCAGCAGCGCCGCATCGCGACCGATGCCGCCGATGAGGAGCTTTCATGAACGAGACGCCGAACAGGCAAGCCGCGTCCGCCATGCCGAGCCATCAATGGATACGCGAGCGGATCGCGCGCATTCCGCGCGTGGCGCTGGCGCTCAAGCCCACGCCGCTGCAGGAAGCGCCGAACCTCGCCAAGGCGCTCGGCGGGCCGCGCATCTTCATCAAGCGCGACGACCTGACCGGCGTCGCCTTCGGCGGCAACAAGCTGCGCAATCTCGAATTCCGGTTGGCGCGCACCATGGCGGAAAGGCCGGATACGGTGATCGTCGGGCTCGATCTGCAATCGAACTCCGCCCGCCAGACGGTCGGCGCCTGCAACAAGCTCGGCCTGAAGACGATCCTCGTCCTGAAGGGCGAGCGTCCCCGCACGGTGCAAGGCAATCTGCTCGTCGACTATCTGCTGGGGGCGCAGGTGCATTTCGCGCCGACCGTGGAGGCGCAGAGGCGCTTGCTGGACGAGCTTGCGCTGGGCTGCCGCGCGCAAGGAGGAAGGCCGCATATCCTGAACGATAATCCGATGTTCGATGTCGCCTCGGCGCTCGCCTATATCGAGGTGACGCTCGAGATCCTGGACGAGCTTCAGGCGCTGAAGGCGTCGCCGGCCGCCCTCTACATGTCGTCGAGCGGCAAAGGCCAGGCGGGCATCGTGCTGGCGCAGCGGCTCACCAATGCGGGCTTCGCGATGCAGGGCATCACGGCAACGGACGAGTTCGACGTGCCGCGGCGCACCGCGGCGATCGCCAACGATACCGCGAAGGCGCTCGGCCTCGATCTGCGCATCGAGCCCGGCGAGATCCTGAACGATAGCGGTTTCGTCGGGGAAGGCTACGGTATCCCGAGCGAAGCCGGCATCGAGGCGGTGCGGATGTTCGCGCGGCTCGAGGGGATCGTGCTCGATCCGATCTATACCGGCAAGGCCGCGGCCGGCATGATCGCCCATATCCGCGAGGGACGCTACGGACAAAAGGACGTTCTGGTCTTCGTCCATACGGGCGGGGCGCCGGCGGTCTTCACCTGGAACGAGCTCTTCATCCCGTCGGCCGGCGACGCCAATTCTCCGGCCGGACCGACGACAAGCAAGAGGGAGGCAACCCCATGAAACGACGCCAATTGCTGACCGGCCTCGCTGGCGCGAGCGCCGGAACCTTGCTCTCGCCCGGGCTGCGGGCGCTGGCGCAGACTTCGGCGGGCGCCGGCACGCTCACCTTCGGGCAGAGCACGCCGGTGCTGACGCTCGATCCCGCCCATGGCACGTTCACGGGCTATCCCGGCGGCTACGAGGCGGCGCTCTGCCTTTATGATCGGCTTCTCGATTTCGATGCCGAGATGAACATCTCGCCCGAGCTCGCCGAGAGCTTCAAGATGGCGGATGACCTCCTGTCCGCGACGCTCAAGCTGCGGGCGGGCCTGCGCTTCCATGACGGCACGCCATGCGACGGCGCAGCCGTCCGCCTCAACCTCGAGCGGCTGATGGACAAGGGGCGCAACCCGACCAACAGGCCCTTATGGGATCCGCTGGCCGGCGTGGAAACGCCCGACGCGCTCACCGTCGTCATCCGCCTGAGGACGCCGTTCTCGCAGCTCCCGAACTCGCTGGCGCACGGCTCCGGCGCGATGGTCTCGCCGGCGGCCATCGAGAAATTCGGCGATACCGGGATCGCCCAGCATCCGATCGGGGCCGGCCCCTTCAAGATGACGAGCTTCACGCCCGGACAAGAGCTGGTCGTCGAGGCGTTCGACCAATATTGGGGCGGCAAGCCCGCCACCGCGAAAATCGTCTTTCGCGCCATCGCAGAGCCCGCGACCCGCCTGTCGGCATTGCGCACCGGCGCGGTCGACGTCATCGACGCCGTGCCGGTGGCCTTGATCGGCCCGCTGAAAGGCGATCCGAACCTGACGATCATCGCCAAACCCGGCTTGCGGCCGATGGGCTTCGTCATCAACCTCTCCCACGAGCCGCTCGATGACCCGCGCATCCGCCAGGCCCTGAACCTCGCCGTGCCGGTCGAGGCCATCGCGGAGAAAGTCTTCTTCGGCTATGCGCGCGCCCCTGACTCGCCGCTCGCCTTCAACACGGCTGGCCACCATTCGGCGGGCAAGCTCGCCTTCGACCAAGCCAAGGCAAAGGTGCTGTTGGCCGAGGCCGGCTTCGGCGCGGCAAAGCCGCTCAAGCTTTCCCTGTTCACGCCGGAGGGGCTTTTCCCGAACGATGTCTCGGTGTCCGAGATCGTGGCGAACTCGCTGAAGCAGGTCGGCGCCGACGTGGCGATCACCAAGATCGAAGGCGGCGCCTATTGGGATGCGCTGCGGCAGGATCGCGCCAACCTGAAATGGGACCTCGCGATGTTCGGCTTCAACCCGTCGAACGCCTCTGGCCTCTACCATCTCGCCTCGCTGTTCAAGTCGAATGCGGATGATGCGGCGCGCCCCGACGTCTGGAATATCGGCCGCTACCGCAATCCCAAGGTCGACGCGCTTCTGGTGCAGGCCGACCGCACCGGCGACAAGGCGCAGCAGGATGCGCTCTTGGCCCAAGTGCAGGAGATGGTGTGGACCGACAACCCCTATATCTGGCTGCAGGTCAACGAGAACATCTCCGCGGCCCGCAAATCCGTGAAGGGCGTGGAGGTCTGGCCGATCGTCTTCACCTCGTTGCGGCATGCGTCGGCTTGAGAACGGTGATCCACGTCTCGGGCCGTAGGGTTGGGGAGCCACGGCCGGGTTTCTACCTCTCCCCTTGCGGGAGAGGTCGGATCGCCGTGCAACGGCGATCCGGGTGAGGGGTGTTTTAATTGGCGAGGCCCCAGCAGGACCCCTCACCCGGCTCGCGGCCTGCGGCCGCGAGTCCGACCTCTCCCGCAAGGGGAGAGGTGAGGGTCCGCGCGCGCGCCGCACATCGAGCCTGACCCGTGCTCGGCAGCATCGCCTCGCGCCTGCTTCTGATCCCGATCCTCACCTTCGGCGTCGTCACCTTGCTGTTCCTGATCTTCAGGATGGTGCCGGGCGACCAGGCGACGCTCGCCGCCGGAGCGACGGCGACGCAAGCCGAGATCGAGACGATCCGCCACCAGCTCGGCCTCGATCGGCCGTTCATCGCCCAATATCTCGACCATCTCACCGGATTGCTGCGCGGCGACTTCGGCTATTCGACCCTGTTTCGCGGCAATCCGCTGCCGCATATCCTCGAACGTGTGCCGGCGACGCTCGTCTTGACCGCGAGCGCCGTCACCTTGACGGTCCTGATCGGCATCCCGGCCGGGATACTCGCGGCTTCGGCGCAGAACCGCTGGCCCGATATGGTGGTCTCGGCGAGCGTGATCGCCTTCCTGTCCGTGCCCAATTTCTGGCTCGGCATGGTGCTGATCGCGGTCTTGTCGGTCGGCCTGGGTCTGTTGCCGAGCTTCGGCTTCGCCGGCCCGGCATCGCTCGTCATGCCGACCTTGGCGCTTGCGGCGCGGCTGATCGCCATCATCGCGCGGCTGACTCGCGGCCTCGTCATCGAGGAGATGGACAGGCCCTATGTGCGCACCGCGCGGGCCAAGGGATTGGGCTTCCGCCGCATCCTTTGGCGCCATGTGCTGCCGAACGCGCTCATCCCGACGATCACGGCGATCGGCATGGAGGCAGGCTATCTGCTCGGCGGCTCGGTGGTGGTGGAGCGCCTGTTCGCCTGGCCGGGCGTCGGCGATCTTCTGCTCAACGGCATCGGCGTGCGCGACTATACGCTCATCCTCGGCATCACGGTCCTGTTCGCCCTGGGCTTCATGCTCACCAATCTGATCGTCGATATCGTCTGCGTCTTCGTGAATCCGCGGCTGCGCGATGCATGAGGCGGTGGCGCAGGCGCTGCCACGCCAGCGGCAGGGCAGGAACCGATACCTCGTCATCGGCGCGGCGATGGTCATCCTGTTCGGGTGCCTGGCGTTTGGCGGATCGGCGATCGCGCCCTACGACCCGACCTCCCAGGATCTCCTGGCGCTCCTCGAACGGCCGAGCGCCGCGCATTGGTTCGGGACGGACGAGATCGGCCGCGACATCTTCTCGAGGATCCTCGCCGGCGCCCGCATCACCATGACGATCGCGCTCGCGCCCGTGGCGCTCGCGGGCCTCGTCGGGGTCGTAATCGGCCTGGTCGCCGGCTATCTCGGCGGCAAGGTCGACCGGATACTGAGCGGGCTCCTCGAGCTGATGATGACGATACCGGACCTCGTATTCGCCATCGCGGTCGTCGCGGTGGTAGGCGCGAGCGCGACCGGGCTCGTGGTCGCGATCACGGTGAGCTCGACCCCGCGGCTCGCGCGCCTGATCCGCTCCCGGGTGCGCGAGCTGCGCGAGGAGGATTATGTCTCGGCAGCGATCGTGCTCGGCCTGCCCGTGCCGCGCATCCTCCTCGCCCATGTGCTGCCGAACACGCTCTCGATCGTCATTATCCAGCTCAGCCTGCTCGCCGGCCAAGCGGTCCTGATCGGCTCGGCCCTCGGCTTCCTCGGGCTCGGCGTGCAGCCGCCGGCGCCCGAATGGGGCTCGATGCTCGGCGCCGGCCGGCAATATATCGAGATCGCGCCCCACGTCGTGATCGCGCCGGGCATCGCCATCGCCGCCCTGGTGTTCGCCTTCAACACGCTGGGCGATGGCCTGCGCGACCGGTTCGATCCGAACCTCAAGAGTTGAGGAGCCGTCATTGAATTTCGGCATCGTCGATGCGCATGCGCATATCTTCCCACCGCTCGCCGGCGCTTGCGGCTTCACGGATGCGAAGACGCATCTGCTGCACCAGCAGCGCGCCATGCATGTGCATGGCAACCAGCCCTATCGCCGCGCCGGCGACCATGCGCTCGTCGACGGGCGGCCGCTATGGAAGCGCGATGATCCCTCGCCGGCCGGACGCAGCCTCGACGTCGATTTCCGCGTCGGCCGCTGCGGACGCTTCGAATGGCGTGCTGGCTGCGAGGCGCAGTACGTGCAGTTCCTGCCGCCCTATATGGCCGATCTGTCGATGCCGGCCGAGGTCCTGATCCGGCAGATGGACTATGCCGGCATCGAGACCGCCATCCTGCAGAACGACCATATCTACGGCAATCTCGCGGAGGATTTCGCGCAAGCCGGGAAGGCTCATCCCGGCCGGCTGATCGGCTTGGCGCAGGTCGAGGAGGCTTTCGCCTATCGCGACGAGGAGATCGCGCGCCTCGCGAGCCAAGTCGAGCGGTTCGGCATGGCCGGGCTCTATTTCACGACCACGGGTTTGTTCCGCGACGGCTATCGCCATCTGCCGGGCGACCCGATCTACGATCCGCTCTGGCGCGAGATGGCGCGCCTCGATCTGCCGGTCTTCTGGGTGCATTCGGGGAAATCGCCGATCGGCAGTTACGAGGACGAGATGCGCCACCTCTCGCGCATCGTCGAGCGCCACCCGACGCTTCGCCATGTGCTGGTGCATGGGGTGCCGACGGCGCTCTATGCCGATGAGCGCGATCGCCTCGCATTGCCCGCCGTCCTGCGGCATCTGCTCCGCGAAGCGCCCGTCTTCGCCGAGATCCTCTACCCGATCGCTTGGGGGGGGCGGGTCGAATATCCTTACGCGAGAGCGCTGACGCATTGTGGCGCGCTCATCGGGGAATTCGGCTCGGCGCGATTCCTGTGGGGCTCGGACATGCCGAATGTCGAGCGCTACTGCACCTACCGGCAATCGCTGGGCTATCTCGCCGAGCATGCGGATTTCCTGGACGATCAGGATCGACGCCGCATCTTCCGCGACAATGCGCTTTCGCTGTTCCGTCGGTTACGCGCCGCGTGACGGAGGGTGTGCGTCCAGCGTACCTTTCGCCTGGGCGGCGAGACGCCGCCCCTCGTGCGTCCGCGAGGCTCTCCGCCGCTTTCCGCCCCATCAGCCGGCGAAGGAAGCGAGGAAGCGCGTCAGGAGCCCGCCGATGACGCTGACCGCATAGCCTCCCTCCTGGATTATCGCGGTGGGCTTGCGGAGCGCGGCGATGCGCACACCGGCCTTCGCAAATCCATCTTCCGTGACCATGAGGGCGGCAAGCGGCTCGTCCTTCGACGCGTCGAAGCCGAGGCTCACCACCAACGCATCGACGCCCACGCGGTCGACCGCAGCGAGCGCCCTGCCGATGGCGGCGAGCCAAGCCTCGTCTCCGCTGCCGAAGGCGAGCGGCTGATTGAGGTTGAAGCCCTCTCCGTCACCGGCGCCGATCTCGTCGGCATGGCCGACATACCAGGGATAGTAGCGGTTCGGGTCGGCATGGATGGAGGCGAAGAAGACATCACCGCGCCGCCAGAGAATTCCCTGCGTGCCGTTGCCGTGATGGCTGTCGATGTCGAGGACGGCGACGCGCCCGGCCCCGCGGTCGAGGAGATGCTGGGCCGCCAGCGCCGCGTTGTTCAAATAGCAATGGCCGGCGGCACGCGCGGCGTAGCTGTGATGGCCGGGCGGTCTCGCGAGCGCATAGGCTACGCGGCCTGCCGCTGCCTCCTCCGCGGCTGCGATGGCGCCCGCGGCGGCCGCCTCGGCCGCGGGCCAGGTGCCCGGACCGATCGGACAGGCCGTATCGGCGGTGTACCAGCCGAGCTCGCCGACGATCGTTGCCGATTTCCTGGCGCCCCCTGCCAGCATTTCCGGCGTCGGATGGGTATTCGCGACGAGCTCTTCCCCATGATCGGGCAGCGCCGCCCAATCAGCCGCCGCTCGCTCGAGGAAGCTCAGATAGTCGGGCGCGTGGACAGTCTCCAGCACGGCGCGCTCCACCTGCGCCGGCTCGACGACGTCGAGCCCCATCGACTTGACCGCCGCGAGCAGCGCCTCGGCGCGCGCCGGCACCTCGAAATTCTGGCGCAGCTTGCCGCGCTGTAGGAAGAATTTCGGCGAGTGCCGCTGTTGGATCGGGTGCCAGAAGACTTTCATCGCGCAGCCTCGGCGAACGATCCGCCCCCGCTCAAATCCCCTTCTTCCGCCGCCTCTGCGCCAGCGTCCGCAGCCGCAGCGCGTTGAGCTTGATGAAGCCCGCCGCGTCGCGCTGGTCATAGGCGACGGCGCCTTCCTCGAAGGTGACGAGCTCCTTGTCGTAGAGCGAATAGGGGCTGTCGCGGCCGATCACGAAGGCCGAGCCCTTATAGAGCTTCACCCTGACCCGGCCGGTCACCGCCCCTTGGCTCTTGTCGATCAGCGCCTGGAGCATGTCGCGCTCGGGCGAGAACCAGAAGCCGTTATAGATCAGCTCGGCGTATTTCGGCATGAGCTCGTCCTTCAGATGCGCCGCGCCGCGGTCGAGCGTGATGCTCTCGATGCCGCGATGCGCCGCGATCAGGATGGTGCCGCCCGGCGTCTCGTACATGCCGCGCGATTTCATGCCGACGAAGCGGTTCTCGACGAGGTCGAGCCGGCCGATGCCGTTCTCGCGCCCGAGCTCGTTCAGTCTCGCGAGCAGCGTCGCCGGCGACAGCTTCTTGCCGTCGATCGCCACCGCGTCGCCCCGCTCGAAATCGACGCTGATGACGGTCGCCTTGTCGGGCGCGGCCTCGGGATCGATGGTGCGCGAATAGACATAGTCCGGCACCTCGTTTGCCGGGTCCTCGAGCACCTTGCCCTCCGAGGAGGCGTGCAGGAGGTTGGCGTCGACCGAGAAGGGCGCCTCGCCGCGCTTGTCCTTGGCGATCGGGATCTGGTTCTTCTCGGCGAAATCGAGGAGCGCACTGCGGCTCGTGAGGTCCCATTCGCGCCAGGGCGCAATCACCGTGACATCGGGCTTCAGCGCATAATAGGCGAGCTCGAAGCGCACCTGATCGTTGCCCTTGCCGGTCGACCCATGGGCGACGGCGTCGGCGCCGGTCTTCTCGGCGATCTCGATCTGCTTCTTGGCGATCAGCGGCCTGGCGATGGAGGAGCCCAGGAGGTATTGGCCCTCATAAAGCGCATTCGCCCGGAACATCGGAAACACATAGTCGCGCACGAACTCCTCGCGCACATCCTCGATGAAGATGTTCTCCTTCTTGATGCCGAGGAGTTCGGCCTTTCGGCGCGCCGGCTCCAATTCCTCGCCCTGGCCGAGATCGGCCGTGAAGGTCACGACCTCGCAACCATAGGTCGTCTGCAGCCATTTGAGGATGATCGAGGTGTCGAGGCCGCCCGAATAGGCGAGCACGACCTTCTTGACGGCTTTCCGTTTCATACGCCGGTTCCTTGCTTGTACGCCGCGCTTCTACGCATGCACCGGCCGGGGAGGCAAGCGCATGGGCGCCCGCGCGGCGGCCCAATTCTCGACAGGTATCGGCTTGACGATGCGATGGCTTGACGCGACCTTGCCGCCGGCATTGGTATTGCGCGGGCACTAGGGCGTGTTGACATAAAGCCCGTGGCCGGGACGCGAGTCGTTTTGGGGCGGGAAACCGGAGGGGGTCGCCACCAAAAATTAGAAATTTGCGAGA
>JBIOEJ010000028.1:0-50911 GCA_044445965.1 Hyphomicrobiales bacterium
ACGAGCTCGTGCCTGGCTATCGCTCGAAGTTCCGGCGCCGTCGCGACCTGGCCGCCGAGCGTCTGTCGGAGATCGCCGGCATGTCCTGCCGCCGCTGCGACGCCGGCTTCTATCTCTTCCCGCATATCGCCGGCGACGATATCGGCGATGCCGAGCTCGACGAAGCGCTCGATCGGATCGGGCGGCTCGGGATCGTGGCATGAGCCGCAAGCATTCAGGGAGGAATCGCATGGGGTCTCACGGCATATCCAGGCGTCTCGCCATCCTTGCCGCTTCGGCCGTGCTCTCGGCTGCCATGCTCGGAAAGGCTGCCGCCGAGCAGGTCGAGCCGGACGGCCTCGCCAGGATCAAGGCGCGGGGCAAGTTGCTGGCCGGCGTGAAGTTCGACACGCCGCCCTTTGGCTTCCTCGACGACAGCAACGAGCCGACCGGCTTCGATATCGACCTCGTGCGCAAGTTCGGCGAGCGGCTCGGCGTGCCGGTCGAGCTCGTCAAGGTCACGTCGCCGACCCGCATTCCGATGCTGGTCAGCGGCAATGTCGACCTCGTCGCGGCCTCGATGACGCATACGCGCGAGCGCAGCAAGGCCATCGATTTCTCGATCACCTATTATGTCGGCGCCCAGTCGCTGATCGTCGCCAAGGCCGGCGGCATAACCGGGTTGAGGGGCCTCGCGGGCAAGCAAGTGGCCGTGCAGCAGGGGACGACGCTCGAGAAGAACATCGCCGCCGTCGCGCCGCAAGCCAAGATCCTGGCCTTCAAGGATTACAACAGCGCCTGGCTAGCCCTCGTCCAAGGGCGTGCCGACGCGCTGACCGGCAGCCTCGACATTCTGCAGGGCTTCGCCAAGGAGAATCCGAGCTTCGTTATCCTTCCCGATCGCTTCAGCGTCGAGCCTTTCGGCATCGGCATCCGGCGCGGTGATACGGCGCTACGCAACGAGATCGATTTCGCGCTGCAGGACCTGTGGACCTCCGGTGCCTATGCTCAGCTTTACCGCAAATGGTTCAAGGCCGAGCCCGAGACGCCGATCGAGGTCTGGCCTTGAGGCGAAAGCCGGACCGATCTCCGACGGCGGCCGATTGAGAGCGATGCATTACAGCTTCGATTGGCAGCCGATCTGGGAGAACCGCGCGCTCATCGTCGAGGGGTTCCTGACGACCGTCGCCCTGTCGGGCGCGGCCCTCGTCATCGCCCTGGTCCTGGGCACGATCATCGGCACGGCCGGCGCGTCGCGTGCCGTGGGGTTGCGGCTGGCGGCCGGCGGCTATGTCGAGCTGATGCGCAACATCCCGCTGCTGATCCATATGTATTTCTGGTATATGGCGCTGGCTTTCCTGCGCCTGCCGGCCTTCGCTTGCGCAGTGCTCGGCCTCTCCGCCTACTCGGGCGCCTATGTGGCGGAGGTGGTCCGCTCAGGCATCGGCGCGGTGCCGCAAGGACAGATGTGCGCCGGTCTCGCCACGGGGCTGTCGCGGTTCCAGGTGCTGCGCCTCGTCGTCTATCCCCAGGCGCTGCGCATCGTCGCGCCCTCGATCGCGAGCCTGTTGTCGCAGCTCATCAAGGATTCCTCGCTCGCCTCGGTGATCGCGGTCGCCGAGCTCACCTATCAGGCGGGCGCCATCGAAGGGCAGACGTTTCGGACTTTCGAGGTCTACATCACCATCTCGCTCCTCTACCTCGCGCTGGTGACGGCAGTGAGCGGGCTCGTGATGCTGGCGCCGAACGCCAGGGCCAGGGTCATCGCGCCCGGGCTGTCGGATGCCTGAGGTAATCCTCAAGAACCTGCCGTTCCTGCTCGGCGGGCTCCGTGTCACGCTCGAGCTCGCGGTCTTGACGATGCTCGGCGGAACGGTGCTCGGGCTCGTGCTGGCGATCGCCCGCTTCCAGAAAGTTCCCGTCATCAGCCAGGCGGCCGCCCTCTATATCGGCTTCATCCGAGGCACGCCGCTCTTGGCCGTCCTGTTCATCGTCTACTTCGCCCTTCCCGCCTTGTTCGGCTACCGGACGAGCGCGCTCGGCGCGGCGCTCGTCGGCTTCATCCTCTTCATCGGAGCCTATCTCGCCGAGGATATCCGCGCCGGCTTGAGCGCCGTTCGGCCTCAGCTCATCGAGGCCGGGCTCGCCACGGGACTGAGGCCGGCCCAGGTGCTGCGCCTCATCGTCCTCCCGCTGGCCTTGCGGGGAACGATCCCGATCCTGTTCGGCCAATATGTCCGGCTCTTGAAGTTCACCTCGGTCGCATCCGTCATCGGCGTCGCCGAGCTCACCGGCAACGCGATGCTCGTCAATGCGCGGGAGTTCAAGCCCGTGACCATCATCTTGTCGGTCGCCGCCACCTATTTCGTGCTGTGCTACGGCCTTTCCTTCGTCGGCCGGTCGCTCTATGCGCGTTTTGCCGTGAGGATGTAAGGGCTTGCCGATGTCCTCGCCCACCGAGGCGACAGGGAGAAAACGCCATGCAGACCGCCATACCCTGCACGCTGATGCGAGGCGGCACCTCGAAAGGCCCCTTCTTCCTGGCGAAGCATCTGCCCGAGGCCATCGCCTTGCGCGACCGCGTTCTGCTCGCCGCCATGGGCTCTCCCGATACGCGCCAGATCGACGGGCTCGGAGGCGCCGATCCCTTGACCAGCAAGGTCGGCATCGTGTCGCGCTCGCAGAGACAGGGCGTCGACATCGATTTCCTGTTCGCGCAGGTGAGCCTCGACAAGCCGCTCGTCGATACCACGCCGAATTGCGGCAATATGCTCGCGGCCGCCCTGCCATTCGCGATCGAGCAAGGCTTGCTCCCGGTCGGCGGAGCGAAGACGACCGCCAAGGTGCTGACCGTCAACACCGGCATGATCGCCGCCATCACGGTCGAGACACCGGGAGGAGCGGTCGCCTATGAAGGGGACTGCGTCATCGACGGCGTGCCGGGGAGCCACGCACCCATCGCCATCGACTTCCTCGATATCGCAGGTTCGGTCTGCACCTCGCTCTTGCCGACCGGACACGTGCTCGATGTCATCGACGGCATCGAGGCGACCTGCATCGATAACGGCATGCCGGTCGTAGTGCTGGCGGCTGAAAGCTTCGGCAGGACCGGTTACGAGACACGCGACGAGCTCAATCGCGATGCCGACTTCAAGACGCGTCTCGAGGCCGTGCGGCTGAAGGCCGGCCTGCTGATGGGTCTCGGCGATGTTTCCGCGAAAGTCGTCCCCAAGATGACGCTCGTGGCGCCGCCGCGCCATGGCGGCGCCATTACGACGCGAACCTTCATTCCCCATATCTGCCATGCCAGCATCGGCGTGCTCGGCGCGGTGAGCGTGGCGACCGCTTGCGTCCTGCCGGGCTCGATGCCGCATGCGATGGCGCGCTTACCTCAGGCGCGTCCGATGCGCGTCTCGATCGAGCATCCGACCGGAGAGTTCACGGCCGAGCTCGCGATCCGCATGGGCGCCGACGGTCCCGTCGTCGAGCGCGCCGCGCTGCTTCGAACCGCAAGGCGATTATTCGCAGGCGAGGTGTTCGTTCCCCGCTCCATCTGGGATGGGCGAGCCGTGTCGGTTGTCGGATGATAGACGACGGACGACGGACGACAGAGAGCACATGTCGACTTTCCGCTCTTTGTCTTCCGTCGTCTGTCCTCTGTCTCCCGTCGTCCGCGCAAGCAAGGAGTGACCCATGGCAAACAAGACGGCCCTCGTCATCAGCGCCCACTCGGCCGATTTCGTGTGGCGCGCCGGCGGTGCGATCGCGCTGCACGCGGATAAGGGCTATAGGGTGCGCGTCATCTGCCTGTCCTTCGGCGAGCGCGGCGAATCCGCCAAGCTCTGGCGCGAGCCCGGCATGACGCTCGAGCGCGTCAAGACGGACCGAAGGCGGGAAGCGCAGGCGGCCGCCGCCATTCTCGGCTGCGAGGTCGTCTTCATGGATCTCGGCGACTATCCGCTGCGGCTTCAAGACGGCGACCTGTTCGAGCTGGTCGCCCAGTATCGCGAGCTGAGGCCGGCCTTCGTGCTCACCCACTCGCTCTCCGATCCCTATAATTTCGATCATCCGGAGGCCGCCCGCCTGGCTCAGGAAGCCCGCATCATCGCGCAGGCGCACGGGCATCAGCCCCAGCAAGAGGTGCTCGGCGCGCCGCCGGTCTATCTCTTCGAGCCGCATCAGCCCGAGCAATGCGGCTGGCGTCCCGAGGTGTTCCTGGACATCGGCCCGGTCTGGGAGCGCAAGCGCCAAGCCTTCGAATGCATGGGCGCGCAGGAGCATCTCTGGGAATACTACACCCGCGTCGCCTTGCAGCGCGGCAACCAGGCGGCTCGCAATAGCGGGCGCAAGGTCGTCTATGGGGAAGCCTATCAGCGGATATTCCCGGACCTCGTGGAGGTGTTGGGGTAGGCAGGAAAGGCGTGTCCGGCGCTGGCCGTCTCCCCCTTTCCGCCTCAAGAGCACATGATTCGGTCGCATCGGCGCACGGCCGCGACGATGCGGCTCATCGTCTTGACGCCCGGATAGCCGAGGATGCCGATCCCGTCGATCATGAAGGAGGGCGTCGCCGCGAAGCCGAGCGATGCGGCGAGCGTGTTCTGCTCGTGCAGCACCGCGCCAATTGCTTGGGAATCGCCGGTGCTCTCGACAAGCTTGCGGTCGAGGCCGATCTCGGCCGCGAGCTGCAGGGCCACCGTCCCGTCGACCGGACCGTGCTTGCCGAGCAGCCGCAGATGGAAGCCGTAGGCGACCTTGGGCCCCTTCAGCTTTTCCACGGCGAGCAGCACCTTGGCCGCCTGGGCGGAACCCGGCGATAGGATGGAGTTGTTGACGAGGCCCAGCCGGAAGTCGCGGTCATGCTCTACGAGCGCGTCGATCTCCTTCACCGCTTTGCGGCAATAGGGGCAGTTGTAGTCGAAGAACTCGACGACGGTGACATCCGGCGCCTCCGACCCGGTCCAGAGAACGCCGGGCAAGTCGTCCGTGGAAAGTTGCGAGGGCAGCCTGTAGTTCGGAAGGGGGGCGCCGCCGTCGTCCTTCAGCGGGTAGACGAAGGCGTCGTCCGCCTTCGTCTGTGCGCCGGCGAACGGGAGCAGGAAAGCCGCCGAGAACGTGCGGAGGAGGTACCTGCGGTCGAGGATCATGGTCTGTCTTTCCAATCCGAATTTTCGACCGGTCGAGAAAGGCTCGACGGCAGGCGGCCGCGCCCGCACCTCCTCTACGCGTTCAACGCGACCGATGCCAACGACATCCTCGGCGCGCCGTGCATTGCAAGGCAGCCGAGCTACGCGTTGACACCAGACCACGTATAGCTTTGCATGCCGACATTCGCGCGTGACGAAACGCACGAGAAGCCGGCCGGATTCCGGCGCCGTCGGCGGCCTTGACGAGGGGAGAGACGAGATGAGGCGGCGTGGCATCACCCTATTGGCGCTGGTCTTGGGAGCGTCGCTTCCGGCGGCGGTCGCGAGTGCGCAGGCGCAGCAGAAACTCGTCATCTACTCCGCCAACGACTCGACCTTGAACGATCTTGTCTTCAAGGCCTTCACCAAGGAAACCGGCATCCAGGTCGACAGCGTTTCCACCGGCTCGGGCGTGTTGATGAAACGCATCCAGGCCGAGAAGGACAATCCGCAAGGAGACATCATCTGGGGTATCAGCCGCTCGCTGCTGCAGACCAACAAGGCCTATTTCGCCCCCTATAAATCGAAGGAGAACGCGGCGATCCCGGCCGATTTCCTCGATCCCGACAACCTCTGGACCGGAACCAATGTGCATCTCCTGGTGGTGACCCAGAACACCAAGGTGCTCCCGGCTGCGGAAGGTCCCAAGACTTGGAGCGATCTCCTCGATCCGAAATACAAGGGCAAGATCGCCTTCACGGATCCCGCCAATTCAGGCTCCGCCTATACCAATGCGACGCTGCTCGTCGACTATTGGGGCGGCGGGGATGCCGGCTGGGCGAAGCTCAAGGCGCTGTTCTCCAACACCAAAATCCTCAACCGTTCGACACTCGTGTTCCAGGGTGTCGGCAATGGCGAATATGGGCTCGGCATCTCGCTCGAATATGCAGGCGCCCTATGGGCGAGCAATGGCGCGCCGGTGGTGAACATCTATCCGGCCGACGGCACGCTCGCACTGATGGAAGGCGTGGCCATCCTCAAGGGCGATCCGAATCTCGAAGCCGCGAAGAAATTCGTCGACTACATCAACCGCAAGGATGTGTGCGAGATGATGCTGAAGGCGACCTTCCGCCGGCCGGCGAGGCAAGATCTCGATCTTGCGGCGCTGGCGGGCAATATGCCGGCTTTGTCTGGCCTCAAGCTGCTGAGCTACAACGAGGACGGCTGGACAGCGAAGCGCCCCGAGACCTTGGAGAAGCTGAAGGAGCTGATCCAGGAGACGCGGTGAGGCTCAAGCGGTCGCGGGCTGGATGACGATCACGAACCCTGTTCGTCATGGCCGGGCCGAGCCCGGCCATGACGCGCGGACCTAGGATCGCGCTTGGCCAGCATCACGATCGACCGTGTGAGCCGGTCCTTCGGTTCGGTCCAGGCCGTCCATGATGTCTCGGTGACCATCGCGGACGGCGAGTTCTTCACCCTTCTCGGCCCCTCCGGCTGCGGCAAGACCACGCTCCTGCGAATGGTCGCGGGCTTTGCCGAGCTCGAGGCCGGAGCCATCCGCTTCGGCGAGCGGCGGATCGACACCTTGCCGCCGCACAAGCGCAATACCGGTATGGTGTTCCAGAACTACGCCATTTTTCCGAACCTGACGGTCGAGGACAACGTGGCCTATGGCCTGCGGGCGAGAAGGGTCTCGGCGCCGGAACTCGCTTCGCGCGTCGACAGCGCGCTGCGGCTGGTGCATCTTGCCGGCTACGAGGCGCGCTGGCCGCATCAATTGTCCGGAGGGCAGCTGCAGCGCGTGGCCATCGCGCGGGCCCTCGTCATCGAGCCCGAGGTGCTGCTGCTCGACGAGCCGCTCTCCAATCTCGACGCGCAATTGCGGGTCGAGATGCGCGGCGAGATCCGCGAGCTGCAGCAATCGCTCGGCATCACCGCCATCTACGTGACTCATGACCAGGAGGAGGCGCTCTCCATCTCCGATCGCATCGCCGTCATGCGGTCGGGCCGCTTCGAGCAGATCGGCGCGCCGGATGCGATCTACCATCGTGCGGCGACGCCCTTCGTCGCCGAGTTCATGGGCACGACCAATCTTCTGAAAGGCATCGTCGGCGGGCAGGGCAGGCTCGTGAGGGTAGGGGACACGGCTTTCGCCGTCCCGCGGCTCTCCTTGGCCGACGGCGCACCGATCAGCTTTTCGCTGCGCCCCGAAGCCCTGCGCCCGCTCATCGGCGCCGAGGCGGCTCCTCCGGGTTGGGCATCCATCGCCGCAGAACTCGTCCGCCTCGAATTCCTCGGCGCCTTGACCCGTATCGAGGCGAGGTTGAGCGACGGCTCGCCTTTGCGCGCCGCCTTGCTCGACCATTCGCGCGATCGCCTGAAGGCTGGAGACAAGCTGTCCTTCGCCTATGAGCCGCGCCGCATCATCGTGTTCTCGGAACTCCAACAGCCGAGCGATCGACCATGACCGTGATCGGCTCGGCAACTCCCTCCCCCCGCGAAGCGGCGGGGAAGGTTAGGGTGGGGGGCCCGAGGGCAGAGCGCAAACACTCGGGTTTACGGTCGCGGGGCTGTGCCACCCCGGGAACGCCCCCTACCCTGCTCGGCGCTGGCGCGCCACGCTTCCCTCCCCCCCGCATCGCAGGGGGAGGGTGGCGCCCGATCGATCCACGCTTCGTACTTCAGGCCTCATGCTCCTCATGACCAGCCTCGCCGCCCCGCGCCTGCGCTTCCCGCTCGTCGTCACCCTGCTGGCGCTCGCCCTGCTCGGCGTATTCTTCCTCTACCCGCTGTCTCGCATCTTCGGCGCGAGCTTCCTCGACCCCAAGGGCCTGCATTTCACGCTCGCCAACTACGTCAAGATCTTCGGCAGCGGCTTCTACCGGGCGAGCGTCGCCAACAGCCTCACGATCGGTGTGACGGCGACGCTTCTCACCACCATGCTCGCCGTGCCGATCGCCTTCGCCATGGCGCGCTTGCCGGTCGCCGGCAAATCGGCGCTGCTCACTCTCGTCGTCCTGCCGCTGGTGCTGCCGAGCTTCGTCAGCGCCTATGCGCTCGTGCTCATGCTCGGGCGGGCGGGCTTCGTCACGCAAGGCTTGCGCGATCTCGGCATCCCCTTCGGCTCAATCTATGGCTCGGGCGGCATCGTCGCGGTCTATGCGCTGACGCTCTACCCTTATGTGCTCTTGCCGACCATCGCCGGCTTGAAGGCGATCGACGTATCGATCGAGGAGGCGAGCCGGAATCTCGGCGCCTCGCGCTGGCGCAGCCTCTGGACGGTGACCTTGCCCCTCGTCGTCCCATCGGTGTTGTCGGGGGCGTTGCTCGTCTTCATCGAGACCTTGGAGAATTTCGGCGTGCCCTTCGTCCTCGCCGAGGACAAGCCGATCCTTTCCGTCGAGGCCTTCAAGCTCTTCGTCGGCGAGACCGACCAGAACCCGGCTTCAGCGGGCGTGCTCGGCGTATTGCTGATCACCTTGACGGCGATCATCCTCCTCATCCAGCGGCGCTATCTCGCTCGCCGCCGCTTCGCCACCGGGGCGCGGCGCAGCCCGCCGCTCATCGCTGTCGGGCCATCATTTCGCCTGGTGGCGACGCTATCGTGCTGGACCGTGGTCATCCTGTCGCTGATCCCTTTCTTCGCGGTGGTCATGCTCGCCTTCATGAAGTTTCGCGGGCCGGTGCTGCAGGCGGGCTTCAGCCTCGATAACTTCGCCGAATTGTTCCAGCGCTCGGCGCGGCCGCTCGGCAATACGCTGATGCTGTCGAGCATCGCGGCGGTTGCGGCCGCGGTGATCGGCGTCCCGATCGGCTACGCCGTCACCCGCTTTCGCTCCTCCTTGACGGGCCTCCTCGAGGTCGTCGCGACCATGCCCTTCGCTGTCGCCGGCACGATCCTGGGGATCGGGCTGATCATCGCCTTCAACAGCGGCTGGCTCGTGCTCACTGGCGGCTGGTTCATCATGGTCACCGCCTACGTGGTGCGCAAGCTGCCCTTCAGCGTGCGGGCCTCGAGCAGCATCCTGCACCAGATCGATCCGAGCCTCGAGGAGGCATCGATCAATCTCGGCGTCTCGCCGGCGATGACCTTCGCCCGCCTGACGGTGCCCCTGATGCTGGGCGGCATCATCGGCGGCATGGTGCTCACCTGGGTCACCGTGTCGTCGGAGCTCAGCAGCACGGTGGTGCTCTATTCAGGGCAATGGCAAACGCTTACGGTCGTCATGTTCCAGGCCCTGGAGGGCACTGGCGCGGGTACGGCGGTCGCCGCCGCCTCCTTGCTGATCGTCATCACCTTGGTGCCGCTGGCGATCATCTACAGGCTGCTGCGGCGCTATGAGACCTCGTTACTTTGACCGTTCAATCGAGCCTTGGAGCGTCCGTCATGACCACCACCATCGATCTGCGCAGCGACACCGTAACCCTTCCGACCGAACGCATGCAGGACGCCATGGCGCATGCGGCGCTCGGCGACGACTCGCGCGACGGCGATCCTACCGTCCGCCGCCTCGAGGCGCTCGCCGCCGAACGCACCGGCAAGGAGGCAGGCCTGTTCCTGCCGAGCGGCACCATGACCAATCTCGTGGCGCTGCTCGCCCATACGGGGCGGGGAGTGGAGGTGCTGTTGAGCGCCGGCAGCCATATCTCGCGCACCGAGATGGGCGGCCTTGCCACCCTCGCGAGCCTGTTCCATCGCGAGCTTCCGGCTCCCCGCGGCGCAATCGATCTCGACGCGTTGCGCGAGGCGCTGAGCCCGGCGCTGCTGCGTAATCGGCTGGCGACCGGTCTCATCTGTGTGGAGACAAGCCATAACGATGCCGGCGGCACCGTGCCCTCGCTCGAGCATATGGCGGCCGTCCAGGAGATCGCGAAGAGCCGGGGCGTGCCGGTGCATATCGACGGGGCGCGGCTGTTCAACGCGGCGGCGGCGCTCGGTGCGTCGGCGAGCCGCATCGCCGCGCATGGCGATACGGTCGCATTCTGCGTCTCGAAGGGCTTGAGCGCGCCGGTCGGCTCGCTGCTCTGCGGACCGGCCGTCTTCATCGAGCGGGCGCGCGCCTTCCGCCGCATGGTGGGCGGCAATCTGCGTCAGTCCGGGATCGTCGCCGCCGCCGGGATCGTGGCGCTCGAAGAGATGGTCGAGCGATTGGCCGAGGATCATCGTACCGCCAAGCAGTTGGCGAAAGGTCTGCATGCGCTCGATCCGAACTTCGTCGCGCCGGAGACGGTCGAGACCAATATCATCAATGTCGATCTGACGACGAGCGATCACGCAGCCCCTGAGTGGACTTCGGCCCTCAAGGAGCATGGCATACTGGTCGGGCCGACGAAGCCGAGGCGCATTCGCCTCCTCACACATCGCCATATCGGCACGGCCGAGGCCGAACGCGCTCTCGCGGCCTTTCGCCAGGTTCAGGCCAAGTTCCGCGCGCAGCGGGCCGCGCACGCGGCGGCGTGAGAGAGCTTTCGCGAGCCTGCTACGCCGCCTCGTCCTTCTGGAGCTGCGTCAGCATCAGGTCGAGCGCCTCGCGCCATTGCGCATCGCTCAATTCCTTCAACCCGGGGCAGGCGACGGCGCAATCGGCGGCGAAGTCCTCGCGCGCCGCCGTCGCCGAGGCCATAAGCGGGTCAAGGCCGATGCCGGCGATCATGCTCGCCGATTCCCGCATCTCGGCGGCCCGTCGCCGCCCATGTTGCACGGCGCGGCCGATCATGTAGCCGGCGAGCTTCTCCCAATCCATGTTCGGGAAGCTCTGGCCGAGCGAAGCGGTGATCCTATCCTCGACGCCATAGCGGCGCGCCGTCATCAAGCATTCGATCGTCAGGGCCTCGATTCCCTTGATCATGAGGCTGCGGCACATCTTGATGGCCGAGGCCTGCCCGATGACGGTCGAGGCGATATCGAGCTTCATGCCGAGGGGGCCGAGGATCGCGACGATCTCGGGGGCGGCCGAGCCGCCGAGCAGGATCGGCACCTTCAGCCCGTGCGGCGGCACCGGCGCCATCACGGCCGCCTCGACATAGCGCGCCCCGCTGCGCTCGACATCGGCCGCGTTGGCGCGCTTGGTTTCGGGCGATACCGAATTGATGTCGAGGAAAAGCTGGCCGGCCCCGAGATAGCCTGCGGCCGCTTGCGCGACGTCGCGCGCCGAAGCGGCGGTGACGGCCGAGACGACGATGCGCGCACCGCGAGCGGCGTCCGCCGCCGACGCCTTCAGCGCCACACCCGCGTCCTCGGCCTTGCGCCGCAGCGCCCCCGCAGCGGCCCTGTCGTCGACGAGAATGTCGTATGCGGCCACATCGTGACGGCCGGAAGCGACGAGGGCTTTTCCGAAGATAAGTCCCACCTCTCCGAAGCCGATCAGCGCGATGCGGTGCGGATCGATGGACTTCGTCATTACGGCCTCCCCGAATACTCGCCTCAGCGGTTGCCGAAGATCTGGCCGATGGTCTCGATCACCGCATCATGGCGCTTGATGATCGCATCGTGGCCGGGGTTCCAGGGCTTCGCCTCGGCGAGCGGCGGATTGCCCTTGGCCGGCGCGACATCGTCTCGCACCGAATAGGCGCCGCGCACCATGACGAGCTGCGACTGGCCGAGCCTGGACAAATACCAGTTGCCGAAAAGCTCGGCGGCGTTCGGATGCGGCGCGCCGGCGAGCAGGATCATCGGATAATTGGTGTAGGGCAGCCCTTCCGGCGGATAGACCGGTTTGATCGGGGCGCCCTGGCCGATGCGGGCGGGATATTCATTGAGCGCTGCTCCGACGCCGATGAGCGATTCCCCGCGCGCCACCGCGAGCACCGCTGGATTATAGGCGGTGAATAGCTTCGGCTCCTGCGCCACGAAGGCCTTCAGATAATCCGCCCCGAAATGGTCGAGCAGGAAGGTGTATTGCAGCCAGGCCGTGCCGCCGATCGAGATCGGCGAGCTCGCGATCTTTCCCTTCCACTTCGGATCGATGAGATCCTTCCAGGTCTTCGGCGCATCCGCTTCCTTGACGAGCTGAGTGTTGTAGAAGGGATACATCAGCGAGCCGGAGGCCGCGTACCACCAGCCTTCGACCTTGGCGTTGGCCGGGTATTTGGCGTTCATCGGCGGTGTCCAAGGCCGCGCCAATCCGTTGTCGATGAGCTGTTGGGTGAGAGCTTCGTCGGTGACGATGGCGAGATCACCCTGGGTCTTGCCTGCCTGCGCCTCGGTGGCGATGCGCTCATAGAGGCGGCCGGTCACGGCGCTGATGATCGAGACGTTGACGCAGGGGAATTGCTTCACGAAGGGGGCGATGATCGCCCGTTCATCGGTGTCGCTTTGGGCGGTGTAATAGATCAGCTGCCCTTCGGCGCAAGCGGCCTTGACGAGGTCCGGCGTGCCGATGGTCTCGCCTTCCACGACAGGACTTTGGGCCTTCGCTGCGCCGAGCGGCAAGGCGGCCAGGGCGAAGCCGGCGATCGCGCCTGCCAATAATCTCGAATTTCGGTTCGTCACGGCGATGGCCTCCCTTTGCGTGGCTTCCTCATGGGCGCGATTTCCGGCCGTATGGCGGCGCCCGCTCCTGCTCGAGGCGATAAAGCCGATCGTTCGACGCGCATGATGAGGTTGCCGAAACGGTCGACGTCGACGCTGGCGCGGGGCCCGATCACAGCGGTCGATTCCGCCTCCTCGATCAAGGCAGGTCCGGCGATCGCTGCCCCGATCGTCAGCCGGGCGCGAGCATAGACCGGCGTGTCGACGAAACCGCCGAGCTCGTCGAAGAAGGCGTGCCGGCGCTCGATGAGCGCCGCGCCCGCATCGGATGCCCTGTCGGGAAAGCGGATCTCGGCGACCGCGGGGGGCGCCACCAGGCGCACCCGCCACGAGACGAGCTCGACCGGGACCGCGCCGAGATTGCGTCCGAAACGCTCCTCATATTGCGCATCGAAGGCGCGCTGCAGCGCCACCCCATCATGTCGGGCGAGCGCCACGGGATCGAGCGGCACCGTCACCTCGAAGCCCTGACCGGCATAGCGCATATCCGCCGAGAGCTCGCAGGCGATGTGGCTATCCTCGATGCCGCCTTCACGCAGCACGGCTCGCGCCTTGGCGTCGAGCGAAGCGATGATCTCCTCGACCTGCGGCCAGTCGAGATCGTCGAGCGCGGCGATGAGGCTCCTGGCGTATTCGACGCTGCGCGGCGCGACCAGCATGCCGATCGCCGAGGCGACACCCGAGCCCAGCGGGAAGATGACTTCTCCGACATTCAAGAGCCGCGCGATCGCGTAGGCGTGCGCGGGACCTGCGCCGCCGAACGCCACCATGCGATAGCGCGCCGGATCGGTGCCGGCTTCGGCGATATGCACGCGCGCCGCCGTCGCCATGTTGTTGTCGACGACGCGGGCGATGCCGGACGCCGTCTCGGTGAGGTTCAAGCCGAGCTTGCCGCCGAGGCGCGTCAACGCGGCCTCGGCCGGCGCTCGCTCGAGGCGCATCCTTCCGCCGAGGAAGCGATCGGGGGAGAGATAGCCGCGGATGAGGTCGGCATCGGTCACGGTCGGCTCCTCGCCGCCCCTGGCATAGCAGGCGGGCCCAGGGACGGCACCGGCGCTGCGCGGCCCGACGCGCAGCAGGCCGAGCCCGTCGGGCGCGGCGATGCTGCCGCCGCCTGCGCCGATCTCGATCAGCTCGATGACCGGCAGTCGCAGGGGCAGGCCGCTGCCCTTCTTGAAGCGCTGCAGGCGGGCCGCTTCCAATTCATGGCTGCGATGGGGCCTCCCGTCATGGATCAAGCTGACCTTGGCGGTCGTGCCTCCCATGTCGAAGGCGATGACGTCCTGCCACTCAGCCTGCCGGCACAGGAAAGCCGCGCCCATGGCGCCGGCCGCGGGGCCCGATTCGACGAGCGCGATCGGTTGCTCGCTGGCGTTCTGCGCAGTGGTGATGCCGCCATCCGAAAGCATGACGAAGAGCGGGACGCCGAGGGACCGCTCGAGCTCGACCAGGTAGCGCATAGCGATCGGTGCCACATAGGCATTGGCGACGGCGGTGGAGAAGCGCTCATATTCGCGGATTTCCGGCGCGATCTCGGCCGAAGCGCAGATGGCGATGTCGGGACAAGCCTGACGCATGATCGCCTTGGCGGCAAGCTCATGGGCCGGGTTGCGATAGGAGTTGAAGAAGGCGATGGCGATCGAAGCTGCGCCTGCATGGCGCAACTCCGTGGCGGCGGCGCGCAAACCCGCTTCATCGAGCGGCACGACGATCTCGCCGCGGGCGCCGATGCGTTCCTTGACGGTCTTGCGCATCGGGCGCGCGACCAGCGGCGTCGGGCGCTCGATCTGCAGGTCGAATGTGTCGTAGCGAAGCTCGTTGCCGATCTCCAGCACGTCGCGATAGCCCTCGCTGGTGATCAGGCCGACGGCCGCGCCGCGCCGTTCGATCAAGGCGTTGGTCACGAGCGTCGTGCCATGCACCACTTGTCCGGCCGGTGCCTGCATCGCCTTCAGCCCTTCGAGGATGGCTCGCGACGGATCGTCGGGGGTTGTGAGCAGCTTGTTCACCGCGAGCGTCCGGGTCTCGGCGTCGTAGAGCGCGATATCGGTGAAGGTTCCCCCGACGTCGGCGCCTGCGAGATAGCGTGTCATAGGCCGTAGAGCTCCCGGGCGGCGTCTCGCGAGACAAGTCCGTTCGTTACGTCGTCGCGCACCGCGTCCCGGTCGCGCTCGCTCGGGTCGCCATAGCCACCGCCGCCCGGATAGCGGACCAGCAAGCGGTCGCCGGCCTCGATGCGGCTCTTGCCCTTGAGCGGAAAGCCGCTTTCCTTGCCGTTCCAGACGACACGAGAGGCCGCGCCCGCGTGACCACCGAGGACGCCGAGCGCCGGATGCCGCACACGCTCGACGAGGAGCGAGAGCGTCGCTGCCTTCGCGCCCGTCAGCTCGATCTCGACGTCTTGGCCCAGGCCGCCGCGGAAGCGCCCTGCGCCGCCCGAATCCGGCGAAAGCTCCTTGCGCCAGATGCGCAAGGGTGATTGCGCCTCGATGATCTCCATCGAGCCGCAGACGACGTTCGAGGGAAAGCAGGTCGCCGACAACCCGTCCCGGCCGGCACGCGCGCCCATGCCGCCATTGATGAACAGGATCGATGTGTAGCGCCGGTCATCCTCGCGATAGCCCGAGACGATGACGCGCAGCGTCGGCGCGCTCCCCGACTCGGCGATGATGCGCTCGCCGAGTATGGGCGATAGCGCCTTGTAGATCACCGCGGCGAGGCAATGGCCGACGAGCTGGCGCGCATGAACCGGGGCGGGGTAGCGCGGATTGAGGACCGAGCCCTCCGGCGCCCGCACCGCGATCATGCGGTAGCTGCCTTCGTTGCGGGGCGTTCCTGGATCGAGGGCGCATTTCAAGGGATAGCAGGAATAGGCTTCCGTGTAGGTCATCACGGTGTTCAGGGCGCGGCCCACCTGGGGCGAGGTGCCGGCGTAGTCGAGCACCATCTCCTCGCCGCGGATCTCGATCGAGACCTCGAGATGCACGGGCTCCTCTCCGGTGCCGTCGAGATCGAGGGCAGCACGATAGACGCCATCCGGCATGGCGGCTATCGCCTTGCGCATGGTGCGCTCGGTGCGCGCCCTGATCTCATCGGAGATCGGGCCGAGATCGTCGATCGCCTCGCGGCCGACGAGGTCGCGCAGGCCGCGCGCCGCCGTCTCGCCGGCGGCGATCTGGGCGGCGATATCGCCGAGCACCTCCTCGGGCAGCCTGACATTGCCGCGGATGATGCTCTGCAGATCGCCGTTCGGGCGCCCTTCGCGCATATAGAGCAAAGGTGGGATGAGGAGCCCTTCCTCGAACACCTCGCGCGTATCGGCCGACCATAATGTGCCGCCGATATCGGCCATATGCGCGATGCTGCCCGTCCAGGCGATGAGACGCCTTTCATGGAAGACGGGCGTCAGGATGGTGATGTCGGGAAGATGCCCCGAGGTCAGCCATGGGTCGTTGCAGATGCCGACATCGCCGTCGCGCCATTCCGCCGCAGGCCGCACCGAGAGGAAATGGGCGAGCGTGCGCGACAGCGTCATGTTGAAGGAGGGAATGCCGATGGTGTTCTCGGCGATGGCATTGCCCTCGGCGTCGAAGAGGACGCAGGAGAAGTCGTTCGACTCGCGCACGATCGGCGAGAAGGAAGTGCGCCGCAACGTCGCCGCCGCCTCGTCCGCGATGGCGATTAGGCGGGTCCAGACGACCTGGAGCGCGACCGGATCCTCGACGATCAGACGCGGCCTCGTCTCGGAGTTAGGCGTCATGCGTTTCTCCTGAGGCCGGGCCGGTGTCAGACCAGATCAGCATTCGCGGGTTCCACCACTTGCCTCAGCGCCCCGATCGCGGCGCGCAGATGCGCGCCCATCTTGTGTTCGGCCGCCTCAACGTCTGCGGCGCAGATCGCTTCGACGATCTCTTGGTGCTCGGCGAGCGATTGGCGCGCGCGCCCCGGCAGCAGGATCGAGCGGTATTGGAAGCGCACGATTTGCGATTTCAGGTTGACGAGCAGCTTCGAGGCGGTCCGATGCGCGGCGATGCGCTGGATCTCGGCGTGCAGCCGGCCATTGATCCTGGAATAGGCGATCAGGTCGCCCTCTTCGACGGCGCCGCGCATCTCGCGCATGATGGCGCGCAAGGCCTCATGATCCTGGCGCGTCGCGCGCTCGGCAGCTTGACCCGCGACGAACACCTCCAGCGCGCCGCGCGCCTGGGTGATCTCGATCGCGTCCTCATGGCTGATGAGGCGCACGCGGGCGCCCCGGTTCGCCTCGCGCACCACGAGCCCCTCCTGCTCGAGCTGGGCAAGCGCGGTGCGCACATTGGCGCGATTGGTGGCGAGCATGGCCGAGAGGTCCATCTCGATCAGCCGCTCGCTCGGCTGGAAGCGCCCGCCGGTGATCGCCTCGCGCAGCCGTCCCGCGACATCCTTGTTCTGCTCTCTAAGCGCCATTTGGCCCTCAATCCGCGAATGGGTCGGCCGGCATTTCGGTCGCGAGCTCGACGACCACGGTCTTGATCTCGGTATATTCGTCGAGCGCCGCGAGGCCGTTCTCGCGGCCGAGCCCGCTCAGCTTGTAGCCGCCATAGGGCAGCATCCAATGCACGGGCCGGAAGGTATTGATCGAGACGAGACCGGCATCGATCCGCGCCGCCACCCGATGCGCCCGGCCGATATCTCGCGTCCATAGCCCGGCGACCAGCCCGTAATCGACATCGTTCGCGAGCGCGATCACCTCCTCTTCGGTGTCGAAGGGGATGATGGCGAGCACCGGCCCGAAGACTTCCTCCTGGGCGAGCCGCGAGCGGTTGTCGACATCGGCGAACACCGTCGGCTCGATGAAATAGCCGCGCTCGAAGCCCGAAGGACGTTGCCCGCCGGCGACCAGTCGCGCGCCTTGCTCCTTGCCGAGCGCGATATAGCGCTGCGTCTTGGCGAGCTGCTCCGCCGAGCTTTGCGGGCCGATATGGGTCTTGGCGTCGAAGGGCATGCCGACCCGGATGCGCCGCGCTCGCTCGGCCATGCGGGCCACAACCTCGTCATAGATCGCGCGCTCGGCGAACAGCCGCGAGCCGAGGGAACAGGATTGGCCGGTCGAACGGAAGGCGCCATGCGTCGCCACCACCAGTGCCTTCTCGAGATCGGCATCGGCGAACAGGATATGCGGCGACTTGCCGCCGCATTCGAAGGAGCAGCGCTTCAGGTTGACGCTGGCGCCGCGCATGATCTCCTGGGCGGTGCGATGCTCGCCGGTGAAGGAGATCTTGTCGACGCCGCGATGGGCGACGAGCGCTGCGCCGGCCACGGCCCCGAAGCCCGGCACGATGTTGACGACACCCGGCGGGAAATCCGCCTCCTCGATGAGCTTGCCGAGCTCGAGCGCCGAGACCGGCGTCTGCTCGGCCGGCTTCAGGACCACGGTATTGCCGGCCGCCAGCGCCGGGCCGAGCTTCCAGGAATAGAGCGAGACCGGCGAGTTCCACGGAAGGATGGCGCCGACCACGCCGACCGGCTCGCGGCGCGTATAGGCGAGCGCGTCGGGACGGAAGGGAATCTGGTCGCCATTGATCTTGTCGGCGGCGCCGGCGAAGAAGGTGATCCAGTCCGCGGCCCTTTGCACCTCGCCCAATGTGTCGCGAAGCGGCTTGCCGTTGTCGCGGCTCTCGATGGTCGCCAATGTCTGCGCGTCGCGGCGGATCAGCGCGGCGAGCTTCAGCAGCAGGGCGCCACGCTGGCTGGCGGTGATCTTCCTCGTCCAGGGACCGCGCAAGGCGGCGCGCGCCGCCGAGACGGCACGATCCACATCCGTCTCGTCGGCTTCCGCGACCTGCGCCCAGACGATCTCCGTCGCCGGATCGATCGAATCGATCATGCGGCCCGAATGCGGCGCGCTCCATTCGCCGCCGATATAAAGGGAGGGCGCGCTGTGTTCGATCGTCTCGCCTGTCGTCGCTGTCATCGCTGTCCTCACAGCCCTCACGGGAAAGTTTGCACTTGGTCGCGCCTGATGCGCCGGCCCAGGACCACCAGGATCACCAGCACCACGGTTTGGACGAGGGCCATCGCGGCTACGAGGTTGGTCGAGCCGCGCAGCCAGAAGTCGAACATGGTGAGCGAGAAGACCTGGGTGGTCGAGGTGTAAAGGAAGAGCGCGGTCGCAAGCTCGCGGAACGACAGGATCAGAAGCAGGATCATCGCGGAGAGAATTCCGGGCCAGGCCAGCGGGATGACGATCCTGCGCAAGGTATAGCCGAGGCCGGCGCCGCACAGCCTCGAGCTTTCCTCGAGCTCGGGATGGATCTGGACGAGCGAAGCCGAAATGGCGCGTACTCCCTGGGGCGAGAACTGCGAGACATAAGCCAGGATGATGATCCACAGCGTGCCGTAGATGCCGATAGGCAGGCTGATCCAGGACCATAGATAGCCGAGCCCGATGATCAGGCCCGGAATGGCCACCGGCAAGATGGCGATGATGTCGAGCGCGCGCCGCCCCTGAAGATCGGTACGATGCACCACATAGGCGATGGTGAAGTAGAGGACGCTGCCGATGGCGACGGTCGCGAGCGAGACAGCCAGCGAATTGGCAAATGACGATCTGACGACCGGATCGGTGAAGGCGAGCGCGAATTGGTCGAGCGACAATTGCGCCGGATCCGCGATCGCGGCGAGCGTCGAGTAGAACAGGTTCTTGCGCAGCGCGATGAAGATCAGCGCCGCATAGGGCAGGAGCACCGCGAAGCCAAGATAGAAGAAGCCGACGAGGGCGAGCGGCCAGCGCGCCGCGCCGAGCGCTACCGGGTCGGGGCGCAAGCCCTTTCCGGTGACGGTGACGAAGCTGCGCCGGCTCAGCACGCGGTATTGGATCAGCACCAGCGTGACGGTAATGAGGAGCATCAGCACGCCGAGCGCCGAGGCTTGATTGACCTTGGGCGGGGCGAAACCGATCATCTCCCAGATACGGACCGAGATGAAGTGGATATTGCCGGGCTCGCCGAGTATGGCCGGAATGGCGAATAGCTCGATCAGCAGGACGAAAACCAGCAACCCCGAGGAGATGAGCGCCGGGGAGACGAGGCCCAAGGTGATCTGCGCGAGGGTGCGCAGGCGCGAGGCCCCGCTCATCGCGGCTGCCTCCTCGTAGGCAGGGTCCATGTTGCGCAGTGCCGAAGCCACGAACAGATGGACATAGGGCGCGTAGTAGATGGCGAACACGAAGCCGATGCCGCCGAGGCTGTAGATGTCGACGCCGGATTCGAGCCCGATCGAACGCAGAGCGATATTGAGGATGCCGCTACGCGGCGAGGCCAGTATGTCCCAGGCGAAGGCGCCGACGAGCGGCGGCACGAACATCGGCATGATGGCAACCGCCTCGAGCAGCGGTCTTCCCGGCACGTCGCTGCGTGTCGCGAGCCAGGCGAGGCCCGAGCCGATCGCGAGGGCGCCTGCGGTGCCGATGCAGGCGGCGGTGAGCGTTACGCGCAGGAGATCGGCGAAGCCGCCTTTGGCGAACACCTCGCGATAATTGTCGAGCGTCAGCCCCGACCAGTCGATGTGCAGAGCCCTCGGCGGCGCCGACAGGAAGGAGCCGAGGACGAGCACGAGGACGGGGACGATGATGAGAAACACCAACGCCGCCAGCAGCGCGACCATGAAGAGCCGGCGTGCCAAAACATCGGCTGACGGAACTTGCCAGGACCGTGGACGGCGAGCGGCAAGGGCGGCGATGCTCGTCATGCCGGGTCTCGGCCGCCCCCGCGGGCGATGATCCGCGCCCGGTCGCGCGGAATGCTCAGCGCCACTTCCGCGCCCTCATCGGCGGGCGCGGCGCTGCCGAGCGCCACGACCTCGAAGGGGGCGCCGGCCCAATCGAGCGTATAGCGCGTCGAGGTGCCCTGGTAGCGGCGGGCGACGATGCGGGCCGCATAGCTGTCCTTGCCGTTTCCGCCGACCTTGGCGATCAGGCAATCCTCCGGATGCACCACGATGTCGATCCGATCGCCGACCGCGACCTGGCCTTCATGGCTGGCTACGAGCTCGCGTCCGGTTTCGGTCCTGACCATCGCGGCGTCCGCCGCGACCTGCGCCAGCACGCGCCCCTCGAAGATATTGGCGGTCGAGACGAACTCGGCGATGAAGCGGGTCCGCGGGCGCCGGTAGAGCTCATGGGGCTCGCCCATCTGCACTACCTTGCCGTCTTCCATGACGATGATGCGGTCGCCGAGCTCGACGGCTTCGGCCTGGTCATGCGTCACGTAGATGCTGGTCAGGCCGGTGCGCGATTGCAGCGCCTTCAATTCGAGGCGCAGGCGCTCGCGCAGCTTCAGGTCGAGATTGGATAAAGGCTCGTCGAACAAAAGGAGCGTCGGATCGAAGACCAGGGCTCGGGCAAGCGCCACCCGCTGCATTTGCCCGCCGGAGAGCTGGGCGGCGAAGCGTCCGGATTCGCCCGTGAGGCCTACGAGCTCGAGCACCCTTTGGACCTTCGCCCTGGTCTCGGCTGTCCCCTCTCTCCTGACGCGCAGCGGATAGGCGACATTCTCGAACACGTTCATATGTGGCCAGATCGCATAGGACTGGAACACCATGCCGATATCGCGCCGCTCCGGCCGCAAGAACAGGTTTTGCGCCGGGTCCGACACCGTCTTGCCGTCGATCGTGATCCGTCCGGCATCGGGCACCGCGAGGCCGGCGATCAGCCTGAGCGTCGTGGTCTTTCCACAACCGCTCGGCCCCAGGAGGACGACGAACTCGCCCTCGGCAACGGCGAAGGAGATGGTATCGACGGCCATCCTGGCTGCGAAGCGCTTCGTGAGATCTTGGACCTGGCATTTGACGGCCATTGGCGGGTGCTCGCGCAGGGTCGAAGCGTCTTGTCGGCAAAATTGTTGAGATCATTGTTGACAATGTCAAGGCGCAAGGAAAATCATGCCGCCGATCGAGGCTTCGGCGGTCTCAACTCACCGGGAGATTCCCGAAAGGGCATCCGATCATGGACCAATCGAACAAAGCCCAGCCAGGCGCCAAGGCCGAAATCAAGCCCGAACCGAAGCCCTGGCATGTCGTCATTCTGGAGGTGCTCAAGGCGAACCATGTCCGTCTCGTCACCTATGTTCCCGACCGGGTGCTGACGCCGCTCATCGACGCCATCCGTAAGGACGCCTTCTTCACCGCTTTCGTCACGACGCGCGAGGAGGAAGCGGTCGGCATCGTCACGGGCGCCTGGATGGGCGGGATGCGCGGGGCCGTGCTGATGCAGACGAGCGGCTTCGCCACCTTGCCGAACGCCTTGGCCTCGCTCGCCGTCCCCTGCCAGATCCCCTTGTTGATGTTCGTCTCGGAGCGCGGCACGCTCGGCGAGTTCAACCTCGGCCAGGCGCTGGTCTGCCGGACCATGCGGCCCGTGCTCGTGGCGCTCGGCATCGAGTCCCACACCATCACCCGTCTCGATGAGCTCGAATTCATCGTCGATCGCTCGATCCGGCAAGCCGTCGCGACGCAGGCGCCCTGCACGCTGATCCTGTCGCCGCTGCTGACCGGCGGCAAGACCTTCACGCACTAGCTTCAAGCAGCAGCGGAGCAGCAGATGGCCGCCGAGCCGGAACCCGCCCATCACGCCAACCTCAAGGTGATGAACCGCTACGATCTCACCAAGCGTCTCGTGGCGCGGCTGCAGCAGGGCGAGGCCGTCATCGGCGGCATCGGCAACACCAATTTCGACCTGTGGGCGTCCGGGCCCCGCCCCCAAAATTTCTACATGCTCGGCAGCATGGGCCTCGCCTGTCCGATCGCGCTCGGCGTGGCCTTGGCCCAACCGCAAAGGCGCGTCGTCGCCTTGGAGGGGGACGGCTCGCTGCTGATGCAGCTCGGCTGCCTTGCGACCATCGCCATGCTGCGCCCGAAGAACCTCACGATCATCGTCATGGATAATGGCTGCTACCAGATCACCGGTGCGCAGCCGACCGCGACCGCGTTCAACGCCGATGTCGTGGCGATCGCACAGGGCGCCGGCATTTCGCGGGCGCGATGGGCGGTGGACGAAAACATGTTCGAGAGCCTGGTGGAGCGCGCGCTTGTCGAGGATGGCCCTTCCCTGATCGCCACGCGGATCGACGACCAGGCGGCGGTCGCCACGACCGAGCGCGATCCCTCGCTGATCCGCGATCGCTTCATGCGCGGACTCGGCGTCAAGCAATAGGGATCGGCCTGCGAGGAAGCTTAGGCGTCCTGATCGCCCTGACCGGAGGCGCGAGGCTCCCTGGGCGCCGAGCTGCCCTCCTGGCGCACAGATGCTACCAATTAGGGCTCGCATTTGCCAAGTGACTGCTCACCACCCGACCTGCCGATAAGCCGGTGTCGCGTTGAGGGGCCGGTTCGGGTCGAAAGGTACCGCGCACGTGATCAACGAGCAGAACCACCAACCGCATCTCATCCGGGTTCTGGCTGGCCCACGTAGATGAGTACAGCCAGCACGGTCACATAGAAACGAAATGCCGCTTGCTGACCATTCCATGTCTGCGACTGCCACATCGCAAACCATTCGCCGCCAACCACCATGAAGCCGGTGAACCACACCAAAAAGCCGATCAGGGCGCCAGTATGCACATGGCGCTTGGCTGTGTTGAAGATGGACGCGGGGCTGCGAAGAGCGCGAGCCATTTGCCAAGCCGCCAGGACAAGGGCCAAGCAAGTCAGCCCTTCCCCGATGACGATCAGCGAGTAGGCCGCATGCCACAGCGCCGGCGCAGCGATCGCCCGCCAACGCAAGGGGTCGTCGGGCAATGTCGTATCCATGCTAAGGACGTGACGGACGAAAGTGAAGTTGGCACCGTAATCGATGATGTTGTCCAGCGTGACGACAAATGTGAACAGCGCGAGCGAGGCGACCATGCCAATCTTCGCGAGCCGAGCAGGCATCATGTTGCAGCTACTTTCGCAGACCGAATATTGGAACTCGCCCCCCTAGTCTTCTTCTATGCGCCGACACGCGGACCCGAGCGGATTCAGCCCTAGCGCAGCGAATCCGAAATTCGCATCACATTGGAGCAACGCGCGCGGCGAATTTCGGATTCAAAGGCTGCACTAGCAAGTTATTGTTTCTAGTGTGGTTTTCGAATTTGAAGTTCCTACCGCGCGCATGCCATCCATGGGATAGGAACTTCAAATTCACCACACTAGGGCGTCACCTTGCGACCCGCCATATGCCGCAAATAGGCGACGATCAGATCGATTTCATGGTCGCTCAGCGCCTCCTTGTCGAAACCCTTCATCTGCATGTTCGACCAGTGGCGCAACGACGACGGATCGCGGATGTATCGCTTGAGGGCGCTCGCCCGGAAATATTCCGTCGGGTTCTCGGGCAGGTTGAGGTCGGGGCCGACATCCGCACTGCCTGCGCCGTTCAACTTATGGCAGACCAGGCATTGGGTGACGAACAGCGTCTGCCCGGCGCGAACGGAATCGCCCGCCCGCAACCTTGGGTCGACGCCCAGCGCCGGCCAGCGCTTGGCGGGCGAATCGACGCCGCGGATCGCCGCAACCTGATATGGCCATTGTTCGCTGCGAACACCCGAGGTCTCCGACCTCAGCCAGACGACATAGAACGGCCCGGCGCTCGCCTCCTTGCCCGGAAGAGGCGGCCAAGGCGCCTCGGCCGTTTCGATCGCGAGATAAGCCTGCGCGCCGCCGGGTGGCGCATGAAGAACCAGATCGACCGGCAACATGCCGACGAACCCGTCGCTCGCGACGGCTTCGAGTACTTGGTCGCGCGGTAGATCGATGCCCGCAAGAAGACGCTCCAAGGGTGCCGCGCGGTAGTGCATGGCTCGTCGATATGAGGGGTCGCGGGCCACGTCGATCTCGGCGATCGACGGATTGCTCAGCAGCTGCTCGCGGGTGAAGCGACGCGTCGTCCCGCCGACGTCGATCATGAGCATGGGCTCGCTCGCCGAGGCAAGCGTCACGATGCCTGCAGCCAGCACGACGCCCAAAAATGCGAGGCTACGGCGGGCCTACCATCTAACATTCCGCGGACCATGTTCGCGCCATTCGATGCATAGCATATCGCACCTGGCGTTGCGCGGATTGGATCAGGTTTAGAATGGTCGAGAGGCCATTCTCCCTCCTGCGCCCCGAGGTGCGCTGCGGTCAAGTCCGGTTCATATAGCCGCGACCAAGCGTGAGGGCGCCTCGACTTTTGGCTCGCGGCCGCGGCACGCTATAGATCGACACGTCCGAGCTCGATGGAGTGCATCTCGTGGAACAGACATGGCGCTGGTGGGGGCCCGAGGACCTGATCAAACTCAGCGATGTGCGGCAGACCGGCGCGACCGGCATCGTCACCGCTCTCCATCAGATCCCCGCGGGCGAGGTGTGGACGAAAGCCGCCATCGAGGAGCGCCAAGGCCTGATCGGTGCCGATCCTTCGCTCGGGCTGCGCTGGAGCGTGGTCGAGAGTTTGCCGGTGGCCGAGGCGATCAAGATCGGCGAAGGGGACTTGTCGCCGCTCTTCGACAATTACCGCTCCTCCTTGCGCAACCTCGCGGCCCTAGGCGTCAAGACCATCTGCTACAACTTCATGCCGGTCCTCGATTGGACGCGCACCGAGCTGCGCGCGCCGCTCGCCGGGGGCGGGCGGGCACTGCGCTTCAATGCGCATGAATTCGCGGCCTTCGACTGCTACATGCTCGAACGGGAAGGTGCCGAGGCCGATCATCGCCCCGACGTGCTGGAGCGGGCGCGCAGCTGGTTCCGCGCCGCGCCGGAGAGCGCCAGGAAAAGGCTGCTGGCGAGCATCATGGCCGGCCTGCCAGGCGCCTTCGACCGCTACGACCTGCCGGGTCTGCGCGTCATGCTCGAGCGCTTTCGCGACGTCACGCCCACGCGGTTGCGGGAGAATCTCGACCGCTTTCTCGCGGAGGTGATCCCGACCGCCGAAGAGGTCGGCATCCGCATGGCGATCCATCCCGACGATCCGCCGCGTGCGCTGCTCGGATTGCCGCGCATCGTCTCGACGCAAGACGATATCGCGGCGATCTTCGATCTCAATGGAGCCAGGGCCAACGGCCTCACGCTGTGCACCGGCTCGCTGGGCGCAAGGGCGGGAAATGATCTGCCGGCGATCGCCAGGCGTTTCGCCGACCGCATCCACTTCGTGCATCTGCGCAATGTCGCGAAAGAGCCCGACGGCTCCTTCATGGAGGCCGATCATCTGGGCGGCGATGTCGACATGGTGGCCGTGGTCTCGGTGCTGCTCGAGGAGCAGAAGCGGCGCCGCGATCGCGGCGATCCCCTCTGGCGCATTCCGTTCCGACCCGATCACGGCCATGAGCTCCTCGACGACGTGGGCAAGCCGACCCATCCGGGCTACCCCGCCATCGGCCGCTTGCGCGGCCTTGCCGAGATCCGCGGCGTGATGAGCGCGGTGGCGGCGCTCAAATCGCTGCCCCTGTAGCGGGTACGGGCCGCAGCGAAGTGCCAGGATGCCGTTGAGGCATTCGGGCCATGCCGGATGTGCTAAGATTGCACGAGCGCGCATTTCGGGAAGGTCTCGTGCAACCGCCCCAGACGCGATACGCGACGAGCGGCGACGCCCGGATCGCCTACCAGGTGGTGGGCCAAGGTCCGCTCGACCTGGTTTTTGTGCCGGGCTTCATATCGAACCTCGAAGTCCACTGGGAGGATACCGGGTACAGCCACCTTCTGCGGCGGTTGGCGACGTTCACCCGGCTCATCCTGCTGGATAAGCGCGGCACCGGATTAAGCGATCGCGTCGATGCCCGCCGTCTCCCGAGCCTGGAAACCCGCATGGATGACGTGCGTGCCGTGATGGACGCCGCGGGCAGTGGCCGCGCCGCCCTGCTCGGGGCATCCGAGGGCGCCCCCATGTCCATTCTGTTCGCCGCCACCTATCCGGAGCGCACCCGGGCACTCGTGCTCTATGGCGGCTATGCGCATTTTCACACCTGGGTGCTGGCGGCGGGAGCGCTGGCCGGTTTCTTGCGCGAGGCCGAAACCTCGTGGGGCTCGGGCGCGACGCTGAAGAGTTTTGCGCCCGGACGAGTGGAGGACGCCCGCTTCCACGCATGGTGGGCGCGGTTCGAACGGCTCTCCGCGAGCCCGACGGCGGCCATCGCACTTGCGCGCATGAATGCCCAGATTGACGTGCGCCATGTCTTGGCAAGCATCCGCGTTCCCACCCTGATCATTCACCGGACCGACGACGCGCGTGTGAAGCTTTCGGGCGGCCGCTATCTGGCGGAGAAAATAAGAGGAGCACGCTTCGTCGAGCTTCCCGGGCGTGATCATCCGATCTGGACGGGCGACATCGATCGCGTGGTCGACGAGATCGAGGAGTTTCTCACCGGCGAACGCCCCTTCCTGGGCAGCGATCGCGTACTCGCGACGTTGCTGGTTGCGCGGTCAATGGCATCTGGCCGCGTGGCGGCGCGGTTTGACGATCGGCAGTGGAATGAGCGCATGGACCGGCTACACGAAGCGGCGAGCGAAGCCTTCGCGCGCCACGGCGGACAGTCGTTTGCCGCAGGGGCCGAGGAAGTCGCGGGCCGTTTCGATGGGCCGGCCCGCGCCGTGCGCTGCGCCTTGGCGCTGCGCGCCGCCGCGGAATTGCTCGGACTCGATCTCGCCACCGGAATTCACGTGGGCGAAATCCAAATAGAAAGGGAAGCGGTGTCGGGTCTTGCGCTGCATGTGACCGGACAAATCTGCGCTCGCGCGGGGAGGGGAGAGGTTCTGGTATCCGGGCTCGTTACGGATCTGGTGGCCGGATCCGGGCTGCATTTTGCCGAGCGCGGCTCAGAAGCGATCGAGGGGCTCGAGCTCCCGCTGCGCTTGCTCGCCGTCGTCACCGAGCAGCACCTCGAGCCCGCTGCGCGCGCGCCGAAGACATCGAGTCTCGGACTGCTGAGCTTCCGAGAGCGCGAGGTTCTCGCGCTCGTTGCCGATGGCCTGAGCAATGCGGCGATCGCCCGGCGTCTTCGATTGAGCGATCATACGGTGAAGCGCCACGTCGCCAACATCTTGTTGAAGCTCGACTTGCCGACACGCGCAGCCGCCGCCGCGCTGCTCGCGCGCCAGCGCCCAGCCTGACGACTCTAGCCCGAACGGGCCAGTCGGGCGATGGGCCGTTCGGGCGAAGCGGCAATTGCGACGGTCCGGTACCAATGTCCTCCAGGCGCTGCACGAAAACGATCGAGCGCCGAGAAATAGGAGGACCATCATGCGCAAATCCACCGGAATGATCGTGACACTCGCGGCTGCCGCCGCGCTCTGCGCGACCAGCATGGCGCAGCCCGCGTCGGCAGAGGACTATGGCGCGCAGGCAACCTACAGCGAGATCGAGCAGACGCTCGGCTCGGTGCCGACTTTCTTCAAGCTCTTTCCAGAGGTTGGAGTCGCCGGCGCCTGGCTGGAGTTCAAGATGGTCCAGCTCAATCCGAAGACCAAGCTCGACGGCAAGATCAAGGAGCTCATGGGCCTCGCAGTCGCGTCGCAGATCCCGTGCCATTACTGCATCTATTTCCACACCGCGGCCGCCAAGCTCAACGGCGCGACGGACGAGGAAATCCGGGAGGCGGTCGCCATGGCCGCTATCGTGCGCCATTGGAGCACCGTGCTCAACGGCATGCAGGTCGATACTGATGCCTTCAAGCGCGAAACCGACACGGTCCTGCGATTCGCGGCGGCGAAGGCCGCCAAGTCGCAATAGCCAATCCCGCGGCGACGCCTCATCTTCGCCCGGCGAAGATGAGGCTGCCTCGGGTCGCCCCGAACGCGAGCGTGAACGCGGAATCCAAACATTGCCGCCAGGAGGACATCATGGCCGTGAAGACCAAGCCGGTGACGGGTACATCGATCAAGCAAGCCATCGAAGGCCGCGACGGACGCATGCTCGCGAGCTTCTATGCCGATGACGCCGTCGTGCGCGTCATCGACCGCAACAACCCGCCGAGCAAGCCGCGCGAGATCAAGGGCAGGGCGGCGATCGACAGGTTTTGGGACGACATCTGCAGCCGGGCCATGACGCACACGGTCGAAACCACCATCGCCGACGGCGACGGGCTCGCCTTCACCCAAGCCTGCTCATATCCGGACGGAACCAAAGTGTTCTGCCTGTCCATGCTCGAGCTCAGGGATGGAATGATTTCCCGCCAGACCCTGGTCCAGGCCTGGGACGAGTAGTGGTATCGGCGAACCAGGCGATGTAGGTTAGCCCCATGAGCGAAACTGAAGCCCTGCTTTCAGTCTTGCGCCAATCTGCGAATGCGGACGCAGTCGCGACGATCGAACGTTTGGTTCGCGACGCCCCCGACCATGCTCTGAACAGGATCAATGCCCTCGAGCTCGCGGCCAAGGAGGGGCTCGACGAAGAGCATGTCATCGCGGCGTTGCTGCATGGCGCGCGGCTCGGCCTGTTCGAGATGTCGTGGAACGTGCTATGCCCCGGCTGCGGCGGCGTGCTCGATGCGGGCACGACGCTGAAGACGCTCGATCGTTCGGAGTATAGCTGCGCGCTATGCGGGGTGTCCTACGAGCCGACGCTCGACAACATGGTCGAGGTCACGTTTACGGTGAGCCCGCGCGTCCGCAAGATCGCGGCTCACTCGCCGAACGCGTTGCCGGCGCCTGAGTATTATCGGCAGATATTCTGGTGCTCGGGGGTGGATCTGCCGGAGGGATTCGAGCAGCTGATCGAGGAAGTGACGCTCGACGGCGTCGAATTGCCGGCCAAGGAGAGGGCGATCCTGTCTCTGCAGCTGCCGGCTGCGTTCCTGATCGTCTTCGATCCGGTGACCCATGCGGCGCAGTTCATCGACGTGAAGGGGGAACCGACGCGGGAGCGTCAAAGCCTTTCGCTCGTCTACAACAACGTGCGCGCCCCGACCGGCAAGACGGAGATGCGGCCCGGCCCTCTGCGCCTGTCGCTCGAGAACCGCACCGACAGCCGAGTCCTGCCGGCCGTATGGATCGCGGGCGACAAGCTCCACGAGCTTCTCGGCCGGAGAAAGCCTTACCTGACCGCGAAGCGACTGCTCACCAATCAGACCTTCCGCGACATCTATCGCACCGATACGCTCGCGGTCGATCAGCGCCTCAAGGTCACCAGCCTCACCTTCCTGTTCACGGACCTGAAGGGTTCGACCGAGCTCTATGAGCGCGTGGGCGACCTCGCCGCCTTCGACCTCGTCAAGGAGCATTTCCGCGTTCTGCACGAGATCATCGCTTCGGAGGCGGGTGCCGTCGTCAAGACGATCGGAGACGCCGTCATGGCCACGTTCGCGACGCCGGATCGGGCCATCGCCGCGGCGATCCGCATGCGGGAGGCGGTGAGAAGCCTAGGAGAGGAACGACATCAGCCTAGCCTGATCCTGAAGATGGGCATCCATGAGGGGCCCTGCCTCGCGGTCACGCTCAACGAGCGCCAGGACTATTTCGGCCAGACCGTCAATATCGCGGCGCGCGTACAAGGGCTTGCCGCCTCGCGATCGATCCTGGCGACCGAGCAGGTGGTGGATAACCCTCAAGCCTCGGCGCTCCTCGAAACAAGTGGCCTCAAGCCGACATTGAGGCGCGCGACCCTGCGGGGGATCGTCGAGGAGATGTCCATATACGAGATTCCGTGAGGCCCATTGGCGGTCGGGGTTCCCGCCTCGCTGGCTTTGGGGTAGCCTCCGGGCATGAGCGAAGCCGAAGCCCCCTTTTCAGTGCTGCGCCAGTCGTCCGACGCGGAAGCGGTCGCGGCGATCGAGCGCCTCGTCCGCGAAGCGCCGGATCATGCCGTGAACAAGGTCAACGCGGTCGACCTCGCGACCAAGGAAGGGCTCGACGAGGAGCGCGTCGTGGGGGCGCTCCTGCACGCGGCGCGCCTCGGCCTGTTCGAAATGTCATGGAACGTCATTTGCCAAAGCTGCGGCGGCACCCTCGACGCGAACGCCTCGTTGAAGACGCTCAACCAGCCGGAGTATCGCTGCGCCTTCTGCGCGGCCGCCTATGAGACGACGCTCGACCATATGGTCGAGGTCACCTTCATGGTGAGCCCGCGGCTGCGCAAGATCGCCGCGCACAACCCGGACGAACTGGCGGCGGTCGAATATTACCGGCAGATCTTCTGGAGCTCGGGCATGGATCTGCCGACGGATTACGAGCAGGTCCTCGACCAGGTCACGCTCGATCTGATCGAGTTGCCGCCCGGCGAGAGAGCCATCCTGTCCTTGCAACTGCCGGCCGGATTGCTGATTGTCTTCGACCCGGTGACGCATGCGGCCCAGTTCCTCGACGTGAAGGGCGAACCCACCGGGGAGCGTCAAAACCTGGCGCTCGTCCTCAGCAATGTGCGCACCCCGACCACCAGCATCGAGATGCGCCCAGGACCGCTGCGGCTCGCGCTCGAGAATCGCTCCCAGCTTCGCGTGCTGCCGGCGGTCTGGGTGACGAGTCCAAGACTCCACGAACTGCTGGGGCGGCGCAAGCCGGCCCTGACCGCCAAGCGCCTCCTCACCAACCAGACCTTCCGCGATCTCTATCGGACCGACACGCTCGCCATTGATCAGCGCCTCAAGATCACCAGTCTGACGTTCCTGTTCAGCGACCTCAAGGGCTCGACCGAGCTCTATGAGCGGGTCGGAGACCTCGTCGCCTTCGATCTCGTGAAGGAGCATTTTCGGGTATTGAACGAGATCATCGCCTCGGAGAGAGGCGCCGTGGTGAAGACCATCGGCGACGCGGTGATGGCGACTTTCGCGGAGCCTGACCGGGCGGTTGCTGCGGCCATCCGGATGCGCGATGCGATGAGGGATCTCGGCGAGCAACGCCAGCTGCAAGACCTGCTCTTGAAGATGGGCATCCACGAGGGGCCATGCCTCGCGGTGACCCTCAACGACCAGCAGGACTATTTCGGCCAGACGGTCAATTTCGCTGCGCGCGTGCAGAACCTCGCCGATTCGCGAGCAATCGTGGTGACCGGGCAAGTCCTCGGCGACCCGCAAGCCTCCGCCCTGCTGCAAGCCCGCGGGATCAAGGCCACGCCCAGGCGAGCGGCGCTGCGTGGAATTCCCGACGAGATGGCCGTCTACGAGATTGCTTGAGCTCTCGCGCCGCGCCCGCCGAGATAAGCGGCCCTGACATCGTCGTTGCGCCATAGCTCGTCGGGCTTGCCCGACAGCGCCAAGCGGCCGGTCTCCAGCACATAGCCGCGATCGGCGACCGAGAGCGCCATGCGCGCATTCTGCTCGACGAGCAGCACCGTGGTGCCGCGCCGCCTGATCTCGGCGATGATGGAGAACACCTTCTGCACGATGACGGGGGCCAAGCCCAGCGAGGGCTCGTCGAGCAGGAGCAGCCGCGGCTTAGCCATCAGCCCGCGCGCTACCGCGACCATTTGCTGCTGGCCGCCGGATAGCGTCCAGCCGAGCGCATCGGCAAAGGGCCTGATGTCGGGAAACAGGTCGAACATCGCGTCTGATTCCGAGGACAGCCTGCTGCGCGCGATGCGGCCGCGGTTGGAGGCGCCGAGCATGATGTTCTCGCGCGCCGTCAATCCCGGGAACACGCGTCGCCCTTCCGGCACATGGGCGATGCCGAGCCTGACGATCGCTTCCGGGCCGAGGCCGGCGATCGAGCGCCCCTCGAAGCGGATGTCGCCCGCGGCGGGCTTGATGAGGCCTGAAATGGCGCGCAGCGTCGTCGACTTGCCGGCTCCGTTCGCGCCGAGCAAGGTCACGACCTCGCCCGGCTCGACGGAGAGCGAGATGCCGTGCACGGCCTCGATCTCGCCATAGCGAATCGTGAGATCCTCAAGCGCGATGAGGGACATCGGGTTCGCTTCCGAGATAGGCCGCGATCACATCGGGATTGCGCAGCACCTCGGCCGCCACGCCATCGGCGATGCGGCGGCCGAAGTTCAAGACGGTGATGTGTTCGGCGACATCGCTGACCAATGTCATGTCATGGTCGATGATGAGGATGGTGAGTCCCTTCGCGGCAATGCGCCTGAGAAGGTCGTGCAACTCCTGCTTTTCGGTGGAGTTCAAGCCGGCCGCGGGCTCGTCGAGGAGCAGCAGCGTCGGATTGCCGGCGAGGGCGCGTGCGATCTCGATCAAGCGCTGATGGCCATAGGAGAAGCTGGTGACGAGGCTCTGCGCGCGCCCATCGAGGCCGACGAAGGCAAGCGCCGCGCGGGCGCGATCGACGAGGGCCGCGTGGCCGCCGTCCAGCTCATTGCCCGGATGCTCGGCCCCGATGACCACATTCTCGAGCGCCGTCATGGAACGGAACAGGCGGATGTTCTGGAACGTGCGTCCGAGGCCTGACGCGGTCCGCGCATGCGGGGGCAGCGCGGTCACGTCGCGTGCGTCGAGCAAGATGCGGCCCGCGGTCGGGCTGTAGATGCCGGAAAGTACATTGAGCATCGTCGTCTTGCCCGAGCCGTTCGGCCCGATCAGCGCATGCACGCCGCCGCGGCGCACCGCGAAGGAGACGCCGTCCACCGCCTTGAGGCCGCCGAAATGCTTGGAGAGCCCTTCGACCTCGAGCGCCGAGGGCGTTGTGGCCTTTGCCGGCGCGAGCACAAGCTCGGGCGCCGCGCCGGCAAAGGGCTTGGGCGGCATCAGGCGGCGCAAGACGCCTTGCACGAAGCCCCAGATGCCATCCGGCATGAAGCGCATGATGAGGATCACGGCGAGGCCGTAGATCGCTAGATAGAGCCCTGGCACGCTCTTCAGGAAGCGCAACGTCTCCGGCAGCACGATGAGCAGCGCCGTGCCGATCAGCGCCCCGATCGGCGAAGCGGCGCCGCCGAGCAGCGCCATGGTCAGGAAGACGACCGATTCGGCAAAGGAGAACTGGTCGGGGCTGATATAGGAGAAACCGCCCGCGAACAGGCCCCCGCCCATGCCGCCGAGCAGCGCGCATAACGCGAAGGCCGACACCTTGGCCCGATAGACATTGATGCCGGCGACCGAAGCCGCCAGCTCGTTGTCGCGCACGGCGCGCATCGAGCGTCCGAGCGGCGTCTGCGGCAGGCGCCAGACGAGATAGCCGATAAGCGCGAGCGCGACGACGCAGAGGCCGAGATAACCATGCGCGGAGGCGAAGAGCGAAGGTCGCGCAATATTGCCGACGCCGTCCGGCCCATGCGTCAGGGAAATCCAGTTGACCATGACCAGGGTCACGATCTGCTGGAAGCTGATCGTTACCATGGCGAGGTAGTGCCCGCCGAGCCGCAATGTCGACATGCCGAGGAATACGCCCATGACGAGCGCGACGGCGGCTCCCAGCGCCAGCGCGGGCCAGAAGCCGATCTGCAGATCCGTGGTGCCGAGCGCGACCGCATAGGCCCCGAAGCCGAAGAAGGCGGCTTGGGCGAGGTTGATCTGGCCGCACAGGCCAAGCACTACGGTGAGCCCGAATACGGCGATCGCATAGGTCGTGGTCTCGACCAGGATATGCAGAATGTAGTCGTCGAAGGGCGCCAGCGATGCCGCGACGGTCGTTGCGGCCACGAATGCCAGATAGGCGAGGCTCGCGGGAATGGCGCGCGGCGCCGCGGGTCTTGCCGTCTCGGCCGCGGCACTCATGCCTTTTCCGCCACGCGTTCACCGAAGATGCCTTGCGGGCGGAAGATCAGAAAGGCCACGAGCACCAGGAAGGCGAAGCCGTCCTTGTAGGGTACCGAGACATAGGCGGCGCCGAAAGTCTCGATGACGCCGAGCGCGAGCCCGCCGATGATCGCGCCCGCGACGTCGCCGAAGCCGCCGATGATCGTCGCCGCAAAGGCCTTCAAGGCGATCGTCGCTCCCATCTGGATCGACACGAACAGGACGGGTGCGACCAGGATGCCCGCAATGCCCCCGAGCAGCGCCGAATAGACGAAGGTCAGCATGATCATCCCCGAGACCGGGATGCCGAGAAGCGCGGCCATCTCTTTGTCCTGCGAAGTCGCCTGCAGCTTCTTGCCGATCAGCGTGTGCTCGAAGAACCAGTATTGGAAGACGACGAGCACGATGGTGACCGCGATGATCAGGAGGTATTGGCTATCGAGATAGACGGGGCCGAGCTGGATGCCGGGCGTGTCGAACCAGCCCTGCAGCACCTGCGGCTGCGGTCCGTAGAGCGCCAGCACCGTGTTCGCCAGGAAGATCGAGGCGCCGATGGTCGCGATTATGACCGGCAGGAAACTACGGTGACGCAAGGGGTAGTAGACGCCGAGGTTGAACACGACGCCCAGCAGCGCCATTCCCGCGAGCGAAGCCAGCAGGGACAGCCAATAGGGCCAGCCGAGATCGACCGCGAAGACGACCATCAGGAAGGCCCCCACCATCGAGAACTCGCCCTGCGCGAAATTCACCACGTTGGTGGCGCGGAAGATCAGCACGAAGCCGAGCGCCACAAGGGCGTAGACGGCTCCGATGCCGATCCCGGTGAACAGGAGCTGGAGCGCGAGATCCATCAATCGGTGAAATCGATGTGCTTGTCGAAGACGATGGTGCCCTTCTCGTTCCGGACGATGTTGTAGCCGTGCAAGCCATCGCCGTTGGCGTCGAAATTGTACACTCCTTCGGCCCCGGCGAAGCCCTTGGTCGCAAGGATCGCCTCGCGGATCGCCGCGGGATCCGTCTTGCCGGCCTTGTTGATCGCGGCCGAGAGAATGTTCACCGCATCATAGGTCCAGGAGGCCTGGACATCGGGCGCAACCTTGGCGGCCTCGCGATAGATCTTGCTGAAAGCCTTCGCCGCGTCGCTTGAATCCTCGGCAAAATCGGAGACGCCGTAGGTCCCGTAGAGGGCGGGTCCCGCGAGCTTCATGGCGGTGACGTTCACGATCGAGGGGGAGCCGACATAGGGAATGGCGACGCCGAGCTGGCGCAATTGCCGGGCGAAAATCCCGAGATCGTTCTCGAAGGTGAAATAGGAGCCGAGTATATCGGCGCCCGATTGTTTGATGGCGAGCACCACGGGCGTGAAGTCCTGGCTTTGGTTGGCGTAGCCCTGGTCGAGCGCCACGGTCGCGCCGACCTTGCCGAGCGCGTCGGCAAGCGCCTTGCCGCCTGCCGTGCCGAAAGCGTCCGTCGAGTGCACGATCGCCCATTTCTTCTTGCCGAGTGTGTTGACCCCGTAATCGGCAATGACGCGGCCGGAATAGGAATCGTTCGGCCGGAAGCGGAACAGCCATGGATTGCCCATATGCGTCAGCGTCGGATCGGTGCCGCCGAACATGACCGGCTTTGCGAGTTTCAGGACGTCGGGCGCCATGGCATGCACCTGCGTCGAACGGATCGAGCCGAGAAAGGCGACGATGTCGCTCTGCGCCGCGAGCTTCGAGAAGGCGAGCACGATGCCGGGATTGGTCGTCTGATCGTCCTCGGTGGTGAGCTCGATCGGCTTGCCGAGCACGCCGCCCGCCTTGTTGACCGCGTCGATCGCAAGCTTCGCGCCCGTGAGCGCGTATCGGCCTTGCTCGGCCGCCGGCCCGGTCACCGGCAGGACCATGCCGAACTTCGTTGTCGCGCCCTGGGCGGCGGCGCGGCCGATGAAGGCCGGCGCCGCGAGGGTTGCGGTGAGTGCGCTCGAAAAGCCGCGACGCGTCAATCCCATTGTATCCTCCAAGTTGTCTCTTCCCCGCGCTTGCGCGCTCTTACTTCCATACGAGTTGTCGCAAGGAGTAATGCGTCTTTGCTAGGCTGTCCACCGAGCGGCGGCCTTGACGCTGCTGCCGTTCTGCGGCTTGCGACTTTGTGATAGTCGCCGATGACTTTCTGCCCAAAAATTAGTCAGCCAAGATCGATTCAAAGGCCCGTTCAACCAGGTGCCTCCATGACGGTTTCCGCTCTGAACGCCGCGATCGGCAAGATCAACGATGTGCTCTGCGCCTCCTCGGTGCTGGTCTGGGACAGCCGCACCATGCTGCCCAAGGGCGGCGCCGCGACCCGCGCCGGCCAGCTCGCGACGCTGGCTCTCGTGGCGCGCGACATGCTGATGTCCGGCGAGACGCGCCGCGCCCTCGACGGCGCGTTACGCGAGGTCGAAGGCGCGCCCGAGAACGATCCGTGGCGGCGTGCCGCCGAACGCGTCGAGCGCGCCATCGCGCTTCACCGGCGCATCCCGGCCGAATTGATCGAGCGCAAGGCGAAGGCGCGCGCCATCGGCACGCAGATCTGGTTTCAGGCTCGCACGGACTGTGACTTCCAGGCCTTTGCGCCGGCGCTTGCCGAGATCGTGTCGGTGACGCGCGACTATGCCGATGCCATCGGTTGGAACCAGCACCCTTACGACGTCCTCCTCGGCCTCTACGAGCCGGGCGCCACGCTCGCGGAGCTGAACCGCCTCTTCGCGGAGCTGAAGGGCGGCATCAAGCCGATCCTCGACCGGGCACTGGGTCGCCCACGCCCGCGTCGGGATTTCCTCGATGAAGTCTTTCCCGAGACCAAGGTTCATGCCGCCGGGAGGCTGCTTTCCGAGACGCTAGGTTATGATTACGACCGTGGCCGGCTCGACAAGACGGTGCACCCCTTCGCCATTTCCTTCACGCGCGAGGATGTGCGCATCACCATGCGGCTCGGGGAGCGCAGCTTCGCTAATTCGCTGTTCGGCGCCATGCATGAGACCGGCCACGGGCTTTACGAGCAGAATGTCGATCCGACCTTCACCCGCACGGCGCTGACGACCGACTTGATGAGCCTTTACTCGGGAGGCGGCGCGAGCCTCGGGACGCATGAGTCGCAATCGCGGCTACAGGAGAACCATGTCGGCCGCAGCCGAGCCTTTTGGCGCGCGCATTTCGGGCGAGTGAAAGCGGCGCTCGGCGGTCTCGACGGGGTCGATGCCGGCGCCTTCCACAAGGCGGTGAACACGGTATCGACCGGCCTCATACGCACGGAAGCGGACGAGCTGACCTATGATTTTCACATCATGCTGCGCGTCGAGTTCGAGGCTGCCTTGATGACGGGGGACATCAAGGTCTCGGACATCCCCGGCGCCTGGAACGAGGCCATGAAGCGCCATCTCGATGTCGCCGTGCCGAATGACCGCGAGGGCTGCCTGCAGGACATCCATTGGTCCTCGGGCGCGATGGGGTCATTCTGCACCTATACGCTCGGCAACGTCATGGCGGCGCAGCTTTTCGAGGAGGCGAACACGAAGGGCGATGGCGTCGCGCCGGCGCTGGAGAAGGGCGACACGGCTCCCTTGCGCGTCTGGCTCAAGGAGAATGTCTGGCGGCACGGCAAGCGCTTCAGCCGCGACGAGCTCTTGACGCGGGCGACCGGCCGGGCGCTCGAGGCCGGGCCATATCTGCGCTATTTGGACGGGAAATTCGGAAGGGCGGCGTAGGAGGCGCTCCGTTCCGTTTCGGACCGGGGCAAGCCGCGTCCGGGATGACCGAGCGTGGATGTTATGCAAAGGTCTCTCGCGCGGCAAACCGCACGAGGCGAAGGAAGAGGAAGGCCCGGATGCGTAACGGCACGACTGAGAACGAGCGGCAGGTGAAGGACTGGCTCGCCGCGCAAGGCGGCGCCATGGTCAAGCTCTTGGCTGAGCTGGTGAACACCGATTCGGGCAGCTACGACAAGGCCGGCGTCGACGCGGCGGGCGAGGTGCTGAAGCGCTATTTCACGGCGCAGGGCCTGGCGCTCGAGACCATTCCTCAGCCCCGCTACGGCGACCAGATCAGGGCGATGCTCGACCATCCGCACAGCAATGACCGGCGCCCCATCGTCCTGATGGGGCATCGCGACACGGTGTTCCCCAAGGGCGAGCCCGTGCGGCGGCCCTTCCGCATCGAGGACGGGCGCGGCTATGGGCCCGGCGTCTGCGACATGAAGGCTGGGCTCGTCATGAACGCCTTCGTGCTCGCGGCGCTGAAGCGCTTCGGCGGGCATCCGGAGCCGGTCGTGGCGCTTATCACCAGCGACGAGGAGATCGCCTCGCCGAGCTCGCGCCCGGTGATCGAGGCTGAGGCGCGCGGCGCGCGCGCCGTGTTCAACGCCGAGCCGAGCCGCGTCGGCCACAAGATCACCAGCGGTCGCAAGGGCGGGGTGTTCCAGCGCTGCGAGGTCACCGGCAAGGCGGCCCATTCCGGAGCGAATTTCGAGCAGGGCATCTCGGCGATCGAGGAGCTGGCGCGGAAAATCCCGGAACTCCACAAGCTGACGGATCTTAAACGCGGCACCACGGTGAATATCGGCCTGATCGGCGGCGGCCAGACGGTGAACACGGTGGCACCCAGCGCCTGGTGCGAGATCGATCTGCGCTATGTGAAGCGGAAGGACCGCGACGACGCGGTCGCCGCCATCGCCAAGATCGCCGAGACCTGCTCGGTGCCGGGCGCCGTCTCGACCTATACGATCAAGGGCGAATTCCTGCCGCTCGAGCAGACGCCGGAGGCGAAGGCCTTGTTCGAGCTCTATCATGCGGCGGCCTCCGATGCCGGGTTCTCGGTCAGCGCCGAATTCACCGGGGGCTGTGCCGATTCCGGCTATACGGCCGCGCAAGGCTGCCCGACCTTGTGCTCGGTCGGGCCGGTCGGCGGCAAGGCGCATACGCAAGACGAGTTCCTCGAGATCGCCAGCATGGTGCCCTGCGCGCAAGCGCTGGCGCTCAGCGTGATGCGGCTGAAGGAGGGCGTGCTGCCGCCCGGATGAGGCTTATCGCATGAGCTGGCGCGCCTCGGTCCTGACGCTCTATCCGGAGATGTTTCCGGGACCGCTCGGCCATTCGCTCGCGGGCGATGCCATGGGGGGAGGCATCTGGTCGCTCGAGACGACGAATATCCGCGAGCACGGCATCGGCCGGCACCGGCGTGTCGACGACACTCCGGCTGGCGGAGGGCCTGGCATGGTGATCCGCTGCGACGTCGCGGCGGCGGCGATAGATGCCGCTTGGCGCGAGCCCGATGCGCGACCGCGCCTCGTCATGAGCCCGCGCGGCAAACCCGCGACGCAAGCCTTCATCCGCGAGCTCGCCGCCGGCCCCGGCATCGCCATCCTGTGCGGGCGCTTCGAGGGCATCGACGAGCGCGTCATCGCGGCGCGGCGACTGACCGAGGTCTCGCTCGGCGACATCGTGCTCGCGGGAGGGGAGATCGCCGCCATGGCGCTCATCGAGGCCTGCGTCCGGCTGCTGCCGGGCGTGATGGGAGAGGAGCGATCGGGAGCGGAGGAGAGCTTCGAGGCCGGCCTGTTGGAGTATCCGCACTTCACCCGCCCGCGCGAATGGGAAGGCCGCGTGATTCCCGAAGTGCTCCTGTCGGGCGATCACGCCAGGATCGCGGCCTGGCGGCGCGAGGAGGCCGAGCGCCTGACGCAGGAGCGGCGGCCTGATTTGCTCCAGGATCGCCCGAAGGGGGGATAGGGCGGCTTCACCTCTCCCACGAGGGGAGAGGTGGGCGCCGGCCTTCTTCGATCAGGACGGAAAACGCGAGCGGGGCGGCTCGTATTGGCCAGCGGGCCGCAAGCCGGCCCGGCCCGCGACGCGGCCCCCCGTATCGGTGGAGGCCCGGTTGCGCGGGCGCCCGGTCGTCTCGATGACGACGGCGCGTTGCAGCCCTGAGCGCGCCGCAACGAAGACGTGATTGCTCTGGCTCGGCTTCGAGACCGCCTTGAGCACGTGCGGGCGCACCTCGTCCGAGGGCAGGCTCATGAGGTCGGCGGCGATCTCGACCTGCTGCTCGACATCGGTGGTGAGGCCTTGAGCCGCATAAATCGCCTCCTCGAGTGTCGGGGGCTCGTGGCGCACCTTGAAGGGCGGGCGCATCTTCGGCCTCTGCTTGCCGGCCGTGTTGGCATTCATCCTGGCAGCCATGTCATCGATCCTTGGTTACCCCCGAGCATGCCGAACATTGTGCACCGCAGCAAGAGACATGCGCGTCGCAGAATGTCGCAGGCTCCGTTCGGTTTTATGGCGGCTCCAAATGACACCCGCACGAAAGCGTCCGGCCGCGCCGGCGCTCACGCCGCCAGCAGCGTGCGGCCGTCCTCGCCGACGACCGCTAGCTCGACGATCTCGCCGGGCTGCCTCCGCGCCCTGCACAAAATGGGCGTGAACTGACCGGTCCGCCCCAAGGTCTCGCTCTCCATCAGGGCGAGCCGCTTCGCGCCGCCACGCGCCTCGTTCGCAAGATGGGAGCGATAGGCCGCCTCACCCCGGGCACGAAGCCGCCTCGCGCGCCCCTTTACCAAGGCGCGGGGCAAGGCCGGCATTCTGGCGGCGGGCGTCCCGGGGCGGGCCGAGAAGGGGAAGACATGCAGATAGGTCAGCCCGCATTCATCGATGATCGAGAGCGAACGCTCGAACATCTCCTCGGTCTCGGTCGGAAAGCCGGCGATGATGTCGGCGCCGAACACGATGTCGGGACGCAGCCGCCGCACCTCATCGCAGAACCGGATGGCGTCGACGCGCCGGTGCCGCCGCTTCATGCGCTTCAAGATCATGTCGTCGCCGGCCTGCAGCGAAAGATGCAGATGCGGCATCAGCCTGTCGCTATCTGCGACCGCATCGAGCAAATCCTTGTCGGCCTCGACCTGGTCGATGGAGGAGATGCGCAGCCGCGGCAGCTCGGGCACGTGGCGCAAGATCGCCTTGACGAGCGCGCCCAGCGTCGGCGAGCCGGGGAGATCCTTGCCGTAGGAGGTGAGATCGACGCCCGTCAGCACCGCCTCTGCCGTGCCGTTCTCGACTAGGCGCCTGACCTGCGCCACGACCTCCCCCATCGGCACCGAGCGCGAATTGCCCCGCCCGTAGGGGATGACGCAAAAGGTGCAGCGATGGTCGCAGCCGTTCTGCACCTGCACGAAGGCGCGGGCGCGCCCGTCGAAACCGTCGATCAGATGGCTCGCGGTCTCCTTCACCGCCATGATGTCCGAGACCTTGAGCTTCTCGCTCGCCGAGACGCCGAAATCGGGGACGGTGATGGGCGAAGCCGCGAGCGCGCCCCAGATGCCGGGACGCATCTTGTCGGCATTGCCGATCACCTGCGAGACCTCGGGCATGGCCGCGAAGGCGGCAGGGTCGATCTGGGCCGCGCAGCCGGTGACCACGAGCCGCGCCCCGGGGCGCTCGCGCCCCGCCTTGCGGATGGCTTGGCGCGCCTGGCGCTCGGCCTCGGCCGTCACCGCGCAAGTGTTGACGATGATCACATCGTCGAGGCCGGCATCCGCCGCCATGCGTCGCATCGCCTCCGATTCGAAGGCGTTGAGGCGGCAGCCGAAGGTGAGGATATCGGCGCTCATGACGCGCCGGCAGGCTCAGGGGCGGCGAAAAGCGCCGCGGCCAGCCTGCCCTCATGCTCGAGCTCGACCGGCCCGGTCATCAGCACGTGGCCGTCGCTCTCGCGCCATTCGATCAGAAGATCGCCGCCCGGGAGCGTTACCGTCACGCTCCGGTCCGCGAGGCCGAGGCGGTGCGCCGCGACCGCGGCCGCGCAGGCGGCGGAGCCGCAGGCGCGCGTCAGCCCTGCGCCGCGCTCCCAGACTCTGAGCCTGATATGGCGGCGGTCCCTCACTTGCGCGATCGAGATATTGGCGCGCTCGGGAAAGATGGGATGGCTTTCGAGCAGAGGGCCGATCCGCGAGAGGTCATAGGCCTCGACGTCCGCGACCCAGAAGATGGCGTGCGGATTGCCCATGTTCACCGCGGAGGGCGTATGCAGGACCGGCGCGTCGATCGGCCCGATCTGCAGCTCGATGCCGCGCGTATCGGCGAATGCTTCGGCGAGCGGAATCTCGTCCCAGCCGAAGCGGGGAGCGCCCATGTCGACGGTGAAGCTCCATTCGTCCAGGCGCTCGCAAGCCACGAGTCCGGCCTTGGTCTCGAGCAGCAGCGAGCGGCGTGCATCGCCCCGCAGCATCGCCCAGGCGACGCAGCGCGTGCCGTTGCCGCAGGCTTGCGCCTCCGAGCCGTCGGTGTTGTAGATGCGCATGAAGGCGTCTGCGCCGGGCGTGACGGCATCGTGCAGCGCCATCAACTGGTCGAAATGCGACGACGGCGCCGCCGCGATGGCGCGCGCCTCGTCCGCCGTCACGAGATCGTGCGAACCGCGCAGATCCAGGACGACGATCTCGTTGCCGAGGCCGTTCATCTTGAGAAAGGGGTGGTTCGCAAGGCCGCTCATGCAATTACTCGAAGGCGCCGGGTTCATTTCGAGGTTCTCATGCCCCGTTTTCCTCGACCGGGCGCCGCTTCCAAATGGATTTCGCCTGGCGTTCCCGCAAGGCCAGCCGTCATGGCAACCTTGCGTCGAAACGCTGTCATCGGCGCGCTATATAGCATAGGGATTGGCTTTGAGTCGTCGGACCCTCATCGATTGATCGATGCGGGGGACTTTCTCGGCGAGGCCGCGTGAAGTCGGCGTCCACGCCGGTCGTTCGGCTGCGGGGCGATGATCGAGGTTCAGCATGCGCAATCTCATGACAACGTCGCGCCACCATCTCCGCTTCATCGCGTTCGGGCTGGCGCTCCTGGTGACCGGCGCCCTTTGCTTAGCCGGTGCGGGTCAGGTTCTGGCGCAGACCGCGCCGAAACCCGGCGAGGTCCAGAGCGGCCCATTGCCGCCGCCCAGCGGCGCCCCCGCCGCTCCGTCGGAGGCGCCGTCTACGCCGCAACCTGCGCCCGCGGCACCGCAAGCGCAGGCTCCAGCGCCGGCACCTGCCCCGGCCTCTCCGGCACTGCAGCAGAGCGCCGCCGCCGCCAATGCCACGCTCGGGCCGCCGCCTGCCGATCCGGGGACGCCGGACGAGCTCATGATCGCGCCGAAGGCCGAGGCGTTCGTCGAGGGTGAGGCAAGCTGGGACGATGCCCTCACGACTATTCGCGAAGCACAAAAGAAGGTGAAGGACGCGCTCGACGCCGCCGGCGTCAAGATCGCCGGGCGGCCGCTGACGCGCTTCGTCAAGACCGCCGACGACAAGTTCAACTACGAGATCGGCTATCCGATCGAACCGCCCGGCGCGCAGCCCTCGCTGCCGTCCGAGGTCAAGTTGGGGACGACGCCGTCAGGCCCCGCGGTCCGCTTCACCCATCACGGCGCCTATGACGATATCGACGGCACCTATGAGGCGATCACCGTCGACCTCGACGCCAAGGGGATCGAGGTGAACGACGCCTTCCTCGAGGAGTACCTCAACGACGTCGCCGATTCGTCGAATGCGGATCTCGAGGTCTACATCTACGTGTTCAAGAAATGAGCGCGGGCAGCTACACGCTTCTCGGCTGCCCGGGCTGGGGCTCGGCGCTGGTCGAGGCGGCGCTGACGCTCTGCGACCTCCCCTTCGCCTTCGAGGCCATCGATATGAAGGGCGGCAAGGCGGCGCGCGAGAGGCTGACCCGGCTCAACCCGCTCGGCGAGGTCCCGACGCTCATCCTGCCGGGCGGCGAGACCATGACCGAGAGCGCCGCCATCATGCTCTATCTCGCCGATCTCGTCCCGCATACCGGCCTCGTACCCTTGATGCCGGGCGCGCGTCGCACGGCGTTCCTGCGCTGGCTCGTCTTCATCGTCGCTGCCGTCTATCCGACCTTCACCTATGGCGATGATCCGTCGCGCTACGTGTCCTCGAAGGCCGCGCAAGACGAGCTGCGCGCCGCGACCGATGCCGTAAAGGTCAAGGCTTGGTCGCAGCTCGAGGCGGCGGTCGATCCTGCCCCTTGGATGCTCGGCGGCTTCACGGCGCTCGATATCTACGTCACCGTCATGGTGCATTGGCGCCCCGGCAAGAGCTGGTTCGTGACGAACTGCCCGAAGCTCGATCGCGTCGCCGACGAGGGGTTGAAGCTGCCGAAACTGAGGAGCGTCTGGGAGCACAACAAGTTCATCGGCGGCGCTTGAGGGAAGCCGCCCCCTCCCGTTCGCGGGACCTTTGCGGATTGATCCTCGCCCCAGCCCTCCCTTTTGCGAGAGGAGGGAGAAGAGGTGCACTCGACCTTGGGCTCGTCGATATCGGCGAACGCTTGCGAGTCCGCGCCCATCCTCCCCCTAAAAGGGGGAAGAATGAGGTGGAGGTCGCTTTCCCGCCAAGGTCTCGCAACGGGAGAACGGGCACCGCCAGGGTCAGGGCGTCTGGGGAATGAACCCGGTGCGCAAGGCATAGGCCCATTCGGAGCGGCCATTGGCCTCGGCACGGCGGGCGGCCTCCTCATGCGCATAGGCGACCGCGAAGAGCTCGACCGCCGCCTCCGCGCCGGGACCGAGCTGGATCATGGCGTAGCGCGCCTGCGGCGTGCCCGCTTCCGACACATGCGCCGGCTCGCCCGGATCGTCATAGGCAGGGCAGCCGACGCTACCGGGGTTCAGGACCAAGGGCCCGCCGGGGAGCTGGACGAGATCGGCGCGATGGCTGTGGCCGCAGAGCACGATCCTGGCGTCGACCGCCCCCAAGCGGCACGAGATGGCCTCCGGCCGGTCCCGTACCAGCCGGCCGCGCTCGATCTCCTCGATCAGATAGAGCTGGTCGCTCGCCGGCGTCGCATGGCTGGCGAGGACGCCCTCGGCGACAAGCCGCGTCGAGGGGAGCGCGCCGAGCATGGCGCGTTGCGCCTTCGTCAATTCGCCATGGGCATAGCGGTCGGACGGGCCCATTTGCTCGGCCTCGAGAGTGGCGAGCTGCCGGTCATGGTTGCCGCGCACCGTGGCCGCTCCGAGCCGGGTGAGCCTCTCCATGGTCTCGCGCGGCCATAGCGGACCAGAGGCGCAATCGCCGAGATCGACGATCAGATCGGGGCGACGGCGTTCGAGATCGAGCAAGACGGCCTCGAGCGCCAGGAAGTTGCCATGGATATCGGCGAGGACCGCGATGCGCATGAGGCTAATCTAACATCAGGATGGCGATCGGCGCATCACGGGAAAGGAGGCGCGCCATTGAAAAAAGCCAGCATAAGCGGCAGAACTCCGGCGCTGCATCCGCTGCGATGCCTTGATAGTGTTCTCTTGCCGCATTCTCTTCGGCGAACGGAGACCATCCCCGCCTCCGCGGGGACAGGCTCCGCCGGAAAATGCTCCACCAACGGTGCTTCATGACGAAATGGGTCTACGGCTTCGGCGACGGCAAGGCTGAGGGGGAGGCGAATATGCGCGACCTCCTCGGCGGCAAAGGCGCAAACCTCGCCGAGATGTCGAATCTCGGCTTGCCCGTGCCCCCCGGATTCACGGTCACGACCGAAGTCTGCACCTATTTCTACGAACATGGACGCAGCTATCCGGCGGACCTTGGGCCTGAGGTCGCCGCCGCCCTCGCTGCGGTCGGCCGCCTGACGGGCCGCAGTTTCGGGGATGCCAGGCGCCCGCTGCTCGTTTCGGTGCGCTCGGGCGCGCGGGCCTCGATGCCCGGCATGATGGACACCATCCTCAATCTTGGGCTGAACGACAGCGCGGTCGAGGCGCTGGCTGCGGAAGCTGGCGATGCCCGCTTCGCCTATGACAGCTACCGTCGCTTCATCCAGATGTACTCGGCCGTGGTGCTCGGCATCGAGCATCATCTCTTCGAGGATGCGCTCGAGGAGGTGAAGGGGCGCCGCGGCTACGCCCAGGATACCGATTTTTCGGCCGATGACTGGAAAGGGCTCGCCAGGAGATATCTGGCGCTGATCAAACGCGAGACCGGCAAGCCCTTTCCGCAGGATCCGCGCGAGCAGCTTTGGGGCGCGATCGGCGCTGTCTTCGGCTCCTGGATGAATGCGCGCGCCATCAAATACCGCGAGCTGCACGCCATCCCCGCGAGCTGGGGCACGGCCGTCAACGTCCAGGCGATGGTGTTCGGCAACATGGGCGAGAGCTCGGCGACCGGCGTCGCCTTCACCCGCAGCCCCTCGACGGGGGCGGCGGAACTCTATGGCGAGTTCCTGATCAATGCCCAGGGCGAGGACGTGGTCGCCGGCATCCGCACGCCGCAGAATATCACGGAAGCCGCCCGCAAGGAGGCCAAATCCGACAAGCCGTCGATGGAAACTGCCATGCCGGCGCCCTTCGCCGAGTTCCAGCGCATCAGCCAGGTGCTGGAAAAGCATTACCGCGACATGCAGGACATGGAGTTCACGATCGAGCGCGGCAAGCTGTGGATGCTGCAGACGCGCACCGGCAAGCGCACCACCAAGGCCGCCTTGAAGATCGCCGCCGACCTCGCGAATGAGGGGCTGATCTCGCGCCGTGATGCCGTACGGCGCATCGATCCCCTGTCGCTCGACCAGCTGCTGCACCCGACCATCGACCCGAAGGCCGAGCGCCAGCTGATCGGCAGCGGGCTTCCGGCCTCGCCCGGGGCCGCTGCGGGCGAGATCGTGCTGAACTCGGATGAGGCCGAGAAGGCGAAGGCCGCCGGCCGCAAGGTGATCCTGGTGCGCGTCGAGACGAGCCCCGAGGACATTCACGGCATGCACGCGGCCGAAGGCATACTGACGGCGCGCGGCGGCATGACCAGCCATGCGGCCGTCGTGGCCCGCGGCATGGGCAAGCCCTGCGTCTCGGGCTTCGGGGCGCTGCGCATCGACCAGGCGAAGGGCACGGTGAGCGCCGGCAGGGTCACCTTGAAGGTCGGCGACGTCATCACCATCGACGGCTCGACCGGGCAGGTGCTCGAGGGCCGAGTGGCGATGCTCGAGCCTGAATTGTCGGGCGATTTCGCCCTGCTGATGGGCTGGGCGGACGAGATGCGCCGCCTCAAGGTGAGGGCCAATGCCGATACGCCGCTCGACGCCGAGACGGCGCGGCGCTTCGGCGCCGAGGGGATCGGACTGTGCCGCACCGAGCATATGTTCTTCGACGAGGGGCGGATCGTCGCGGTGCGCGAGATGATCCTCGCCGATGACGAGAAGGGCCGCCGCAACGCGCTCGCCAAGCTCTTGCCGATGCAGCGCGGAGATTTCGTCGAGCTGTTCACCATCATGTCGGGGCTGCCGGTGACGATCAGGCTCCTCGACCCGCCGCTGCACGAGTTCCTGCCCCATACGGAGGCGGAGATGGAGGAGGTGGCGGCCGCGCTCGGCGCCTCGACCGAAAAATTGCGGCGTCGCGCCCAGGAGCTGCACGAGGTCAATCCGATGCTCGGCTTCCGGGGCTGCCGCCTCGCCATCGCCTACCCGGAGATCGCCGAGATGCAGGCCCGCGCCATTTTCGAGGCGGCGGTCGAGGCGGCCGCCAAGACCGGCGCACCGGTCAGGCCGGAGGTCATGGTGCCGCTCGTCATGACGAAAGCCGAGTTCGATCTGGTCAAGGGACGCATCGACGCCATGGCCAAGGCGGTGGGAGCCGAGAAGCGCACGGAACTATCCTATGATGTCGGCACCATGATCGAGCTGCCGCGCGCCGCGCTGCGCGCCGGCGAGATCGCCGTGAGCGCGGAGTTCTTCTCCTTCGGGACGAACGACCTCACGCAAACGACGCTCGGCATCTCGCGCGACGACGCGGCATCGTTCCTGGGCGCCTATACAGCCAAGGGAATCCTCGCCGCCGATCCGTTCGTGACGCTCGATCAGGAGGGAGTGGGCGAGCTCGTGATGCTCGCCGTCGAGCGCGGGCGCAAGACGCGCCCCGGCATCAAGCTCGGCATTTGCGGCGAACACGGAGGCGATCCCGCCTCAGTCGCCTTTTGCGAGCGGGCGGGGCTCGACTACGTCTCCTGCTCCCCCTATCGCCTGCCGATCGCGCGCCTCGCGGCCGCGCAGGCCGCGCTCGGCGCGATCACGGCCAGCGAAGGCTAAAGCTTTTCCCGAACCAAGATCAGCTCGGTCCTTGCGGCTCGCTGTGACGCAACCTCTCCAACTCGTCCTTCAACTGCAATTTCCGGCGTTTCAATTCGGCGAGCTCCAGATCGTCGATGCTGGGATGCTGCCTCGCCTGGGATATCCGATCCTTCAGGGACTGATACTTGCGTTCGATTCGGTCGAGATGGGGTGTGGCTGTCATAGGCGCCTCCATGTCTACCCAACCATTGAAACTGACACAGGTTCCGGCCCGAGGGAAGAGGCGATCGCTCCTCGGACGCACTCATCCACTGCATTAACCATATTGCGGTTCGAGCCGAACGAATCGGCGCTCCGTCCTACCTCATTGTTTTCAGGCCGGATCTTGGCAAAACTGCGCTGCGGTTTCCTGGGATCACGCTGCAACCGCGCCTTGAAGGCCGGGCCGAGCCGCGTCATAGTCGGGGTGGACGCAAAGGAGGCGGGCGAAAGGATGGCTGAGGGCGCGAGCGGAGCCGATCGGGAACAGCTCGAGGGCGAGTTGGCGCGGCTGCGGCAAGAGCACCGCGACCTCGACGTGGCGATCGAAGCCTTGCAGCGCTCTTCCGTCCATGATCAGCTGCAGCTCGCGCGATTGAAGAAGCGCAAGCTGGCGCTGCGCGACCGCATCGGCCAGATCAGCGATTCGCTCACTCCCGACATCATCGCCTGAAGCGCTCGAGCGATGGCCAAGCCCCCCTTCCGCGTCGCCATCATCATGGGCAGCCAGTCGGATTGGGAAACCATGCGCCATGCGGCCGAGACGCTCGACGCGCTCGGCGTCGCCCATGAGGCCCGTATCGTCTCGGCGCACCGCACCCCGGAGCGGCTCTATGCGTTCGCGAAGTCGGCGAGGAAAGCGGGCTTCAAGGTGATCATCGCGGGCGCCGGCGGGGCGGCGCATCTGCCAGGCATGGTGGCGGCGCTGACCACGCTCCCGGTGCTTGGCGTGCCGGTGGAATCCAAGGCGCTGTCGGGGATCGACAGCCTCTATTCGATCGTGCAGATGCCCGCCGGCGTGCCGGTCGGCACGCTGGCGATCGGCAGACCGGGCGCCGTCAACGCCGCCTTGCTCGCCGCCACGATCCTGGCGCTTTCCGATGCGCGGCTCGATCGGCGCCTTGCCGCCTGGCGCCTCGAGCGGGCGCAAGCCGTCGCCGAGCGTCCGAGCGACAAGGCATGACGATTGGCGATGCGGCCGGGCCACTCGCGCCCGGCGCGACGATCGGCATCCTGGGCGGAGGACAGCTCGGACGCATGATCGTGCTCGCGGCGGCGGATTTCGGACTAAGGACCGTCGTCTACGAGCCTGAAATCTCGGGTCCGGCGGCGCAAGTGACGAACCAGCATATGGCCGGCGCCTATGGCGACGAGGCGCGGCTTTCGGCCTTCGCGGCACGCGTCGACGCCATCACCTACGAGTTCGAGAATGTGCCGGCCGAGACGGTCGCGTATCTCTCGAGGCTCAAGCCGGTGCGGCCGGGCGGGCGCCTCCTCGCCGTGGCGCAGGACCGCTGGCTGGAGAAGTCCTTCTTCGCCGAGCGGGGCATTGCGACCGCCCCTTTCGCGCGCATCGACGCTTTGGCCGATCTGAAAAGCGCGGTCGACAGGATCGGCCCGCGATGCGTGCTGAAGACACGTCGCTTCGGCTATGACGGCAAAGGCCAGGCGCGCATCGAGCCGGGGTCCGACCTTCGCGCCGCCTGGCACGCCATCGGCGAGGCGCCCGCCATTCTCGAGGGCTTCGTTGCCTTTCGGCGCGAGGTCTCGGTCGTCGCGGCGCGCGGCGCGGACGGCGCCTTTGCCGCCTTCGATCTCTGCGAGAACGAGCATTGCGAGCATATCCTTTCACGCACCACCGTGCCGGCCAAGGTCGCCAAGAGGACGGCGGCGCAAGCGATCGAGATCGCCAGACGCACGGCCGAAGCCTTGGAGGTGGTCGGCGTCTTCGCGGTCGAGCTGTTCGTCTGCGACGCGAACGGGCGCGAGACGCTGCTCGTCAACGAGATCGCTCCGCGCGTCCACAATACGGGCCATTGGACGATCGAAGGCGCGGCTACCTCGCAATTCGCCCAGCATGTGCGGGCGATCTGCGGCTGGCCGCTCGGGCCGACGCGCCGGCGCGCCGCGCGCATCGAGATGGAGAACCTGATTGGACGCCAAGCCCAGGATTGGCCGCGCCTCATCGCCGAGGAAGGCGCGCATCTCCACCTCTACGGCAAGGATGTCGCGGCGCCCGGCCGCAAGATGGGGCATGTGACCAGGCTCCGAGCGTAATTGTGCGATCGAGGGCGTCGTCATTGATCCTCGTCGCCGATCGACCCTCGCCAGCCGCTCGATCCAACTTCGCGCATAGCTCGGTTGTCGTGTTGATCGGGGGTGCGACCGTGAAAAACCTGTTAGGATCAACGCTTCTTTCTAAGACGCCCTAGGGCCTGTGGACATTCACCTCAATGCGATGACGGAGCTAGCGAGATAGATCATGGCGGCGAAGCTTTCGTCGGTTTTTTCGTAGCGGGTGGCGATGCGTCTAAAGTGTTTCAGTCTGCAGAAGAAGTTCTCAATG
>JBIOEJ010000029.1:0-50534 GCA_044445965.1 Hyphomicrobiales bacterium
CTGGGCCGAGCGCGACGTGCATCGGCTCGCCCAAACCGCATGACCCATGATCAGAAGAGGGAGACAGTCATGACGAAAAGAACTCCGCCTCGAGGCGCAGGCGTTTCGCGCCGGTCGATGCTGCAAGGCGCAAGCGCGCTCAAGAGCTACGCGCCCGACTGGCTCGCCGACGGCTATACCACCGCCATGGGCCTCTTCACCTCGGGGCTCGGCGCGCATCTCACCTGGACCCTGCCCTTCGGCCTCCTGATCATGTTCGCGATCTTCAATCGCTTCGATCGTCGCCTGGAGGAAGCGGCGCGCGATCTCGGCGCCACGCCCTGGCAGACCTTCCGCTTCGTGATCGTGCCGATCATCCTGCCCTCGCTGATCGGTGTCGGCCTGTTCGGCTTCACGCTCTCCTGGGACGAGATCGCGCGCTCGAGCCAGGCGATCGGCGAGGTGAACACGCTGCCGCTCGAATTGCAGGCGCTCACCACCACGGTGACCACGCCCGAGATCTACGCGCTCGGCACGGCGACGACCGGCGTCTCCTTCCTCGTCATCGCGGCCGCGCTCGGCGTGATCCTCGTCTTGCGCGTGCGCCAGGCGCGGCACGGATCGGATGCCGGAGCCGGGATGGTGTAGGGCGAATGGGGAGAAAGTGGCGAATGGCGAATAGCGAATGGAAAGAAAGTGCCCACCAACCACTCGCCATTTGGCCATGAGTCAATCTCTCGGGGCCAATAACAGAAATTGCTATTTTTAGGCATTCTCACCATAATGATGAAGATGGAGGCACCCATGAACATGAACGTATCTCTGACCGACGAACTGGCGAATTTCGTCAAGGCCAAAGTCGCGGCCGGCCGCTACAGCTCGTCGAGCGAGGTCGTCCGCGAGGCGCTGCGGTTGATGGAGAAGGTCGAGCAGCAGGACGCCGAGAAGCTCCGCTTTTTGCGCAAGGCCTGGAAACAAGGCATCGACAGCGGCGACGCCGGCGAGGTGAACTTTTCAGCGCTGAAGAAGGAAGCGCGCGAGCGCCTCGCCGCTTCGAAGGCGTGAGAATGTGAGCAAGGTCCGCTTTACTCACCGCGCCCGCGAAGACTTTCTGGAAATCTGGCTCTATATCGCGCCCCGAAATCCCCAGGCCGCCGATCGAGTCTATGACCGCATCGAGGAAAGCTGTCAGCTGTTGCGGGATCATCCTCAACTCGGTCCCGCCCGTCCGGAGATTGCTGAAGGCGCCCGCGCGCTGATCATCGAACGTTGGATAGCGCTTTATCGGTTGGTGGAAGACGGGGTGCAGGTGGTGCGGATAATCGATGGCGTGCGCGATCTCACCCAAATCGACTGGACTCCAGAATAGGAGTTTTAAGCAGCGGACGTGAGCTTCGATCAGACTTTGAAGCGCGAGCCTGCCAGCGGGCGCTCAGCGGGCGCGGGTAAGACTTGAATGTAAGGCAAATCTGCCTTACATCACCTTCGCAACACTGTTGGAAGCGAACATGGGCAAGACGCTGAAGGTGACTGCGAAGGGTCAGGTGACACTCCGCAAGGAGCTGCTCGATCACCTTGGCGTTGGTCCTGGCGAGAAGGTCATCGTGGACTTCCTGCCGCGCGGGCGAGCCGAGATTCGCGCGGCCAAGGGCGCCGGGTCGATCGAGGACTTCATTGGCTGCCTGGCCAGCCCCGGGACACCTGCGCTCTCGATCGAGGAGATCAACGAAATCGCCGCGCGAGGCTGGGCCGGCGAGCTTTGAAGATCACGGCCGACACGAATATTCTCGTGAGGGCGGCCACTCGCGACGATGCGGCTCAATCGCGTCTTGCGGCAGCGGCGCTTCGCGACTCCGAACTTGTAGTGATCACGCTTCCGACGCTCTGCGAATTCGTGTGGGTGCTTTCGCGCGGATACCGCAAGGGGCGAGGCGAGATCGGCGAAGCCATTCGGCGCTTGATCGACGGCGCAACTGTCGAGGCAGATCGGCAGGCCGTCGAAGCGGGCCTCGCCGTGCTCGATGGCGGCGGCGATTTCGCCGACGGCGTCATCGCGTTCGAGGGCCGTCGTCGGTGGAACCATATTCGCAAGCTTCGACCGGCATGCGGTGAAGCTGATCGAGGCCAGCGGCGGTGACGCCCGGCTTCTCTCCGGCGAGTGACCTGCCCTCGCGCGCTCCATGAAACTCCTCATCGTCAATCCGAACACCACGGCCGCGATGACGGCGACTATTGCGGCGGCGGCACGTGCGGCCGCGGCGCCCGGCACCGAGGTCGTGGCCGTGACCTCGCGGATGGGTCCGGCCTCGATCGAGGGTTATTACGACGAGGCATTCTCCTTGCCGGGGCTCCTCGCCGAGATCGCCAAGGGAGAAGCGATGGGCGTCGACGGCCATGTGATCGCCTGCTTCGACGACACCGGCCTCGATGCGGCCCGCAGCCTCGCTTGCGCGCCGGTCGTCGGCATCGGCGAGGCCGCCTTCCATCTCGCGAGCCTCGTCGCGCATCGTTTCTCGGTAGTCACGACCTTGTCGCGCTCGATCGCGGCGATCGAGGGCAATCTCCTGCGCTACGGGCTCGATCGCCGTTGCGCCAAGGTGCGCGCCTGCGAGGTGCCGGTGCTGGCGCTTGCAGAGGAAGGCTCGGAGGCGCGCGCCAAGATCGGCGCCGAGATCGCCAAAGCAATCGCGGAGGACCGCGCCGAGGCGATCGTGCTCGGCTGCGCCGGCATGGCGGATCTCGCGGCCTCGCTGTCGCTCGCGCATGGCGTCCCGGTCATCGACGGCGTGGCGGCGGCCGTGACGCTGATCGAGGGGCTGGCGCGGCTCGGACTTCGCACCTCGAAGCGCGGACCTTATGCCGAGCCGCGAGCCAAGGCCTATGCCGGGCCGCTCGCCGGCTTCGCGCCGAAGGACAAGGCCCGCCCGCCGTGAAGCTTCCGACCCATGGCCGCTACGACTACCATCCGCTGCGCAGGCGCCAGGCCTATGACTGGCCGAACGGAACGCGGCTTGCCGTCTATCTCGGGCTCAACCTCGAGCATTTCGCCTTCGGGGAGGGGCTCGGCGCGGAGCTCGCGCCAGGCGGGCCGCAGCCCGATGTGTTGAACCATGCCTGGCGCGATTACGGCAACCGCATCGGCGCCTGGCGGCTCCTCGACCTGTTCGAGGCGCTCGCCTTGCCGGCATCGGTGCTCGTCAACTCGGCGCTCTATGATTATGCGCCGCAGTTGCCGATCGCCTTCCGCGCACGGGGCGACGAGATCGTCGCCCATGGCCGCAGCAATTCGGAAAGGCAGGGCGCGCTCGACGAGACGCAAGAGGCAGAGCTGATCCGCGAGGTGACGGCGACCATCACGGCGCATGAGGGCTCGGCCCCGAGAGGCTGGCTCGGCCCCTGGATCTCGCAGAGCCAAGTGACGCCGGACCTCTTGCAGGAGGCGGGCTACGCCTATCTCCTCGACTGGTGCATGGACGATCAGCCCGTCTGGTTCCGCACGCGCAAGGGGCGCATCCTCGCGGTGCCCTATCCGCAGGAGCTGAACGACATCCCGGCGATCATGGCGCGCAAGATGGACGCCGATGCCTTCGCCGACATGATCGTCGACAATCTCGACGAGATGCTCGAGCAGGCGGCTGACGCCCCCCTGGTGATGGGTATCGCGCTGCACGCCTACATCGTCGGCCAGCCCTTCCGCCTGCGGCATCTGCGCCGGGCGCTTCGGCACATCGCGCGCCACCGCGACCGCATCTGGATCACGACCGCCGGCGCCATCGCGGCTCATGTTCAGACGCTTCCGGACGGGGTGGTGCCGGGATGAAAGTCTATCTCGACTATGACCAGGCCGAGCTCGACCGAAACTACACGCAGACCGCCTGGGCGCCGAATGCGGATGAGATCATCCGCTGGTATGCGACGCAGAGCGAGGCGGTGCGTCACCGCCTGAAGCGCCGAGCCGATATCCGCTATGGCGACAGCCAAGCCGAGCTGCTCGACATCTTCCCGACCGACCGGAAAGACGCACCGATCTGCGTTTTCGTGCATGGCGGAGCGTGGCGGCTATTGACCAAGGATGAATCCTCATTCGCCGCCGAGACCTTCGTTGCCGCCGGCGCCCATTTCGTGGCGCTCAACTTCGCCGTGATCCCGCAGGTCCGCCTGCCCGAGATGGTGGCGCAGGTGAGGCGCGGCATCGCCTTCGTCCATCGCCATGCGGCGAGCTTCGGCGGCGACCCGCGGCGGCTATTCGTAGCGGGGCACTCCTCCGGCGCCCATCTCGCGGCCGCGGCCCTCGCCGGCGAATGGCCGGAGCTCGGCGGCAGCGGCAGCGTGCGCGGTGCGCTCTGCGCCAGCGGCATCTACGATCTCGAGCCGGTGCTGCTGAGCCAGCGCGGCAGCTATGTGAAGCTGGACGCCGCCGAGGCCGACGAGCTCAGCCCGCTGCGCCATATCGACCGCCTGCATTGCCCGGTGAAGGTCGCCTTCGGCGGCAAGGAGAGCCCCGAATTCCAGCGGCAAGCGAGACGCTTCGCGGAAGCGCTCGAAGCCGCCGGGCGCTTGCAGGAATTGCTGCTGGCGCCCGGGCTCAATCATTTCGAGATCAGCATGACCTTGGCGCAGCCTGACGGGCTTCTCGCCCGCGCCGCGCTCGACATGATGGGCGACGCGGAGTGTCGGTGTGTTTGATGACGAGTATCAGTTTTTCAGTCTGGAACCGAGGTTCGGAGGGGGCCAGAGTGTCGCCGGCACTCTTGAAGAGAGCGACGACCTCGCATGGGCCAAGCCCAACGTCGACGAGGCACTTGCGGATGGAGAGCGCGGCGACGTGATCTCGCTCGAAGAGCACGAGGCCAGGAACACCGCTCGTCTCGCCGCCATGAAGGCTTGATGGCGCGGATCGTCTTTACGGCTTCGGCTGATAGAGATGCTGTCCCTCAAACCGTCGTGATGAGATCGCGCCGCGCGTCATGGTCGCGCGCGGCGCTGAGCCATGACAGCCACACCGCGGCGCTCCAGGAGAAGTCGGCGCCGCCGAGCCCCGAGCCGTCGCGCGGATCGAAATATTCGCGCAGGCCCTGCGCCTCGGCGAGACGGACCGAAGCGCGGCGGATGCGCGCCGCGAGCTCCGCATATCCATAGGCCGCAAAGCCGTCGGCGATCAGGCGGTTGACGACGAGCCAGACGGGACCGCGCCAATAGCTCACGGGATCGAAGGCGCTGGCGCCGGGATCGGTGCTCGGCACCGCATAGGGGGCGACGGCCCCCCATTGGTCGAGCCGCTGCGCCAGCCGCTCGGCATCGGCCTCGCTGCAGGCGCGCGCATAGAGCGGCAGATAGGAGGCCGAGGTCACGACAGGCGCGAGCCGCCCCGTGATGAGGTCGCGCGAACGGAAGGTCCCGTCCGTGTGACGCAGGCGCGCGAAGCCCTGCATGCCGCGGCCGATCCATCGGCGCAGACGATCCGCCTCACGCGTCAGGCCAAACTCTCCGGCGAGCGCCAGGAGATCGCGGTCGGCGCGCATCAGGATCGATTGCACCCCGATATCGCAGACGCGAAACGACAGGCTTCGCGCCACGCGCTCGCCGTCCCAATGCAAGGCCTTTGCCTCCTCGACCAGCGTCATCACCCGGTTGTAGAAATCGTCGGTTGGCCGCTCGGCGGCGCTGACATGCGTCCTGTCCTTGCGCAGCGCCGAGACATCGAGGCGCGGCGTCACGGCGGCGAGCGGCTCGTCCCATTCGGGTGAATTGTCGCGACCGGTCTCCCAAGGATGGACGACGGTCACGAGGCCCGTGGCATCGGGATCGCGTATCTCGTGCCACCAGCGATGCCAGGCGAACAGGCGCGGAAACAGTCCCCGGGCGCGTTCCTCGGCGCGGGCGCGATGGCGGGCGCCTTCCAATATGCCGCGCATGGCGGTCGCGGCGACCGGCGGCTGGGAGATGCCGGTCGTCGGCGGTTCATGCGGGGTGCGCCAGACCGCGGGGCCGGGATAATAGCCGGCATCCGGCTGGTGGAAGACGATGCTCGGCACCATGCCGTCCTGCCACTGGCCGAGAAACAGCGTCTCGAGCTCGCGCCAGGCCCGATCCTCGTCGAAGGTGGAAAAGCCCATGGCGACGAAGGCCGAGTCCCAATTCCATTGGAACGGGTAGACCTTGGCGTTCGGCACCGTGTAGCCGCCGCGGTCATTGCCGACCAGCGTGTCTTGGGCGAGGCCGTCGAGCTCGGCAGAGCGGCTCATGCGGCGGCTCCGATCGCCAGGCCCGTTTCGCCGTTCATCCAGACGGCGCGCGCCGGATCGAGCCAGAGGCCGAGATTCTCGCCGGCCTTGGCGGTCAATTGCGGGGGCGCCACGATGCGCACCTTGGTATCCCAGACCGTGCCGGTCAGCAGCATGTGCGAGCCCATGGGCTCGGCGACCTTGACGGTGAAAGGCAGGCCGGAACCGGCGGCGCCGAGCGTTACATCCTCGCCGCGAAAACCGAGCTGAAGGGCGGGTGTGGCCGGCGGGACGAGATCGAGGCCGTGCAAGGCACTGCGCCTGTCGGCGGCGTCGACGCTAAGGAAATTCATCGGCGGAGAGCCGACGAAGCCGCCGACGAAGCTCGATGCCGGCCGCGAATAGACATTCACCGGCGTATCGCATTGCACGATGCGGCCGCCATGCATGACGGCGATGCGGTCGGCGAGGCCCATGGCCTCGGTCTGGTCATGCGTCACATAGACCGTCGTCGTGCCCGCCTGCTGCAGCACGGCTTTCAGCTCGGCCCGCATCTCGAGCCGCAGCAAGGCGTCGAGATTGGAGAGCGGCTCATCCATCAAGAGCACGGCCGGCTCGACGGCGAGCGCGCGCGCCACCGCGACGCGCTGGCGTTGCCCGCCCGAGAGCTTCGCCGGGTAGCGCTCGAGGTAAGGCTCGATATGGAGGAGCGCCGCCGCCTTCTTCACCTGCCGGTCGATGACCTCCTTGGGCTTTGCCTGCATGGCGAGGCCGAAGGCGACATTGTCGTAGACCGTCATATGCGGGAAGACCGCGTAATTCTGGAACACCATGGCGAGGCCGCGCTGCGACGGCTTCAGGGCCGACACGTCGCGATCCCCGATCAGCACGCGGCCGGAGCTTTGCGTCTCGAGCCCGGCCATGATGCGCAACAGCGTGGTCTTGCCGCAGCCCGAGGGGCCGAGAAGCGCGATGAACTCGCCATCGGCGACGGCGAGCGAGATGTCGGCGAGCGCAACGACGCCGCCGAACGACTTTTGTATCTTGTCGATGAGAATGCCCGACATGACGGCCTCCGTTCAGCGGTTCGAGACGCCCCACATGGCGAAGAGATATTTGCGGACGGCGAAGATGAAGAGCACCGACGGCACGATCAGGATGAAGCCGCCGGCAAAGCGATAGTGCAGCGGCGATTCCTGGAGCACCGTCAGGAGATAGGCCGTCAAGGTGCGGTGCGTGACGGTGAGCACCGAGGCGGCGAAGACTTCGTTCCAGGAGATGACGAAGGCGAAGATCGCGGCCGCCGCGATGCCCGGCAAGGCGAGCGGCAGGATGATCCGGCGGAAGGCTTGCAGGCGCGAGCAGCCGAACACCCAGGCGGCCTCCTCGAGTTCGCGCGGGATGCCGGCGAACAAGCTCGCCGAGATCAAGGCCGCGAAAGGCAGCGCCAGCGCCGTATGCACCAGCGCTACGCCGACCGGCGTGTCGTAGAGCCCGATGCGGATGAAGATCACCGTCAGCGGCAGAGCCAGGATGGCCAGCGGAAAGGCCCGCGTCATGAGCAGCATGAGGCGGAAGGCGTCCGCTCCCCTGAACGGAAAACGCGCCAGCGCATAGCCGGCCGGCAGTCCGAGCGCGATCGACAAGAGCATGGTCAGGCCGGCCGCGATCACCGAGTTCAACGCCGCCTGCCAGACGCCCTCGATCTTGAGGAAAGCCAGGAGCGCGTCGAGCGAGGCATCGCTCGGCCAGATACTCTTCGGCCATTTGAACACGCCGGCGCGGCCGCCGAAGGCGCCGAGCGCGATGAGGTAGATGGGCACCAGGATCCAGGCGCAGAGTGCGACGACGCCGGTGATCAGCAGGTATTTGCGCGCGCCCTTCATGGCTGCGTCTCCGGGCGCGTGCGCAGCACCTTGAGATAAACGAAGGTGGAGCTGAGCGAGATCGCCATGATCAGCACCGCATAAGCGGCCGCGACGCCGTAGTTCTGGTTCTCGTTCTGCCACAGGAAGGCTTCGCCGGTGATCACCGGGAAGTTGCGTCCGCCCAGGGCGTAGACGACGGCGAACACCTCGAAGGCGAGCACGGTGCGCAAGATCAGCGCCGATTGCAGGCTCGGCTTGAGCAGCGGCAAGGTGATGCGCGTGAACTTCACCCAAGAGCTCGCGCCGAAGATATCGGCCGCCTCGCCGAATTCCTTGGGGATGAGCTGGAGGCCGGCGACCAGGATCACGAGCACGATGGCCGTGGCGCGCCAGATCTCGGCCAGCACCACGCCGATGAACAGCGTCACCGGCGTCTCGGCGTTGAGCCAGGGCGTCGGGCCGCTGATCAGCCCGAGCCCGTAAAGCGCGCTGTTGAGATAGCCGGAATTCTGCAAGATGGCGAGCCAAGCGAGCCCGGCGGCGAGATCGGACACGCCGAGCGGGATGGTCCAGATCCACAAGACGAGATCGCGGCCGCGGGTCAGCTTCTGCAGCATCATGCCCATGGCGAGCGCCAGCGCCACCTGCAAGGGAATGACGGCGATGACCAGCATGAAGGTGTCGCGGATGGCGGTCGCAAAATTCAAATCCCCCGCCATGCGCGCATAATTGCCGAGCGACCAGGCGCCGTCGGTGGTGAAGGAGAGCTCGATCGTCTGCGCCAGCGGCACCAGAAAGAACAGCGCGAGAAAGGCGACCGAAGGCGCGACCAGGAGATAGGGCAACAGGTTGTCCCGCGCCTTGCGCTCGGCCGGCTCGATGCGGTCTTGCGCGATGGCGGTCATGGAGAGAATCCCCAAAAACGAGATCCCTGCCGAAGTCGAAGGGTGCCGACGCCCCACCTCTCCCCTTGTGGGAGAGGTGGGAGCCGGAGCACAGCGACGCCTCCGGGTGAGGGGGGCAACGCCGACGGTGGAAGAAAGCCTCCCTCACCCGGCTCGCGGCCAGAGGCCGCGAGTCCGACCACTCCCGCAAGGGGAGCGGTGAAGCTCGCCCGGCCCATCACTTCACCGGGCAGGGACCATCGCTCGGCTTGTCGGGGGCCCAGCAGGGCGCCTTCGTCGCATTGATGATGTCGCGCATCACGCCGGCCTGCGCATCGAGCGTGGCGCGCACCGGCTCGCCGCGCAGCACGATCCTTTGGAACGTGTCGGTGTAGACCTTGTTGAACTCGCCGCCCTTGTCGCCGATGCCGACCGGCAGGAGCACCACCAGCGCATCCTTGGCCGACTGCGTCTTGCCGACGCCTTCGGCGAGCAGCTTGATGCCGGGCGAGAGATCGGCAGGCAGCTTGGCGTCGACGACCGGGAAGAAGCCGGTCTCGGCGGCGGTCAGGATCTGCGTCTCGGGCTTCGACAGATGCTCGATGACCGCGGCGGCGCCGGCGCGGTCGGGCGCGCCCTTGACGATGCCGAGCCCGACGATGACCGGCATATAGGCACGACCCTTGGGCCCCGCCGGAGGCGCCACCACCTGGTAATCGCCGGGGGAGGCCTGCAAGGCGTCCTTGAAGCGCGAGATGTGATCCCAGGCGATCCAGACCTCGCCAGCCTGCAACGGGTCTTGCATGAAGTCGTAGCTCGTCGAATTCGGATTGACGCTGGCCCAGAGCGCCTTGAAGTCCCTCCACATCTTCTCGGCTTCGGCCGAGCGGTATTCGGAGACCGTCGAGCCCGTATAGGACGGGTAGAGATAGCCCTGCAGGAAGCGTGCGAAGAGGCCCTTCGGGCCTGCCGGGAAGCCGATGCGCCGCTGGCCGGTCTTCTCGGCGATCGCCTTCCCCCATTGGGCGAGCTGGTCATAGCTCAAGGCATTCACATCGGCGCCCGCGGGGAGGAAGGGCAGCGCGTCCTTCTTGACGACGAGCACATAGGTCGCCTGCATCCACGGGATATAGAGCTGCTTCGGCCCGCCGAACTTGCCGAGCTCCATGAGCCCCGCCGGGATGCCGCGGCTCTTCAGCTTGTCGGCGACATCGTCGACCGCGTCGAGCGCGCCCAACGGCGCGAGCGGCTGCAATTCGCCGTGCAGCGCGCCGACCAGGCTGATCGTATGCTTGCCGGCGTCGAGCTCGGCCTTCATGCGCACCGTGAAGGCGGAGGGCTCGTCGACGATGAACGTCGTCTTGGGCGCGCCCTTGAGCAGGAGGTCGCGCACCTTCTGCGCTTCCTCGATCGGGCGCAGCTGAGTCGACAGGAAGACCAGCTCCTGCGCGCTCGCCGGTTGCGGCGCGCCGGCGGCGGTCGAGGCGAGCAAGCATGCGGCGAGAGCCGCGCATTTCAGTTTCGACATCGTTTCCTCCGATCTTGCTTGGTTGTCGGCGTCAGGGCGGCGGGGCGGTCGATCGTCTTTCGATGAAGCGCACTTCGCAGATCTCCTGGAGGCTCACGGGATCGGCGCCCCCGATCCGCGCCAGCATCATTTCGGCGAGCCTTTCGCCGGTCGCCACGATGGGCAGCTCCATCGTCGTCAGCGGCGGGTCGCAATATTGCGTGGTGAGGATGTTGTCGTGACCGATGACCGAAAGGTCGCGCGGCACGTCGAGCCCGCATTGGCGCGCGGCGCTGAGCGCGCCGAAGGCCATGCGGTCGGTGGCGCAGAGCAGCGCCGTCGGCGGCATCGGTCCGCCGAGGGCCTCCAGCGCCGCCCCGAAGCCGCCCTGCTCGTCGGCGCGATGCTCGATGACGAACGGCGGCAGCCCGGCTTCCGCCATGGCAGCCCCATAGCCGCGCCGGCGCAACCCCGCGAAGGTGAAGGCCGAGGGAGCGGCGAGATGGGCGATGCGGCGGTGCCCCATCGCCACCAGCCGGCGCGCGGCGTCCGCGAAGGCCGCCTCGCCGTCGCCGTCGACGAAGGCGAAAGGCTGTTGCGCATCGCAGCGACCCATGGCGACGAAGGGAAAGCCTACTCCTTGCAGGTAATCGACGCGCGCATCCTGGCGCCGGGTGCGCACCACGACGATGCCGTCGGCCCGCCTGCCCTCGACGATGCGGCGAAAGGTCTTCAGCTCATCGGGTCCCGGCGTCGCGGCGATGAGAGTGAGATCATAGCCCTCCCGCGCCAGCCTCTGGCCCATCGGGGCAAGCAGCTCGATATAGAGCGGTTCGTTGAACTGGCCGGGCTCGGTCGGCAGCACCAGGGTCACGAGCTCGCTCATGCCCTTGCGCAGGCGGCGCGCCGCGGCGTTCGGACGATAGCCGATCGCCTCGGCGGTCTCGCGGACCCGCTTGCGCGTCACCGGGGCCACGTCGCCATAGTCGTCGAGCGCCCGCGACACGGTGGTGATCGACAGGCCCAGCGAACGGGCAAGGGATCTCAGCGACGCCATGCTTTTGCTCCGCAGCATCGGGCGAAGCCGGCATCGAGGCCGGCCGGGCGCCCGAAAGGCCGCCCGAAACGTTTTGGTTGTAAAACGCCGCGCTCGATCGCGCAAGCTCGCGAGGGCAGCTTCCGAGGACGGCGGATCTAGCTGCGGATGGAGGACTGAAGCGCCTGCCGGTACATAAGCGGCGTGATCCCACGAACCTTGCGGAAGGTCCGCGTAAGGTGGCTCTGATCGGCGAAGCCGGCCGCGGTCGCGGCCTCGGACAAGGCCGCGCCCTTTTCGATGAGCGCCGTCGCCAGCCGCAGGCGGCGCATGCGGATATAGGCCCCGGGCGTCAGCCCGGTGAACCGCTTGAAGTTGCGGATGACCTGGAAACGCGTCACGCCCAGCGAGCGGGCGAGCATGCCGAGATCGAGCCCGCGCGACAGGCTCGCATCCACGAGCTCCCGATAGGCGCCGGCAGGGCCCGCCGAGAAAGGCGCCTCTTCGAGCCGCACATCCGCGCATTGCGAGACGAGGGCGCGCACGAACTCGAGGAGGGTCGTCTCGGCTTCGACGAGATCATCGGCCTCCGCCGCCGCATGCGCCGCAAGGAAGCTCTCGACGAGGGCGCGATCGTTCATGACGACGCGGCCGAAAGCCGGAAGGCCGCGCACGCCCAGTTCCTGCAGGGTGCGCGCCATGAAGGATTGAGTCGGATAGCAGGTGCGATAGGTCCAGCCGGCTTCCGAACCGGCCTCCCCGTCATGGACCTCCTCGGGATTGACGATAATGATGGAGCCTGCCGGCGCCGCATAGCTCCTGCGCCCGGCGCGCAGACGCTCGACGCCACGCGTCACGACGCCGAACACATAGGTCGGATGCGTGTGCAGGTCGTAGCGGTGTCGGGTGAACGAGGCTTTGAGGAAGCCGATCTCCTCGAAGCGCGGATGCCGCCAGAAGACCGCCCGCTCACAGTCAATCCGGTTCAAGACGCGTCTCCATTCGATCCTCTAGTGTGGTGAATTTGAAGTTCCTATCACATGGATGGCATGCGGGCGGTAGGAACTTCAAATTCGAAAACCACACTAGAAACAATAATTTGCCAGTGCAGCTTTTGAATTCGAAATTCGCCCCGCGCGTTGCTCCAATGTGATGCGAATTTCGGATTCGCTGCACTAGGGTTCGTTCGCGGACGCGCCGCATGGGCGTCACGGGTTTGGAGGACGAGATGCCGGATCATGATCCGATCATTGCGGCGAGCGCGCAAGTCGTCGCCTGGCGTCATCTCATCCATCGCAATCCCGAGCTCGGCTTCGAGGAGCACGAGACCGCGCGCTTCGTCGCCGAAAAGTTGCAGGCTCTCGGCCTCGAGGTCCACCAAGGGATTGGTGGGACTGGAGTGGTCGGCGTCTTGCGGCACGGCGGCAGCGGACGCGCCATCGGTCTGCGGGCGGAGCTCGACGCGCTGCCGATCAGGGAAAGGACCGGCAAGCCCTATGCGTCGGCGCGAGATGGCGTCATGCATGCTTGCGGCCATGACGGGCACGCCGCGATCCTGCTCGGCGCCGCGGGACTCCTCGCGCAGAGCCGGGCTTTCGACGGCAGCGTCTATTTCATCTTCCAACCGGCCGAAGAGGTGCTCGGCGGGGGCATGAAAATGATCGAAGCGGGCCTCTTCGAGCGTTTTCCGCTCGAAGGCGTCTACGCCATCCACAACTGGCCCGGCCTGCCGCTCGGCGCCATCGCGACGAGACCTGGCCCCATGATGGCCGCGGTCGACGATTTCGAGCTTCGCTTCACCGGCACGGGCTGCCACGCCGCGATGCCGCATCTCGGCGATGATCCGATCCTCGCCGCGGCGGAATACATCACCAGCGTTCAACGCATCGTTTCCCGCTCGATCGACCCGCATGAGGCGCTGGTGGTCAGCATCACCCAGGTCAGGGCGGGCAGCGTCAACAATACCGTGCCGGGCGAGGTCGTTATCGAGGGCACGTGCCGCTTCCTCGAGGCACGGCTTTCCGACCATTGCGAGCGCCAGCTTGGCGAGATCGCCGCGGGAGTGGCGCTAGCACACGGGGTGGCGGCGAGCCTGACCTATCGAAAGGGCTATCCGCCGCTCCTGAATACCGTAGCCGCCGCCGCCAACGCGAGCAGAGCGGCGCGCGCGACCGTCGGCGATGACCGCCTCATCACGGAATTCCGTCCCAGCATGGGATGCGAGGACTTCGCCTACATGACCAAGGCCGCAGGAGGCGCCTATGCCTGGATAGGCGCGGGCGAGATCGGACCGCGCCGGGGCCTGCATGGGGATTGCTACGATTTCAACGACGAGACCGTGCCGGTGGCGCTCCGCTATTTCGTCAATCTCGTCCAGCAGGTCCTGGCTCCCGCGCCAAGCGAGCCCGCACGGGCACGGTGAGCGGACGCGCTTGGCGGGATCGGATTCGGTGCGGCCGGCATCGATCAGCTCATCGACCTTGGGATTCGAGTAACGGCCGGAATTGACCGCCGCGCCCGTGCGCAGCGCGAGCGCCGGATGCATGTCGGGGTCTTGCGTCATGAACGACAATTCGGCGATTTGAGCCTTGCCCTCCATGCCCGGCATGATCTTGCCGAGGAAAGTACGATCTCGCCGTCGTCGAGACCATCTCCGACGAGGTCGTCGTCATGTATCTCGGACGCGTGGTCGAGCGCGGCCCGCGCGCCGAGATCTTCGCCGACCCGCAACACGACTACACGCGGCTGCTCCTCTCCTCGGTGCCCGGAATACAGCGCGCCGCAACGTCCCGAGAGGCGAGCGCTCCGCCGCATTGACCGATGCGAGCCGACGCCGTGTCGGGCAGCGCTCAGCCCCGCCTGCGCCGCTCCGGCAGCAAACCCGGCAATAGCGGCGCGTCGCCTTCGAGCGCGACGCCTTCGAGCGACAGCAAATGCTCCTTGGTCAGCGTCCCGCCATAGGCTGAAAAGCCGCCGATCTTCTTGCCCTTGGCCAAGATCCGATGGCAGGGAATGATGATGGCGATGGGATTGCGGCCCAATGCCTGCCCGACCTCTCGCGCCTCGCCCGGGAAACCGGCAAGGCTCGCGAGCTCGCCATAGCCGAGCGTGCGGCCCCAAGCGACCGAACGGGCCGCCTCGTAGACCTTGCGGTCGAAGGGGCTGACCCCCTCGAGGTCGAGGACGATGCCGGCGAAATCGCTCCTCTCCCCGCCGAGGTGACGCTGGACCTTGGCGATCGCCTCCCGCGCCGGCGGCGGAACTTCCTCGGCCGCGGCGCTCCCCGACCGCCCCGTCAGCCGCCTCTCGGTCGCTGCCCGATCGGATTGCGGGAGTTGCAGCCGCGTCAGGCCATGCTCGCTCCAAGCGATGCCGCAAGGACCGATGGCCGTGTCGAAAAGACGATAATGCTGCCCGAGTGGAAGCATGGCTTGCCTATCCATCGCCGCATCTTGGGGTTCGCGGACCGGCGCCACGCTCCAAGGCCGAAACCTAACGGTTGTTCGCGCCGGCGGGTTCGATCGGCTGGGACGTACCGCCTCCGCCTCCGCCGCCTCCGAAGATCGAGAAGAAGCTGCGCGTCGGGCGCGCCGCCGGCGCCTGCACCGGCACGCCCAGCTCGGGCCGAGGCGCGATGCGCCCGCTCGACGCGACCGGAGCGATGATCGACTTCTCCTTCGGCGCCGCCTGACCCGGCTTGGTGAGGCTGCCCTTGAGCTCGGGCTCGACCGCGACCTCTTCCTCCTTGGCCTCGGCGATGATGTCCTTGCCGCCTTTGCAGTCCGTCAGCCAGATATCGTAGATCGGGTGCTCGATGGCGTGCAGGCCAGGGCTCGAAGCGAAGACCCAGCCGGTGAAGATGCGCCGATATTCATTCGTGAAGGTGACGTCGTTCACCTCGATGAACGAAGTCGAGTTCGCGGGCTCGGTCGGCGGACGCGAATAGCAGATGCGCGGCGTGAGCTGCAGCGAGCCGAACTGCACCGTCTCGCCGACCGCGACATCGAATGAGATGATCCGCCCGGTGATCTTGTCGAGCCCCTCGAAAGTCGCGCTCGGATTGGAAATCTTGTCGGCGCGCGCCGGCGCGGCGAATACGCAGCCGGCAAGGGTGAGGGCGGCAACCGTCGATCGCAGCATGGTGAGCCCTGAACCGTTTTCCTTGAATGGTTGCCGCGGTCGCCGCGTCCCGCGAGCGCTCCTTAACACCAGGAAGGCGGCGGAGAGATGGCGAGCTTCAGATCGGCGACCCTCGATTTCAGGGCTCTCAACTCGGCGTCCAGGCGTCGTAGTCGCCGGTCGCCGGCCGGCGGATGCCGTCCTTGAGCGTCGAGCCCTTGGGGCGATAGGCGAAGGGCGTTCCGGTAAGGTTCGGCTGGTGGGGCTTTTGCCACTCGCGCGGGCTGTAGCTCTCCTGCGAGGGCGGCACGTCGACGGTGTGGTGCAGCCAGCCATTCCAGCCTTCCGGGATCATGGAGGCTTCCGCCTCGCCGGCGTAAATGACCCAGCGCCGCTCCAGCCCGAGCGTCGGGTCGATCTTGCCGCCCTTCGCCCGGTAATAGACGTTGCCGAGATGATCCTCGCCGACGCGCTCGCCGAACCTCCAGGTCCAGAGCTGGGTGCCGAAGGTCTCCCGGTTCCACCAGGTGAAGAATTTGAGCAGGAATTGTTTCATCGAGACGTCCGAGACGGGCGCTGGCCGATCCGTCCGCCGATCTCTTGCCCCGGCGCGCCGCGCCTGTCCAGCCGAAACGGGACGCTCCAGGGACGCTCCGCAGCCTCACGGCGCCATCAACACTGCGTCAGCGGGGCGCCGCGCCGCTGATCGGGCCGCGTTTGCGCTCCATGCTAGGGCGTGGATTCATTAGCGCGCAACCAAATGCGGATTGATGCGAGCTAGCGGACATGGCCGGACTTGGCTCTGGCTCGAACCGGTCGCGAATGACCCATATCGTCAATTCGCAACCGTCAAATGACGCATTACGAAAAGCTCGTTCGCCTTCTATGGGTCAGCCGACTAAGTTGCATCGCGCCAAGGTAAGTGTGATAGCCTTTCGCCTCGGCGCGGGGACGCGGTCCCCCGTATTCGAGCAATCTGACGACAATTCGGCTGGTTAGGGAAACGGCGGGCATTCGGCATGTTGCCCGATAACCCCAGTCGCTTGCGTATGTCATCTGTCGTGGTGTGCCAACTTGAATGGATGATCAAATGAGACGCCGCGAGCTCATCACGCTGCTCGGAGGCGCTGCGGCTGCGTGGCCGCTCGTAGCGCGCGCCCAGCAAATCGGTCCCATGCGGCGGATCGGCATCCTGATGGGGGGCAACCAGAGGAGATTCGCAGTACGAGGTAGGACTGGCGGCGTTCATGGACGCGCTCAAGGAGCTTGGCTGGACGGACGGCCATAACATCAGGATCGACATTCGCTGGGCCGCGGGGAATGTCGAACGCATGAAGGATCTTGCGAAAGAACTCGTCGGCTTGCAGCCCGATTTGCTCGTTGGGCACACGACTGAGCCAGTCGCCGCGCTTCAGCGCGAAACCGGGACGATACCGATCGTGTTTCTCGTCGTGTCCGATCCGGTCGGCAGCGGATTCGTCGCCAGCCTGCCGCGCCCGGGCGGCAACATCACGGGGTTCATCAACATCGAGTCGTCATTAGGCGGCAAGTGGATCGAGCTGCTCAAGGAGGTCGTGCCGAACGTTACCCGGGCCGCACTCATGTTCAATCCGGATACCGCGACCTATTTTAAATATTATCTGGAGCCTTTCGAGGCCGCCGCGCGATTACGCGGGGTTGAGCCGATATCCGCTCCCGTCCGCACGGTCGCCGACATCGAACGCGTGATCGCAAGCCTCGCCGACCGGCCGGGCGCCGGCGTGGCATTGATGCCGGACATCGGTCTGACGGCGCAGAAGAATCGGGAGTTGATTATTTCACTTGTGGCACGCCATCGTCTTCCAGCAATCTACCCGTACCGGTACTGGGTCGGCGACGGGGGCCTCGTGTCCTATGGGATCGACCAAGTCGATCTGTTTCGACGTGTGCCGACCTATATCGATCGCATTCTCAAGGGTGCGAAGCCCGCTGAACTGCCTGTGCAATTGCCCACACGTTTCGAATTGGCCGTCAATCTCAAGACCGCCAAAGCGCTTGGCATCGAAATGCCGGCGATGGTGCTTGCCCGAGCCGACGAGGTGATCGAATAACGGTGCAATTTGCTGCGGCGCGAAGCGACGCGAATGGCACATCGTGACATTTCGTTGCGATGCGGAATATGGCCGCCATCGGGGCATGGCGGACATCGATCAGCCGCACTGATCAAGCTCGATTTATGAGTACGCGCCCTAATGAAAATAGTGATATGCTGAAGCTTTAGGCGCATTTTTTAGGGAAATGCGGGCGGCGGAGCGCGGCGGAGCGACAATGAACGACCACCAGGCCATCGAGGTGCGCCGCTTCGAGCATCCGGGAGCCGGCCGCAAGCGGGCCAAATCGACGCCCAAGGGCCGGCAGGTCGAGCCTCGGGCGCTCGCCGAAATCGGGACGCTGCTTGGCGACCGGCCGCGTCGGCGCGACCTGTTGATCGAGCATCTGCATCTCATCCAGGATCGCTATCGCCGGATTTCAGCAGCCCATCTCGCCGCGCTCGCCGAGGAGATGAAGCTGTCCTTCGCCGAGGTCTTCGAGACGGCGACCTTCTATGCGCATTTCGACATCGTGAAGGAGGGCGAACCCGACCTCCCTCCCCTCACGGTGCGGGTCTGCGACAGCCTGACTTGCGCGTTGCTCGGGGCGGAAAAGCTCAAGGCCGAGCTCGATAGCGCCTTGGGGACTTCGGTGCGCGTGGTGCGCGCGCCCTGCGTCGGGCTCTGCGACAAGGCGCCCGCCGTCGAGGTCGGGCATAATTTCCTGCACAAGGCCGACCGCGAGGCGGTCGAAGCCGCGGTCGGCGCCGGCGACACCCATCCGCATCTCCCCAAGGACACCGTCGGTTACGAGGCCTATGTGGCGGCAGGCGGCTACAAGCTTCTGCAGCGCCTGCGCTCCGGCGAGATCAGCGCCGAGACCCTGCTCAAGGCGCTCGACGATGGCGGCTTGCGCGGGCTCGGCGGCGCCGGCTTCCCGACGGGACGCAAATGGCGCTCGGTGATTGGCGAGCCGGGCCCGCGCCTCATGGCCGTCAACGCCGATGAGGGCGAGCCCGGCACCTTCAAGGATCGCGTCTATCTCGACAGCGACCCGCATCGTTTCCTCGAAGGCATGCTGATCGGAGCCCATGTGGTCGAAGCGCCGGAAATCTATATCTATCTGCGCGACGAATATCCGATCTCGCACGAGATCCTGAAGCACGAGATTGCCAAGCTGCCGGCAGGAGGGCCGGTCATTCATCTGCGGCGCGGCGCGGGAGCTTATATCTGCGGCGAGGAATCCTCGATGCTCGAAAGTCTCGAGGGCAAGCGCGGCTTGCCGCGCCACAAGCCGCCCTACCCCTTCCAGGTCGGGCTGTTCGGCCGCCCGACCCTCATCAACAATGTCGAGACACTCTATTGGGTGCGCGACATCGTCGAGAAGGGCGCCGAATGGTGGAAGAGCCATGGCCGCAACGGGCGCGTCGGGCTGCGCAGCTTCTCGGTCTCCGGGAGGGTCAAGGAGCCGGGGATGAAGCTCGCGCCGGCCGGCATCACGGTGCGCGAGCTGATCGCCGAGTTCTGCGGCGGCATGCAGGACGGCCATGAATTTTACGCCTATCTGCCGGGCGGGGCCTCCGGCGGCATCCTGCCGGCCTCGATGGACGATATCCCGCTCGATTTCGGCACGCTCGAGAAATATGGCTGCTTCATCGGTTCGGCGGCCGTCGTGGTGCTCTCCGACAAGGACGATGTCCGGGGCGCGGCGCTCAACCTGATGCGCTTCTTCGAGGATGAGAGCTGCGGCCAATGCACGCCCTGCCGCGCCGGCACGCAGAAGGCGGTGGCCCTCATGGAGCGCAAAGCCTGGGACCGCGAGCTCCTCGGCGAGCTGTCGGACGCCATGCGCGATGCCTCGATCTGCGGCCTCGGCCAGGCAGCCGCCAATCCGCTGATGAGCGTGATCAAGTATTTCCCCGGGGAGTTCGCGCCCAAGGAGGATGCCGAATGACCCGCTTCAGGAACGAGCCATGACCGACGCCGTTTCATTCGAGCTCGACGGACGCCAAGTCGAGGCGAGGCCCGGCGAGACCATCTGGCAGGTGGCGCGGCGGCAAGGCACCGAGATCCCGCATCTGTGCTACCTGCCGCAGCCCGGCTACCGCCCCGACGGCAATTGCCGCGCCTGCATGGTCGAGATCGAGGGCGAGCGCGTGCTCGCCGCCTCCTGCATGCGCAAGCCCGCCATCGGCATGAAGGTCAAGACGGCGACCGAGCGCGCCGTGAAGGTGCGCCGGATGGTGATGGAGCTGCTGGTCGCCGACCAGCCGGCGCGGGCGACCGCTCATGATCCGACCTCGAAATTCTGGAATTGGGCCGACAAGACCGGGGTCGCCACGAGCCGCTTCCCGGCCGCCGAGCGCTGGAAGCCAGATCCCAGCCACACCGCCATGCGCGTCAATCTCGATGCCTGCATCCAATGCGGTCTCTGCGTGCGCGGTTGCCGCGAGGTGCAGGTCAACGACGTGATCGGCATGGCCTATCGCAATGCCGACGCCAAGATCGTCTTCGACTTCGACGACCCGATGGGGGAATCGACCTGCGTCGCCTGCGGCGAATGCGTGCAGGCCTGTCCGACCGGCGCCCTGATGCCCGCGGCCTATCTCGACGAGAAGGAGACGCGCAGCGTCTGGCCCGACCGCAAGGTGGATTCGCTCTGCCCCTATTGTGGCGTCGGCTGCCAGGTCACCTACCATGTCAAGGACGAGCGCATCGTCTATGCGGAGGGCCGCAACGGGCCGGCGAACGAGAACCGGCTCTGCGTCAAGGGCCGCTTCGGCTTCGACTATATCCACCATCCGCACCGGCTGACGAAGCCGCTGGTCCGCCTGCCCAACATGGGCAAGGACGCCAACGACCAGGTCGATCCCGCCAACCCCTTCACGCATTTCCGCCAGGCCTCCTGGGACGAGGCGCTCGATCTTGCGGCCTCCGGCCTGAAGCGCATCCGCGACACGCATGGCAAGAAATCGCTGGCGGGCTTCGGCTCGGCCAAGGGCTCGAACGAGGAAGCTTATCTGTTCCAGAAGCTCGTGCGCACGGGCTTCGGCTCGAACAATGTCGACCACTGCACGAGGCTCTGCCACGCCTCCTCCGTGGCGGCGCTGATGGAAGGTTTGAGCTCGGGTGCCGTGTCGGCCCCGTTCGCCGCCGCGCTCGATGCCGAGGTGATCATCGTCATCGGGGCCAATCCGACCGTGAACCATCCGGTCGCCGCAAGCTTCATCAAGAACGCCGCCAAGAAGGGCGCGAAGCTGATCGTCATCGATCCGCGCTTCCAGACGCTCTCCCGCCACGCGCTGCACCACCTCGCCTTCAAGCCGGGGACGGATGTGGCGCTGCTCAACGCGATGCTCAACACCATCATCACCGAAGGCTTGACCGACCAGCAATATATCGCGGGCTACACCGAGGGCTTCGAGGCCTTGAAGGAGCGCATCGCCGAGTTTCCGCCCGAGAAGATGGAGGCCGTCTGCGGCATCAAGGCCGAGACCATCCGCGAGGTGGCGAGGCTCTACGCCAAGTCGCGGGCCTCGATCATCTTCTGGGGCATGGGGATCAGCCAGCATGTGCACGGCACCGACAATGCGCGCTGCCTGATCGCGCTCGCGCTGGTCACCGGCCAGGTCGGCCGGCCGGGCACCGGCCTGCATCCGCTGCGCGGCCAGAACAATGTGCAGGGCGCCTCGGATGCCGGGCTGATCCCGATGTATTACCCGGATTACCAACCCGTCGACCGTCCGCAATTCTTCGAATATTTCGAGAATCTCTGGCACCACGAGCTCGACCATAAGCGTGGCCTCACCGTGGTCGAGATCATGAATGCGGTGCATGCCGGCGAGATCAGGGGTATGTATGTCGAGGGCGAGAACCCCGCCATGTCCGATCCCGATCTGCAGCATGCGCGCCAGGCGCTGGCCAAGCTCGAGCATCTCGTCGTGCAGGACCTGTTCCTGACCGAGACCGCCTTCCATGCCGATGTGATCCTGCCGGCCTCGGCCTTTGCCGAGAAGGGCGGCAGCTTCACCAATACCGACCGGCGCGTGCAGCTGGCGCGCCCGGTGATCGCGCCGCCGGGCGATGCGCGCCAGGACTGGTGGATCATCCAGGAGATCGCGCGGCGCATCGGCCTTCCCTGGAACTATGCCGGCCCGGCGGAGGTGTTCGCCGAAATGGCCTCCACCATGCCGTCCTTGAAGAACATCTCCTGGGAGCGCCTGGAGCGCGAGGGCGCCGTGACCTATCCGGTCGATGCGCCGGACAAGCCCGGCAATGAGATCATCTTCACCACCGGCTTCCCGACCCGGAGCGGGCGCGGCAAGATCGTGCCGGCGCGCCTCTTGCCGCCGGACGAGATCCCCGACGACGATTATCCGATGGTGCTGTCGACCGGCCGCGTGCTCGAGCATTGGCACACGGGCTCGATGACGCGGCGCGCCGGCGTGCTCGATGCGCTGGAGCCGGAGGCCGTCGCCTTCATGTCGCCGCGCGAGCTCGGGCGCTTCGGCCTCGAGCCCGGCGCGCTCATCCATATCGAGACGCGCCGCGGCGCGGTGGAGGTGAAGGTGCGCGCCGATCGCGATGTGCCGCGGAATATGGTGTTCATGCCGTTCTGCTACGCGGAAGCCGCCGCGAACCTCCTGACCAACCCGGCGCTCGATCCCTTCGGCAAGATTCCCGAGTTCAAGTTCTGCGCCGCGCGGGTCAGCGCGGTCGCCGCCAAGGTCGCGGCGGAATGAGCCTTCCGATCGCCGCCATCGTGCATGAGACGCGCTCGACGGCGATCGATCGGGTGATGTGCGAGGCGGCGCAACGTCTCAGAGCACATGGCCTCCGGCTCGGCGGCCTGGTGCAGCACAATGTCCTGAAGGACGGGATCGGATGCGCCGAGATGCTGCTCGAGGATTTGGCGAGCGGGCGGCGCGTGTCGATCTCGCTCGAGCGTCCCAAGGGTTCGTCCGGCTGCAGGCTCGATCCGGCCGGCCTTGCCGAAGCCGCAACGCTCGGAGCGCAGGGCATTGCGCGCGGTGTCGATCTCGCCATCATCTCGAAATTCGGCGCGCAGGAAGCCGCCGGCAAGGGCTTGCGCGAGGAGATCGCGCTAGCCGCTTCGAGCGACACGCCGCTCGTGACCTCGGTGAGCCGGACCCTGCTTCCCGCCTGGCGCGACTTCATCGGCGAGGATTGGACCAAGCTCGATCCCGATCCCGCCGCCATCGAAGCTTGGGGGCTCGCCGCCGTCGCGGCGAGGGAGAAGGCGCTCGCGCGATGACCGGCGCGGAGCTCCTTGCCCGGTTTCTCGTGCGACCGGATCCGCTCGATCCGCGCCTCAGCGAACTCGTCGCCGGCATAGATCAGACGGGCGAAGAGATCGAGACGCGCGTCGTCGTGGAGCGACCGCTGACCCTCTATCTCAACGCCCGCGAGATCGTCACCATGATGACGATCGGCGATCATCCGGACTATCTGGCGCTCGGCTATCTGCTCAACCAAGGCATGCTGGCCGCGGACGCCGAGGTAACCGGCGTCGACTACGATCCCGAGATCGACGTCGTCGTGGTGCGCACGCCGCAGGAGACCGATTTCGAGGACAAGCTCCGCAAGAAGACGCTGACCTCAGGTTGCGCGCAGGGCACGGCCTTCGGCGACCTGATGGAGGCGATCGAGGGCGTCGTGCTGCCGCAGGCCGAGCTTCGCACCTCCTGGCTTTACGCGCTTACCCACGCCATCAACGTGACGCCCTCGCTCTATCTCGAGGCCGGCGCCATCCATGGCTGCGTGCTCTGCGAGGCGGACCGGCCGCTCGTCTATATGGAGGATGTCGGGCGCCACAACGCCGCCGACAAGATCGCCGGCTACATGTTCAGGCACGGTGTTGCGGGCGGCGACAAGATCTTCTACACGACCGGCCGCCTGACCTCGGAGATGGTGATCAAGACGGTGCGCATGGGCATCCCGATCCTGGTCTCGCGCTCGGGCTTCACGGCCTGGGGCGTCGAGCTCGCCCGCAAGGCCGGGCTCACCTTGATCGGCCGGGCGCGCGGCAAGCGCTTCGTCGCCTTGTCTGGCGCCGAGCGCATCGTCTTCGACCAGGACCTCGCCTATGTCGAGGAGGAGGCGATGAAGCATCGCCGCAAGGGGTCGCAGCAGTGATGACCGAGCCGACGCTCGGCGTGCTGCTCGCCGGTGGCCTCGCCCGGCGCATGGGCGGGGGCGACAAGCCGCTGCGCATGGTCGGCGGCAAGCCGCTGCTGGTGCATGTGATCGAACGGCTCGGCGCGCAATGCGAGGCTCTGATGCTCAATGCCAATGGCGAGCCGGACCGCTTCTTCGTCTACGGCCTGCCGGTGGTCGCAGACAGCGTCGAAGGTTTCGCCGGCCCGCTCGCCGGCGTGCTCGCCGGCCTCGACTGGGCGGCAAGGCACCATAAGGGCGTGCCATGGCTCGTCAGCGTCGCGACCGACACGCCCTTCCTGCCGGGCGATCTCGTGGCGCGCCTGCATGCCGCGCGCCAGGCCGAAGGTGCGACGCTCGCCTGCGCGGCCTCGGGCGGGCGCACCCATCCGGTGATCGGCTTGTGGCCGGTCGAGATGCGCGAAGAGCTGCGCCGGGCGCTCGTCGTGGAGAGGCTGCGCAAGATCGATCTGTTCACGGCGCGGCATAAGCTCGCCGTCGCGGAATGGCCGGCCGAGCCTTACGACCCCTTCTTCAACGCCAATGCGCCCGAGGACCTCGCGGAAGCCGAGCGCATCGCGCGGCTCGCCGGGCCGATATGAGCTCGCTTCAGCCCACGCTCTTGCGGATGCGGAAGACGATGACGCCGCCCTCGTCATTCACGCCTGCGAGGGTATCGCCGGTCTCGTTCAGGAGGTTCGGAATGTCGATCCGCGACAGCGGGTCGGTGCAAGCGACCGCGATCTCATCGCCCGGCGCCAGCCTCTTCAGCGCCTTGCGGGTGCGTAGCGCCGGCAATGGGCATTTGAGGCCCTTGAGGTCGAGCATGGTCGTCATGAGGGCGCTTCTATCGCGCCCCGGAACGGACGAACAGACGGCCCGTTTCCTTCTCCCGCTTGCGGGAGAAGGTGCCCTTCGCCTTGGCGAAGGGCGGATGAGGGCGTTGATGCCAAGCGGGACCCTCCCTCATCCTCCCCTCGCTGACGCGAGGGGCACTTTCTCCCATTTCTTGGGAGAAGGAGGAGTACCATAAACCTCCTCGGCATCGCGGGTTGGAGCGGCGCCGGCAAGACGACGCTGCTCGCGAAGCTCATCCCGGCCCTCGTCGCGCGAGGGCTGCGCATCGCCACCGTCAAGCACGCCCATCACGGCTTCGACATCGACGCTCCGGGAAAGGATTCCTGGATCCACCGGCAGGCTGGCGCGGCCGAGGTCATCGTCTCCTCCGCGAGGCGCTTCGCGCTGATCCATGAGCTGGCGGCGGGCGAAGCGGAGGCGAGCCTGGCCTCGCTGCTGGCGCGTCTTTCGCCCTGCGATCTCGTGCTGGTCGAGGGTTACAAGGGGCTCCCTCACCCCAAGCTCGAGGTCTTCCGCGCGGCGAATGGCCGCGAGGCGCTCCATCCGGCGGATGACCGCATCGTCGCGGTCGCCTCCGACCAGCCGTTTCCGCGGGCGCGGGTTCCCGTCCTGCCGCTCGACGACATCGCCGCCATCGGCGATATGGTGGTCGCCAAGTCCTCGCCGGTCGGCGAGGTGATCGCGGGACTGAAAGCCCATGGCGCAGCTCACCGATGACTGCTTCGCCTTCGGCGGCGAGCTCATGCCGGTCGATGCGGCGCTGGCCCTGATCGCCGAGCGGATCGCGCCGGTCGCGGGTGTCGAGGCGGTGAAGCTCGCCCATGCCGATGGGCGCGTGGTCGCGGCCGATATCCGCTCGCCCATGGCGCTGCCCCCCTTCGATAATGCGGCGGTCGACGGCTACGCGGTACGTCACGCCGATCTCGCAAGCGACGGCCCGACCACGCTGCCTGTTCGCGGTCGCATCGCCGCGGGCGGCACGGCGGTGGGGCTCGCCGCCGCCGGCGCGGCCGTCCGGGTGTTCACGGGCGCGCCCTTGCCCGCCGACGCCGACACCATCTTCATGCAGGAGGACGTGGAGGAAAAAGGGGGCCGCGTCATCCTGCCGCCCGGCTTGCGCAAGGGCGCCAATCTGCGCCGCGCCGGGGAGGATGTGGCCGCTGCCGCCATCGTGCTGCCGGCGGGCCGCAGGCTGAAGCCGCAGGACGTAGCGCTTGCGGCCGCCGTCGGGCTCGCCTCGGTCGCCGTGCGGCGGCGGCTGAAGGTCGCGCTGTTCTCCACGGGCGACGAGCTGGTCGAGCCGGGCGCCGCGCTGCGCATCGGCGCCATCCATGACTCGAACCGGCTTCTGCTCTCGAGCCTGCTTTCCCGCTTCGGCACGGAGATCTCCGATCTCGGCATCTTGCGCGACGACCGGGACGAGCTCGCGCGCCGGCTCGCCGCCGCGGCGAAGGGCCATGACCTCATCCTTACCAGCGGCGGCGTCTCGACCGGCGAGGAGGACCACGTGAAGGCCGCTGTCGAAGACGTCGGCAAGCTCGTCTTCTGGCGGCTCGGCATCAAGCCGGGTCGGCCGGTCGCCATGGGCGTGATCGACGGCACCCCCTTCGCGGGGCTCCCCGGCAACCCGGTCGCGGTGTTCGTCACCTTCTGCCATGTGGTGCGCCCGCTGCTCGCGCGCTTATGCGGCATGGCGCTTACCCCGCTCGCGGCAATGCCGGTACGCGCGGCCTTCAGCTACCGCAAGAAGCCGGGCCGCCGCGAATATGTGCGCGTCGGCCTGCGCCGCGCGCCTGACGGAACGGTCGCCGCGGTGAAGCATGCGCAAGAGGGGGCCGGCATCCTCACCTCGCTCACCGAAACGGACGGCCTCGTCGAGCTCGCGGAGGATGTGCGCGCCGTCGCGCCGGGGGATGTGGTCGGTTTCCTGCCCTATGCGGCGATCTGGTGAGCGGCGCCCTTACCGCCGCGCCGCGAAGATGCCGCTGCCGAGATAATTCGAGCCGATGCCCTGGAACAGGATGTTGCCGCCCATCTCCTGCGCCGGGCCCGTCGACCCTCTGAAGAACGAGCCGGCGAGCGAGAAGCCGGCGGGGATGCCGCTGATCGTCGATCCCGAGCCCGTGAAGAATCGGGGATCGGCGCCATTGAGCAGCGTCGTGCCGCTATAGCTGCGGTTGTCGAGATTGGAGATCGATACGGTGCCGGTGCTGTTGCCGAAATTCACCGTGTTCGAGAAATTGCCGGCCGCCACATATTGGCTGGTGCCGTCGCTGAAATTGCCGATCACATGGCCGCCATAGGTCGCGCTTCCGGTCGTCGGGATCGTGCCGATATCGGGACGCACGCCAGCGACCCACATCATCAGCGGACCGCGATCCGCCAAGGTCTGGGCGCTGTTCGTGGAATTGCGCGAAGTGTCGGCGGCCCAAAAGCCCCAGCGCGTATATTCGCAGTCGCAGAAATTGACGCCCGGGAACATCGCCGCGGCGCCGACCGTGTCGGCCGTCACCATCATGAGACTGCCGCTGTTCAAGCCGGCGCCGTTCACCGTCGATAGCGGGTTCTGGATGCTGGATGCCGAGTTCGGATCGGTGGTCGCGTCGATCGCCGCGAAGTTGCGCGAATCGATATAGGCGCTGCGCAAGTTGGCGCCGCCCTGCAGGCTGCCCAACTGATAGTTGCCCGACAGATAGTCGTTCGCACCGACGCTCGAGCTCGCGCCGGACTGGGTCAGCGCCGCCACGTTGAAATTCGCCTGCAGGGCGGATTGCGTCGGATCGAGCTGAATCTGGGCGGAGCCGCCGACCGCGAAAGCAGGACCCGCCGCGGCCCCCGACTGCGCCGAGGCATTGGCGAAGATGAAGGTGCGCATCAAGCCGCCCACGAAACCCGACAAGGTTTCGGCCGGGCGATCCGTACCGAGCCCCGAGGGAACAGCGGTCGACTTGGCCTTCTGGATGTAGCTGTAGTTCGTGATCGGGGGCGGTCCCTGATAGGAGACCGCGTTGCCGCCCTGGAACTGTCCGTTTCCGGAATTGTAGAGATCGGCGGTGACGCTATAGCTCGAGGGCAGCCCGTCGGCGCCGAACAGCACCGGCCCCGCCGAGGTGACGCCACCAGAGGCGAAGCCGGGCGATTGATTGGTGGCAAGCCGCGTCGAGGCGCGCAAGCCCCCCGTCGAGATGGAGTTGGTGATCGAGGAGACCGCGACGAACAAGGTCGAGGTCTGGGAAGCGCCCTGACCGTTGATGGAGAGGCCGGCCTGCATCGTCTGGATCGGCTGAATGGTCACGCCGTTCGAAGTCATGGCGGCGGAGCGATAGCCCAGCACCGGGGAGACGGTGTAGTTGCCGGCGGCCGCGAAGCTGCCGAGGAGATAAGGAAGGGACGAGCCGAGCGAGGGATCGCTGCTCATCGTCAGCGCGAAGGCCTTCGGCGTCGCATTCTGCGCCAGGATTTTCGCGACGGTCGGCTTGGACGCTTGGTTCTGAACAGTGAGGTTGAGGGACGGCTGGGTCGGTGGCGGCAGCTGAGATCCCGGACCCCAAGGGGGATTGCTGGCGATCACGGGGTTCTGCCACGGCTGCCGGCTCGTCAAATCGCGGTTCGGCGCCTTGTCGGCGACGGAACCCGAATAGCCGCCCGTCTGTGCGCCCTTGCTGGTCAGCAGCCGGTTGGTCGCATCGATCGAAGCCTGGCTGACCGGTTGCGGGACGGACGGAGCGGCTCCGGCCGAACCGATCGTGACGCCGTAGCCCGGCCGACGGATGATCTCCTGCCCGGCGAGCGTCGTGACGGTGAGCTGGCCGAAGACGTTGTCGACGCTGGTGCACAACGGGGCATCGGACTGGGCGGTGCAATGGGCCTTGTCGTGCGAGATGACGGCGACGCCGCCCCGGATGCCGATGGTGGCGACCGGCGTCGACACCGTCGCCCCGCCGCCATGGCTGATATTGCCGCCGACGATGCGCAGCACGCCCCTGCCGAGGGAAGCCGACATCTTGCCGGTACCCGTGCTCGGGTCATAGACGAACTCGTCGATGACGAGCTTGCTGTTCGGCCCGATATTCATCGTGGTCTTGTCGATGAAGACGAGCTGCACCGAACCCTTTTCGGAGGTTTCGACGCGCTCATTGTGGACGACGGCCGAGCCGATCTCGAGGACGCGCGTCGCTCCGCCGGCGATGCCCTTGGAAGCCGGGTTCACGGCGCCGGCCGTTCCGATCTGCTGGGCCCGCGCCAGGTCCGGCGCGACGACGAGCGTCGCGATCAAGATCAGCGCCGAGGCCAAAGCGAGACGATTGCAAAACTCGCGCGGCGTCGGTGTCCGATCGACCTGGGCAAGAAGGCTGCTGCGTCTCACCATACCGCCCTCCTAGAACCTTACCGTCGGCCCGGCCGAGACCGAGAAGTTGCGCGTATCGTAGTTGCGGAGCGTCGAGTTCACTCTCTGGAACATGATCTGCGCCGCAAATCCCGCATTCGGCCATAAGGGCGCATCGAGCGATATCCCCGTATGCCACTCGCCGTCCTGGCGCGTCACGGTCGGATCGACCAGCGGGTTCGGCCCGCCATAGCGCGTCAAGGAATAGCCCGCCATCGGCGTCACCGTCCACACCCGCGGCTCGGACAGGAAGGGCGCGTAGAAATCGATGGGCAAGCCGGCATCGATGCCGAACAGGCGGTACTCGTCGAAGGTCTGATTGGCGGTCGCGGTCGAGAAGGTGACGCGCGACTGCCAGCGCACCGAGGACGAGATGGCGCCGGTCGCCGCGAAGGCGGCGTTCACGAGATCGCCGGTCTGCTGCTTGGCGGTCTGGTAGTCGGTCGAGTTGCGGTAGCTGCGGCGGCGGAATTCGAGGCTCGGCTCGAGCGCCAGATCCCCGCCGACCGTATAGTCGAGGGCGGCGCCCGCGCCGAGCGTCGTCAGATACGGGTTGTCGCCGAGCGTCGCCGCATTGCCGATCAGATAGGGGTGGAAGGTGAGCCCCGGCAGCGCGTCGGGCGCCACCGCGAGGCGAGGCCCGGTCTGGACTTCCGCGATGCCGAGATTGAGGCGGGTCACCTTGAACTGACGCGCGTAATAGGCCGTCAGATCCGTCTGCCAGCCATCGCCGCGCTGGTTGCCGAAATCATAGATGTAGCGCCCGGAGGCGAGGCCGAAGGCGTTCCAATCGGCCTTGCGCGTGAACTGGCTGTTGAGCACCGCGTCCTGGCCGAGCGCCTTGACGAGCGTGTTCGAGGGCCCCGCATTGGCATTGGTCTGGTAGCGCAGGCCCGCTTGCCCGAAGAGCGCATATTGGTTGGGGTTCAGGCGCTTCTCGATCTCGCGCTGGAATTCCGCGACCCTCTTGCGCACTTCCTCGGGCGTATCGGGCGCCGAGACCGCGGCCTCGAAATGGCTGAGCGCCATCTTGTAGGAGCCGAGCCGGAAATAGAGCACGCCGAGCTCGAGCTCGACCCGCGGCAAATCCGCATTGTAGAAGCGCATGCGCTCCAGCGCCCCGACCGCGGCCTCGTAGTCGCCGGCGGCGCTCGCGACCTCCGAGAAGTGGAAGGCGAGATCGAGGTTTTGCGGCTCGCGCACGAGCCGCGGGAACAGCGCGTCCTCTTCGGTCTTGGCGGCCTCGCGCGAGGAGAAGACGTAAGACGCGCCCGCCCCGGAGCCGGACCCTGGCTGCGTATGCGGGAGATCGTCGAAGATGATCTTCAGGCCGGCCATCCCCGCATAGCTATGCCCGCCATGGGCGAAATCGCCGTCGAAATTGGCGAACAGCTTGACGTTCTGCGTGATGCCGAGTTGCGCGCCGATATTGGCTTCGAGCGAATCGCGCGCCGGGCGCGAACCATCGACGCTGAAATCGGCGCCGGGGAGGTTGATCAAATAAGCTCCGATGCGGCGCGTGCGGTCGAACTCATGCACCCAGGCGAGCCGCAGATTGGGCGTGAGCTCTCGGCCATCGCCGAGATCGATCGGCGCCTCGATATTGGCGCCGAGATAGGAGCGCACCGAGTTGACGGATTGCGAGCCATAGCTGAGCCCGAGAATGCCGGGCGTGCCGTCCAGCAGCGCCGTCGCCTCCGTGAAGGCCGGCATGCCGACGCGTCTCGCCTCGAGCGCCGCGAAGGGACTGACCTTGAAGTTGCCGAAGCCCTGTTTCCAGCCGAGCTCGAGGCGCCCTCCGAATTCGTTCTCGGTGAAGCGGGCGGTGGCGAGCTCGGTCGGGCCCACGCCGATGATATAGCGCTTGAGATGGTCGCTGAAATAGCCGCCATCGAGCATGGCGGTCGCATAGAGATGGCCGAAATTCGCGGCGCCGTAGACGCCGATATGCATGCCGCCTTCCGAGCCTTGCGTCGAGCGCGCGCTCGTCGAGAAGGAGCCGTCGGTGCCGCCCGCCGCGAAGCCGACCAGGAAATTGGCGTTGATCTGGTAGTCGACGCCGCCGGCCCCGCCAACGGCGCGCGCCGAGGATTTGGCGATGCCGAACGCGTTGTCGCCGGGCAGTTGCTCGAGGCCGCCGAGCGCCGTGTACCAGATGCGCCAGGTGCGCGGCAGCGGCGTCTGCACGAAGGCCATCTGCTTGCCGCCCATCTTGTCGAAGGGCGCGATATGCTGGTCGTCGATCGGCGCATAGCCCAAAGCCTCGCTGGCGGTGATGCCGTTCGGGTCCGGGCCGCCGCCGCGCCAGAAGCTCGCCTGGCTCAGCATGGTCGAGGAGAACAGCCGGCTCGCCAGGAACGAGGCTTCCGGCGCCGCGGCCGCCCCCTCGCCCGAAAGCGAGTTGAAGGCTAGGTTGGCGCCGGCGCCGGTGAGATTGTCGATGCGCTCGATGATCTCCAGGCCTTGAGGCGAGAGCGCCCCATTGGCGAGCGCGAAAGCGAGGCCGAGGTCGTTGGGGCCGAGCGAGTTGAGAATGTTCCGATCGAATTGGTTCACCGCGTTCTGCAAGGCGGTCGCGACGATGTTCGGATTGCCGGGCTGGGCGGCCTGCTGGAAGTTGATGTCGTTGCGCTGCAAGGTCAGCAGCACGTCTTGGGGATCGTAGCTCAAGGTCGGCGTCAGGAAGGCGAAGTTCGTGGTGGCGCCGGAAAAGGTGCCGCTGACCCCGCCATCCGAGGTCAGGATCTTGTAGGTCGTCGAGGGCTGGTAGGTGCCGCTCGCCGCGAGCACGCCGACCGTGCCGCCGGCGATCGTCGTCTTGCCGGTCACATGGGTGAAGTCGCTCGCGCCCAGCGAATTGACCTCGACCGCATAGGTCGAGCCCGCCCCGAAGCCGAGATTGCCGTTGACCGTGATGGCCCCGATCGAGTTGCCGGGCGAGAGCGTGCCGCCGGGCAGGATCGTGGTCGAGCCGACCGTGCCGTTGCCTCCGAGCGTGCCGCCCGAACCCACGGTGACGCCAGAGACCAGCGAGCCGTTGACGCTCAGCGTGCCGCCGCTGATGGTGGTCTGGCCCGTATAGGTGCCGGTGCCCGTGAAGTTCAGGCGCCCCGTGCCGGTCTTGGTGAGGCCGCCCGTGCCCGTGATATTGCCCGAGAAGGTCTGGTCCGAATTATCCCCCCCCTGCGTCAGGATGGCGCTGCCGAGCGCGATCGTGCCCGCCCCGCCGATCGAGCCGAGCGTCTGCGCGAAGCTGTTGAGATCGAGCGTCGCGCCCGAGGCGATCGAGAAGGCGCTATTGGGGCTGAAGGCACCGGCGGCGCCCGCCTGCAAGATGCCGGCATCGACGTTGGTCGCGCCCGAATAGCTGCTCGTCCCGAACAAGGTCAGCGTGCCGGAGCCGATCTTGGTCAGCGAGCCATGGACACCAGTGCCGCTCTCGGCGAGCGAGCCCTGGGCGCCGGAGCCGTCCACGATATTGCCGGCGATCGAACCGTTGAAGCCCTGCGTGTCGATGGTGCCGCCGCTCGCGTCGAGCATGATGGTGCGGGAGGCGGCGAGCGCAACGTTGGCGGCGGAGAATTGCAGCGCGCCGCCGTTGAAGGTGACGCCCCCGTTCGCGGCGCCGAGATTGGCGTCCTGCGCGATGGCGAGCGTTCCGGCATCGATGAAGGTGCCGCCAGAATAGCTGTTGACGCGGGTAAGCGAGATCGTGCCCGTGCCGATCTTGGTGATGTTGCCTGAGCCGTCGATGGGCACCGCGATGGTCGCATCGGCCCCCTCGGCCCAGAGCGTGCCGGTGCCGTTGGTCGTCAGCGAGCCGATGCCCTCGCCGGTGACGAGCCGGTAGCCGCTGACCACGAATTCGAGGGTCTCGAAGCCCTGCGCGCCCTGCACCGTCACGGTGCCCGGCGTGCCTTGGAAAATGCCCTCCTTGCCGCCCCAGATCGTGGCGTTCTGCCCGTTCTGATCCGACCAATTGGCGTTGCTGGAGCTCCACGTGCCGCTGCCGCCGAACCCTCCCTCGGAGTTGGGGTGCCAAAACTGCATCGCCGAAGAGGCGCCGAGGATCAGGTTGACCTGTTGCGCGGTCGCGGTGTTGATGGTGGCCGGCTGACCGCCGGGAATGCTGCCCACCGCGAGCCCAGTGGGATTGTTGAGCGAGCCGCCGTAAGTAAAGATGTGGTAGACGCCGGCGAGTGGGGTATTGGTCACGTTCAGCGTGACGCTGTTCGGCGTCGTACCAAATGTCAGATCGTTAGTGACATCGAACAACTTGCTGCCGCCGGCGGCGCCGAGCGTGACATCCACATTGGATCCGGAGTTCAGCACCAGCGACGCCATGGTGAGCGTCTGGCCACTGGCACCGGCGAGAATGCCTCCATTGGCGATGGTCACCGGACCGTTGATCGTGCCTGCACCCGTCAGCGTCGCCCCCGCGGAGACGTTCACCACGCCGGCTAGGCCATCAGACGCGGCACTTCCGGCGATTCCGGGAATTCCAGCGTTGATGATGCCGTCGACCTGAAGTGTCCCTGCGCTGACGGTCGTGGTCCCGGTATAGGTATTCGTGCCGGAGAGCGTGAATGTGCCGCTGCCCTGTTTCGTGAGCGCGAGGCTCGAATTCCCGTCCTGGATGGTGCCGGAAAAGCTCGTGGTGCTGCCGTCGCCGCCCGTTTTCAGCGTCGCCGAACTGCTGATGCTGCTGTTGGTGACCGTGCCGCCGCCATGTGCACCGTCGGCGAGGGAGCCGATGATCTGGTCGAAGCCGCCGATATCGAGCGTGGGCAAGCCTTCGGTTTGGTCGACCCTGAACTGGCTATTGGGGCTGAGGGCGTTGGTGGCGCCGGCGAGCAGCGTCCCGCCCAAGATGATGGTCGGGCCGGAATAGGTGTTCTGGGTTCCCGAGAGCGTGAAGATGCCCCCTCCCGTCTTCGTCAATCCGAGCCCCTGGCTGCCGTCCTTGATGTCGCCCGAGAAGCTGGTGTTGGTGCCGTCGCCCCCCGTGGTCAAGGTCGCAAAGTCGGTACCGTTATTGGTGACGAGGGCGGCGGCGAGGGCGCCCTCGGCGCCGGGGGCATGGCCAAACGACCCGGTGTCGGCGAGCGACGCGATCGCCTGGTCGAAGCCGCCGAGATCGAGCGTCGTGCCCGCTCCCATCAGGACGGAGCTGAAGGGGCTGAAGGCATTCGCCGCGCCGCCCTGCAGCGTTCCGCCGGTGATGGTGGTCGTGCCGGAATAGGTATTGCTGGTGCCGGTAAGCGTCAGCATGCCGCCGCCCTGCGAATCCGTCAGTGTCAGGGAGCCATGCGCGCCCGTCACGTCCTGGATCACGCCTGAGAGCGTCGCAGCGTTGCCGCTCACGTCGATCGTGCCGCCCCCGGTGTCGAGATTGACCGGCCGGTTCGAGCTGAAGCCGTTCTGGGCGATCTCCAGTGTGCCGCCGCCGAAAGTGATGGTGGCTTTGGGAGCGTCGATCGGGTCATAGCCAGTACCGAGATTCCCGTCGCTGGTTACCGTCAGCGTTCCGGCATTGATGATCGTGCCCTCCGAATAGGTGTTGGCGCCGGTGAGCCGCAGATTGCCGCCGCCAATGGAGTCATTGAGGATTAGGGCGCCGGCCCCAGCGATCCGGCCATTGATGGCGGCGACGTTCCCATGCACGTCGAACGCGCCGGCGTCGCCGCCATCGCCGTTTCCGAGCGTCACGGTCTGGGAGATGGTCAGTGGCGAGCCGGGCGTCCCCGCGAGGAATTGCAGCGTCCCGTTGTTCAGCGTAATCCCGCCGCCGGAGGGCCCGCCGATATTGGCCTCGCTCGAGATGGCGAGCGTCCCGCCGCCAGTGATATTGCGGAGGCCGTCGAAGTTGCCGCCGGTGACGGTGGTGCCGCCGGAATAGGTGTTCAAGCCGGTGAGCGTGAACGTGTCCGTCCCCTGCTTGGTCAGCGCAACCGTGCCGGATGGGCTGCCGTCCTGGATGACGCCGGAGAACGTGGTGTCGAGCGTATCGCCCGTCGTGAGGGTGAGGGCCGTCGATCCGCCGTTGGTCACAGAGCTGTTCGATGGGCCGCTCAGCGAGCCGATCGTTTTAGGGCTAGTGGCGAGATCATAGGTTAGCGGCACGTCACCCTGGCCGAGAGTGATATCCTGGGCGTGAGCATCGCCAACAGCCGCCGCCAATGCCAGGCTGACGAGCCCGACGGAGACAAGTGCCGTCGCGTTGAGGAGCGCCCGACGCAGCCGCCTGATCCGCGGCGCGGCAATGTCAGCATCATAGGCGGCCCGAGCCGTCATTGCCTTCGGCTTCCCGCAACTACGGCTCGGCGTCTACGCAACGTCTCCGCCACCGCCACCCTCCAGCCCCGTGCCGATGCTGCATCGCCAGCCATCAGCCAAGCGCCGGCTGACAGGCGCGCAACAGGCCAATTTATCGCGTTAACGATCGGTAACAGATTGTTAAGAACCGTCAATCGGATTCACCGCCGAAGACCTCAGCGGCAGCGTTTCTTCCAAGCACTGCGGCAAGTCGGCAACAATAAACGGCATGGAACATGGATAATTGTGCCGAAATGCCGCGAATCGAGGGGGTTTTTAGCGCGCTGATCGCTGTGTGCCCCATCTCCGCGGTTAGAAGGGCGCTCACTGCGCCCAGGAGGGCCTCGCCTTCAGCCCCTCGAACCAGCTCGCCACATGGGCGCATTCGGGCGGCAGCTCCAGGCGCGGCACGCGCATGAATTCGAGCGCGACGCCCGCCGTGATGTCGGCGACGGTCAGCTTGTCGCCGCAGATATAGGGCGTGGTCGCAAGATGCGCGTCGAGCTCACGCAGCTCCTGTGTCACCTTCTCCTTGTTGGCCTCGCCCCAATCGGCGATTTGCGGCACTTCGAGATCGGCCATGAAGGGGTTGAGATGGCGAAACACCATGAACACCGACACCAGGAGGCCGAGCTCCATGCGCCGGTTCCACATCTCGACGATCGCCTTGCCCTTGGCGCCCTCCCCGAACAAGGGCGGGTTTGGATGCGTCTCCTCGAAATAGCGGCAGATGGCGACCGATTCGGCGATCGCGGTGCCGTCGTCGAGAAGAAGCGTCGGCAAACGCCGCTTAGGGTTGAGCGCGGCGTATTCGGGCCGCAAATGCTCCTTCTTGGCGATGTCCGTATCGACGATCTCCGGCATCGGGATCTGTTTCTCGCGGATGAAGATGCGCACGCGGCGCCCGTTCGGCGTGCGCTTTCCGTCATAGAGCTTCACCAGATGCCTCCCTCGTAACCGCTGAGGGTAATCTTAGCGGGCGAATGGCGAATAGCGAATAGCACTGGCGCACCACCTCTCCCCTTGCGGGAGAGGTCGGATTGCAGTCAGAATGGCTGCAATCCGGGTGAGGGGTTCGTCGTGCAGCCGCGCCGCAGACAGATCGCACCAGGCCGAGCGTCCCACGCGCGCGTCGTGCGGCACGAGCCGACCGGCGCGGAGAAGCGTCTCTGGAAGCTGCTGCGCGACCGCCGATCGGGCAGCTTGAAGTTTCGCCGGCAGGTGCCGCTCGGTCCTCACATCGTCGATTTCGTCTAGGCCTGCCCTGGTAGGACCCCTCACCCGACGCCTCGCAAGAACTCGGCGTCGACCTCTCCCGCAAGCGGAGAGGTGGGCGCTGCCGCAAAGCGGCGCGAATGCGTTCATCCATGTGAGCGGGGCATTAAGATTTTAGCGCGAAACTGAGGCGTCGCCCATCTCCCCATGCATTGCCGGGTTCGGAACCGCCGCGCTCCATGAGTGATTTGACCGCAGAGCAGATCCAGCAGGGCCGCGGCCCGGATCGCAAGACGCTGGCGGCCCGCCGCCGCCTCGCCCATGAGATGCGTGCGGTGCGCGAGCGGATCGCCTCGACCTCGGGCCTCGGCCGCGCCTTCGATGTCGAACTGCTGCGCCAATTCGCGCAAGCCCAGATCAGCGCGGTGCCGCTGCAACTGGTGCTACTCGGCTCGATCATCGCCATCGCGGCCTACTGGATCGAGCCTTCGGTCATCGCGCGCTGGGTGGTCATCGTCTGCACCGGGCTCGCCATGATGATGGCGACGGCGCGGCGGCTCCTGGCGACGGCGCTCGAGACGCCGCAACTGGTGAAGAGCTGGCGCTGGTCCCTGGTGCTGGCGCAGACCCTGATGGGCGCCTGCTGGTCGCTCGTCATCGGCGACCTCTTGTCGATCGACCTCGCCCTGGCGCGCCTGTTCCTGCTTTTCGTCGTGATCTTGGTGACGGCGGTGACCGCCATGCTGGCCGAGACCATCCCGGTCGCGGTCGTCTGCGGCCTCTTGCCGATCTCGGCGAGGCTCGCGAGCCTGGCGCTGGCTCGCGACAATCTGCCCGATGTCGCGCTCGCCGTGATGGCGGCGGGCGCCCAGCTCTTCTTCCTGTTGTTCTCGAGCCGGCTGCACGCGACCACCATGACCAGCCTCAGGCTGCGCGCCGAGAAGGAAGCGCTGCTGCTCGAGGTGCAGGAAGCCAAGGCCAATTCCGACGAGGCGCGCCGGCGCGCCGAGGAAGCCAATGTCGCCAAGTCCCATTTCCTGGCGACGATGAGCCATGAGCTGCGCACGCCGCTCAACGCCATCCTCGGCTTCTCCGAGGTGATGAAGGGGGAAGTGTTCGGGCCGCACGCCAATCCCGCCTATCGCGATTATGCGAACGACATCCATTCGAGCGGCCATCACCTCTTGACGCTGATCAACGAGATCCTCGACCTGTCGCGCATCGAGGCCGGGCGCTACGATCTGCGCGAGGAGGCGATCAGCATCGCCCACATCATCGACGACGCCAAGCATATGCTGGCGCTGCGGGCGAAAGCCAAGAACCAGACGGTGCACGCCAAGATCGAGGAGAACCTGCCGCGGCTCTGGGCCGATGAGCGCGCCACGCGCCAGATCGTCTTGAACATCTTGTCGAACGCCATCAAGTTCACCCCGCCCGGGGGCGAGATCTGGATCAAGGCCGGCTGGACCGCGGGCTCGGGCCAATACATCTCGATCAAGGATTCCGGCCCCGGCATTCCGGAGGACGAGGTGCCGCTCGTGCTCTCCTCGTTCGGACGCGGCTCGCTCGCCATCAAGACGGCCGAGCAGGGCTCGGGCCTCGGCCTGCCGATCGTCAAGGGCTTGATCGACCTGCATGGCGGCACCTTCACCTTGAGGTCGAAGCCGCGCGAAGGCACCGAGGTGATCGTGACCTTCCCGCCCGGGCGCGTGGTGGAAGCGCTCGCCCCGGTCGGCAAGGACGACGGCGTCCCCATCGCGCCGAGGCGCGGCAAGGCGGCTTGAGGGGTCTCTTCGGCGGGTCCGCGTCCTGCGCACCGTGCTAGGCATGATCTTTTCGGAAGACCGGTTTCCACCCCCACCTTCGCGAGGGCAAGCTTTTCCGGATCATGCTCTAGCCGCCCTTCTTCGAGAGGTTCCAGAACACCATGACGGGAGGTAGTGCCGGCCAGTCGCTCCGGTCCACGGTCGTGCGAAAGGCGGAAACCGTGAACCACTCGCCGAGATGCACATGCGTCACGACCTGCATGTAACGCAGCTGCACCTCTTCGGCGATCTCCTTGCGCTTGGCAGGGTCGGTTTCCCGCGCGAACCGGTCGCGCAGCTGCTCCATCGCCGCATCGCAGGGCCAGCCGGCGCGGGCAGCAGCGCAATTCGCCGCGAGATAGGAGGTCGTCAGCGGGTCCAGGATGTCCACCACGGAAAAGCTGGTGAGGAAGGCGTTCCAACCGCCGGCCGAAGGCGGCCCCTTGTTCGAATACACGCGGCTCACGAGGCTCTGCCAATCCAACGGCTGCAGGTCGACCTTGAAGCCGGCTTTTTCCAGGAGGCTCTTCGCCACCGGCGCAAGGTTGGCGAGCACCGCGACATCGGTCGGCTGCAGCAGGGTCACCGGCGTGCCGTCATAGCCCGCCTCGCGCAGCAGCGCCTTCGCCTTCTGCCAATCGCCCTCGATCCTGCCGTCGGTACCGACGGTCGAGGCGTAGGGCGTCCCGCAGGGAAACAGGGCTTTGCAGGTGCGGTAGTAACGCGGATCGCCGACCGCCGCAGCGAGCACGTCGTCCTGTCTCAAGGCCAGCTGCGCCGCCTGGCGGACCTTCTCATTGTCGAAGGGCGGCTGCAGCCAGTTGGGCCGGAACACGTACTGGTACCCATATGATCCCGTGGCCAGGGACACCGAAGCATTTCTTTCAAGCAGCGGCAGCAGGTCGAGGCCGACGGTCTCGACCATGTCGATCTCGTCCTTCACGAGCGCATTCACCTGCGTCTGCGCGTCCGGCATGACGATCCACTCGATCCGGTCGAGCTTCGCCACCTTGCCGCCGGCAAGTCCCGACGGCGGTTCGGGGCGCGGCTTGTAGTTGGGGTTCCTGACGAAGACGATGCGATCACCAGGCCGCCATTCGTCACGCTTCAGCATGAACGGACCGGAGCCCGTATAGTCGGAAATCTGCTTGTAGGGGTCGGTCTCGGCGACACGCTTCGGCATCATGAACGGCACCAATCCGCTCGGCTTCGCCAGCGAGTCGATCACCAATCCGTAGGGCTCCTTCAGCACGATCTCGAAGGTCTTGGCGTCGTCAGCCTTCAGCTCGCTGATGAACCCCATCAGCTTCTGGCCCATCGTATCGCGCGCCCCCCAGCGCTTGATCGAGGCCAGGCAATCCTCGCTGGTGACCGGATTTCCGTCGTGCCATTCGAGTCCGTCGCGCAGCGTAAACCGATAGGTCAGCTTGTCTTCGCTCACCGTCCAACTGTCGACCATCTGCGGCTGCGGCTGCAGCTTGGCGTCGAGCGCAAACAGCACGTCGTAGACAAGATAGCCGTAGTCGCGCGTGATGTAGGCGCTGCTCCAAACCGGATCGAGCACATTGATGTCGGAATGCATGACCGCGCGGAGCGTAGCCGCAACGGCCCCCTGGGCGGATGCCGCCAGGAACAAGCCGGCAGCGACCCAAGATGTCCAGCGTCTGCCCATCACGTCCTGCGTGTCGTTTGCGGGGAGCGACCGATCCTAAACCGACACCGCGCCATCGCCAAGCCGGCAATCGAGGCACGTCGCCGGCGGCATCTCGTCATAAGCGGAATATAGCGAAGCAATGATCCCCCTCAAGGGGAATATTCGTTGGGCGTGCGCCTCGCCGCGGAGTGCTTCACCTCATCGCGATCGCCACGATGACGCAGCCGCCGCCCGCGGTCGGCAAAGATTACGGTGAGAGAGCACATGAACGTGACTCGCGAGGGGAGAGGGAAGAGCGCCATCGTCGATGCGCTACCCGATCGCTTCCAGCACCACGAGGAAAAACCCGTCCGTGCCGGTGCGGGCAGGCGTGAACAGCAGCCCTGCCCCACCGCGCGAGCGATATGAGGCGAGCGCAACGAGTTGCGGCGGGCCGCAAGCCACGACGGTCGCAGGCGGAATGACAAGCCAGCCGGCATGGCGATCCAGAAAAGCCTGGACGCGCCCCTCGTTCTCCTCCGGCAAGAGCGAGCAGGTGATGTAGGCGATACGGCCTTGCGGCTTCGCGAAGCGCGCCGCCCGGTCGAGCACTTCGTCCTGCTCCTTGAGGCGCTGAGAGAGGCTGCCAGGCCGCACGCGCCATTTGGCATCCGGGTTGCGCCGCCAGGCGCCGATTCCGGTGCAGGGCGCATCGACGAGGACGAGGTCGGCTTGGCCTTCGAGGCCGGCGAGCGGCTCGTTGCGCCCGCGCGGGGTGCGCACCTCGACATTCGTGGCGCCGCAGCGCTGCAGCCGCGGATGGATGCGGGCGAGGCGGCGCTGATCGTCATCGGTCGCGATGATGCGGCCTTGGTTGCCCATGAGGGCAGCGAGCGCCAAGGTCTTGCCGCCCCCACCGGCGCAGAGATCGATGACCATGTCACCCGGCTTTGCTCCAGCGAGCAGGGCCACGAGCTGCGAGCCCTCGTCCTGGATCTCGACGAGGCCTTCCAGGAAGGCCGGCTCCGATTGCACCGAAGGCCCGCGCCCGTCCTCGCCATGGAGCAGGCGAAGCCCGAGCGGGGAATGCGGCGTAGGCTCGGGATGAAGATGTGAGAGCGCCGCGAGCGCCTCCTGGCGCGTGCCGCGCAGCGTGTTGACGCGCAGATCGAGCGGCGCCCGTGTGGCGAGCGCCCGCATCTCCGCGACCAGCTCGCCGCCGAACTCGCCTTCCAGCGACGCCGCGAGCCATTCGGGGAAATCCGCGCCAATGTGAGTGGGCGCGGTCGCGAGCGCCTTGTCGCCGGCCTCGATCCGCGCGCGCTCATCTTCGGAAAGTGGCGCAGGCGCGAAGCGCGATCCGTCGCACAGCGCGGCGATGGCCTCCGCGCCGAGGCCGCGCGCCAGACGGAGCGCGCCCAGCAGCACGGCGCGGGGCGAAGCCTCCTCCGCCCGCTCGAAGCCCATGATCCAGGCGGCCGAAGCCTTCCTCCTCAGCGCATCATAGACGAGGCTCGCGACCGCGGCGCGATCCTTCGATCCGGCGAAGCGGTGCGCCAGGCCCCAATCCCTCAGCGCCTCGGCGGCGGGCCGGCGGCGCGCGGCGATATCGCCGAGAGCCTCGATGGCGGCCGAGAGGCGGGCGGAGGGGATCATGGCGCGGCTGTCTCGCGAACGGTTGCGAGGCTCCGGCAATCTGCACGGTTCCCGCTCATCCCTGCGGAAGCGGGGACCCAGAATCTTGGCCCGTTCGGCAGTTCTGGGTTCCCGCTTTCGCGGGAATGAACGGAGATGGGCCTTCCTAATTGCATACGTCTCGAACTTGCCAGAAGCCTCGCGAGAGCAGGCGCAATCGCTTGTTCCCCGCCGGCATCACCCGGCCATCACCCGCGCCGCGAAGATGATCCACATCGCCATGAGCACGACGAGCCCGACGCCATAGGCCGCGCCGCGCAGCCGCACGATATTCGAGCCCGTGTGGATGAAGGCGTGCAGGAGACGGCTCGCCACGAACACCCAGGACAGGATCACGAAAAAGAGATCGCCCTTGCGCGCCATGACGGCGAGGATGACGAGCACGTAGTAGAGGATCGGCAGCTCGACCTGGTTCTGAAAGCAATTGGCGATCTGCTGGACGCGCTCGGGCCAAGCCTTCTGCCCGAGCGCGATATCGCTTGGACGCACTTGCTTGCTCGCGAGCGCCCGCCACCGCAGAGGCGCGAGCCACAGCAAGAGGCCGAAGGTCAAGGCCACCTGCACGAAGAGCGGCAGGAGTACGGCTTGCAGGGACATTCCGGCTTGCTCCTACTGGCAGGTCCATCTCCGTTCATTCCCGCGAAAGCGGGAATCCAGTATCGCCGAACACGCGGAGACTCCGGGTCCCCGCTTTTCGCGGGGATGAGCGGGAGCTGGTCGGCCTCACCCCCGCGTCGGGTAGTTCGGCGCCTCGCGGGTGATCATCACGTCATGGACATGGCTTTCGCGCAGGCCAGCGCCCGTGATGCGCACGAAGCGGGCATTGGCGCGGAAGGCCGCGAGATCGGCGGCGCCCGTATAGCCCATGGCGGCGCGCACGCCGCCGATGAGCTGATGCACGACATTCGCGGCCGGCCCCTTATAGGGCACCTGGCCCTCGACGCCTTCGGGCACCAGCTTCATGGCGTCGCGCACCTCCTGCTGGAAATAGCGATCGGCCGAGCCCTGCGCCATGGCGCCGACCGAGCCCATGCCGCGATAGGATTTGTAGGAGCGGCCCTGATAGAGGAACACTTCGCCCGGCGTCTCGTCGGTGCCTGCGAGCAGCGAGCCGACCATGGCGCAGGAGGCGCCGGCCGCGAGCGCCTTGGCGAGATCGCCCGAATATTTGATGCCGCCATCGGCGATCACCGGAATGTCGGCATCGAGCGCGGCCGCGGCGCAGTCCATGATGGCCGAAAGCTGCGGCATGCCGACGCCCGCCACCATGCGCGTCGTGCAGATGGAGCCCGGCCCGATGCCGACCTTCACCGCGTCGGCGCCGGCGTCGATCAGCGCCTTCGCGCCATCGGCGGAGGCGACGTTGCCGCCCACCACCTGCACCGAGTTCGACAGCTTCTTCACACGGCCGACCGCCTCGAGCACGCGCGAGGAATGGCCATGCGCCGTATCGACGACGATGACGTCGACGCCGGCGTCGATCAGCATGGCCGAGCGCTCGAAGCCCTGCTCGCCGGTCGTCGTGGCGGCGGCGACCAGGAGGCGCCCAGCCGCGTCCTTGGCGGCGTTGGGATAGGCGACCTGCTTCTCGATGTCCTTCACGGTGATCAGGCCGATGCAGCGGTACTGCTCGTCGACCACGAGCAGCTTCTCGATGCGGAATTGGTGCAGAAGGCGCTTCGCCTCGCTCTGCGCCACCCCCTCGCGCACCGTGACCAGGCGCTCCTTGGTCATCAGCTCGGAGACCGGCTGCTTGGGGTCGGTGGCGAAACGCACATCGCGGTTGGTGAGGATGCCGACGAGCTTGCCTTTGCCGCCCCCTCGGCCTCCCCCTTGGCTGCCGCCGGGACCGCGCTCCACCACGGGCACGCCCGAGATGCCGTGCTGCTTCATCAGCGCGAAGGCGTCGGCGAGCGTCTCGTCGGGGAAGATGGTGATCGGGTTCGCCACCATGCCCGACTCGAACTTCTTCACCTGGCGCACCTGATCGGCCTGCACCTGCGGGGAGAGATTGCGGTGGATGACGCCGAGCCCGCCGATCTGCGCCATGGCGATCGCCATGCGCGCCTCGGTCACCGTGTCCATCGCCGAGGCGAGGAGGGGAATGTTGAGCTTGAGCTGGCGCGTCAGGCGGGTGCGCATGTCGACCTGCGTCGGCAGGATATCGGAAGCCGCCGGCTGCAGCAGCACGTCGTCGAAAGCGAGCCCCTCGCGGAGCGCCCCCATGAAGGGAATCGCATGCATCGCCAGCGAGTTTTTGGCGAGCGGGTCTTTGGGATGGGAGGTCATGGCCAACTCCGGCTGCCTCGGCAGCTTGAAAAAAGAAGGCGGTCCGCGCGAATCGCCCGGCCCGATGGAATTGACGCAGTTGCGTATCACGCCGATGACCGGACGGGAAGGGGGTGAGCGCCTCCGCCCACCTCCCCTTGCGGGAGAGGTCGGTCGAGCCAAGCGAGACCGGGTGAGGGTTCCTCGACACCAAGACCCCCGGCTCGCGCCTGCGGCGCGAGCAAAGCCCGACATTTCATGTCGGGCGTCGACAATCCTACGGACGCGCAAGGCGCGTCCTTTGCCTCTCCCGCAAAGGGGAGAGGTGGGCGCCGGCGCTACTTCGCCGGCGGGCCCATCCTCTGCCCATTGATCGTGACCGCGCCGTCGGGGCCGAGCTCCAGCGCCCAGACGGACTTGCCGTCGGCGCCTTGCTTGGCGAGCCCCTTGAGGAAGGTCAACCCCATCAAGGCTTGCTGCAGCAGCTTCGGGTCGTTCTGGGCCGCAGCCTGGATGATGGCGAGGGTCTTGTCGAGCCCGGTCGCCCCGACCGTCAGGCGTCCGGTCGGCTTGGGCGGCGTCAACGCGAGCTCGCCCTCGACCGAGAGTTCGAAGCTCGGCGAGACGAGGCGGCTCGGCGCGATGACGAGCTTCGGCTCACCGCCCAGCAGCATGGCGGCGAGCTTGGCCTGGCTCTCCTGCGACAGGGGAGGACTGGCCGCGAGGTCGCAATCCTCGATCGCGGCGCGGACGACCTTGTCGAGGCCTTGGATCTGGACCTTGATATCGGTCTCCAGCGCCGTCGGCAGCAGCGGATTCGACCAGGGCGGCAGGAGCGCCGTAGGCACGCTGAGATCACTGAACTTCATCCCGAGCTCGAATGCACCTTGCGGGGTAGCGCCGCTCAACGCGATCGTCTCGCCGAAGGATTTCAGTCCGAGCGTGCCGAAAGGAAACTCGGCCGCAATGTCGTTCATCGACACCTGGACCTTGGCGCTGTTCCACAGAGGCAGCACTTTCAGGAGCTGCTCCTTCAGCTCGCTCTGGTGCTCGATCACGTGCTCGACCCCGTTGAGGCCGACGAGAAAGGCCCAGAGATCGAGCATGCTCCTCGAACGCATCGCCTCGATCGTGCCGTCCCCGCTCACCGGCCCGACATTGTAGACGATGCTGACCGGAGCAGGCGGCGGCGCGCCGTTCCTGGCGGGCGGCGTCACCTTCACGGTCTCGAAGATGCTCTTGAGCTTATGGCCGACCGTGACGGTCACGGCGCCGGAGCCGGCGTCGGCGCCCCGCAGCTCGGTCGCGTATCCGCTCTCCTGCAGGCTGACATCGGTGCCTTCGGCGGCCCATTTCATATCGATGAGGTCGACGGTGTTGGTTGCGGTCAAAAAGGCGGCGAGCTTCGGGTCGTAGACGCCGTCGAAACGATAGCCGCTCAACGCGAATGATCCGCTGATCTCTCCCTTCGGGGAGGGGACGCGCACCGCAACGTTCGGAAAGCCGTCGGACTTGACCTTCCAGGTGCCGTCCAGCTGGGGCGTCGTCAGCATCGCGAAGCTGCCGATCCGCAGGCTGCCGGCCGGCAGGTTGAACCCGTCCACCACCCGCTGCAGATCGAACGTCACCTCATAGTCATCGCCCTTGGGCAAGACGGAAATGATGCCCCGATCGATGGCGGATTGGCCGAAATAGGCCGCGAAGCTCTGGCCGAGCGCCTTTGCGCCATCGCTGGTCGCGGTCTCGGCGAGCGCCGGGGCGGTGGCCAGGAGGAGGGCGAGAACCGAGGCAGACCAACGGAGTGCGCGCATGTAACCCTACCTTGAATGCGAGAAGCCAAAACGGTGCCAACCATACCATCAACTCTGTGACATGTTCGTCGCGTAACAAAGGCGAAATCGGGACCGACCACTTTCTCCGCTCATTCCCGCGCGAGCGGGAATCTGGAATTTCCACCTGTTTTGCCAGTGTGGTGAATTTGAAGTTCCTATCACATGGATGGCATGCGCGCGGTAGGAACTTCAAATTCGAAAACCACACTAGAAACAATAACTTGCTAGTGCAGCTTTTGAATCCGAAATTCGCCCCGCGCGTTGCTCCAAGGTGATGCGAATTTCGGATTCGCCGCAATAGCGCTGGATTCCCGCTTGCGCGGGAATGAGCGGAGATGGATCGGCCGAATGGGCGACATCCTTGCCGCGCCGGTGTAAGGGAGCCGTCATGCTGGAGCGCCGTGCCGTCATGTCCCCTGCCCTGCCGACCCTCGCCGATATCCGCGCCGCCGAGGCCCGCATCAGACCGTCCATCCCGCCGACGCCGTTCCTGCATTCCCGCACGCTGTCGGAGATACTCGGCTGCGAGCTGTGGCTGAAATTCGAGAACCTCAACTTCACCGCCTCCTTCAAGGAGCGCGGCGCGCTCAACAAGCTGCTGCTGCTGACGCCGCAAGAGCGCGCCAAGGGCGTGGTCACCGTCTCGGCCGGCAATCACGCGCTGGCGCTCGCCTTCCATGCGCGCCGCCTCGGCGTCAAGGCGGTGATCGTCATGCCGGTGACGGCGCCGGCCGTGAAAGTCTCGGGTGCGCGCGATTTCGGAGCCGAGGTGATCTTGCACGGCAAGACCTTCGCCGACGCCGCCGAGATCATTCCGGCCCTGATCGCCGAGCGCGGCCTCGTCCTCGTCCATCCCTTCGACGATCCGGCGGTCATCGCCGGCCAGGGCACCGCCGGCATCGAGATGCTGGAGCAATCGCCAGGGCTCGAGATGCTGGTGGTGCCGGTCGGCGGGGGCGGCTTGATTGGCGGCATCGCCACGGCGGCCAAGGCGCTGAAGCCGGCGATCCGGGTGATCGGCGTGCAGACCGAGCTTTATTCCGGCATGGCGGGCGTGCTCGGCGCGACCGGCCAGGCGATCGCCGGCGGGCCCTCCGTCGCCGAGGGCATCGCCGTCAAGGAGCCCGGCCGTCTCACCAGCGAGATCGTGCGCGCCCATGTCGACGAGATGCTGGTCGTGCCCGAGGCCGCGATCGAGGACGCCGTGACCTTGCTGCTCGAGATCGAGAAGACGCTCACCGAAGGCGCGGGGGCGGCAGGGGTCGCCGCCATCAAGGCGCGTCCGGAGCTGTTCAAGGGCCGCAAGGTCGGCGCCGTGCTCTGCGGCGGCAATATCGACTTGCAGCTCCTGGTCTCGGTGCTGCATCGCTCGCTCGCGAGGCGCGGGCGGCTGGTGCGCCTCACCGTGACGACGCTCGACGCGGCTGGCCAGCTCGCCGACATCGCCTCGATCATCGCCAAGCATGGCGGCAATATCGTCGAGGTCTGGCACGACCGCGTCTTCGCCTCGCCCTTCGCCAAGACGACGGCCATCGATATCGAGTTCGAGCTGCAGAACCCGCAGGCGCGCCAATCGATCGAGGCGGAGCTCGGCTTGAAGGGCATGGGCGTGGTGAGGCGGTGAGTGGCGGGTAGCGAGTATAGTACAATATAGTACAGTATAGATCGCCACCTCTTTCGGCTTACTTCTCACTATTAGCCATTCTCTCCTCACTCAGCCGCCCGCAGCGTCTGCATATGCTGGCGCAGGCGCGGCATGACCTTCTCGGCGAGCAGCGTCATCGAGCCCTTGTGCAAGCTCGGCTGGTCCCAGTCTTTATGGGTGAGCAGGAGCGTGCCGAACCCGCCGACCGCATCGACGAAGGCGACGAGCTGGTCGAGCACCCGCTTCGGGCTGCCATGCATCACCATCCAGTCGAAGCAGTTCTTGACCGTGACCTCCTCGTCGGGAATGGACTCGGAGGGCTTGAAGATCTTGAGGAGCTTGAAGGTCGCGAGATTGTCGCGCAGATAGGCGTAGTACCAACCGACGCTGCAGCCTTCGGCCGCATCGAGATAGTCGGCCGCCTCGCCATCGGTCTTGGTGACGAGGATGCTGCGCGCGATGCGCCAATCGGCTCGGTCGGGACGGCGGCCCGCCGCCGCCGCGCCGGCGCAATATTGCTGCCAATGCGTCTTGGCGTGGCCGACGGGCATGAAATTCGCCGAGATCAGGCCCCAGCCGCGCTCGCCGGCGAGGCGCGCCGTTTGCGAGGACGGGCTCATGGCGGAGACCGCCAAGGGCGGATAGGGCTTCTGATAGGGCTTGAGCATGGGGCCGATGCCGAGGCGCAGCTGGCAGGCTGAGTCGACGGTGATGTCCCAATATTTGCCGGGAATGCGATAGGGAGGGTCGGAGCTCCAGATCTTGTGGATGGTCTCGATCGATTCGACCATCATCTCCGAGCGGTTCTTGTCCATGGTCTTGAACAGCTCGAAATCCGATCCGAGCCCGCCCGGGCCTATGCCCATGATGAAGCGTCCCTCGCACAAATGGTCGAACATGGCGCAATTGCCCGCGACCTGTGCGGGGTGGTGCTGGGGCAGGTTGAGAACGCTCGTCCCGAGCTTGATCGTCGTCGTCAGCGGCACCAGGGTCGCCATGAATTGCAGGGGATCGGAGATCGGCTCGGTCGAGGCGCTGTAGTGCTCGCCGACCCAGGCCTCGTGGTAGCCGAGGCGCTCGGCCAGGAGGATGGCTTGGCGGTCCTCCTGGAGAATCTGGGTGTAGTCGCGAGCCGGATTATGGAGCGGCATCATGAACAGGCCGAGCTTCATGGTTTTCCTCCCGTCGCGCATTTTTTCCATGCAAGAGACGCAACCGGCCGCATCGCCGCGCGTCCGAACAACTCCACTCTAGCACGGCAGTTCCATAAGCGATCGCGGGGGCGCATGCTGTCGGTAGCTAGTCAAGTTGTCCGGTTTTGGTAGCACATCACTTGTCCGCTTCGGGGTTGGCTCGACACGGCCGGGGCGGAAGCGGTGGACGCCTGGCGTGGTTTGGTATGAGGGCGCGGTTGCATGGCGGCGCTTTGCAAGGGTTTGGCTGTCAGTTTCTTTGTTCGACCTGAGGGCCGTTTCTTCGTCCCGACCTGCCTTTGTTCCGTGACGCGGTGCGCAGACGCGGTCAAGGCTGGCCGTCGCGGCAAGGGCGCCGCAGGTTCCGGCGTCACCAGGCCACGCCTTGACGGCGTCGAGCACGGCGTCACGCTGCTGCTGGTCGGAACCTCGGCGATTTCTGCCCCCATCTCTGTCCCCTGGGCGGTGTAGCGTGCGATGCGGCGCGGACCGTGGAACACCGCCAGCGTGCCGTCGGGGTATTCGCGGACTTTGACGCGCGCCTTGACGTAGTGGGCGCGCGCCTTGCTGGCGGGCAGCTGCAGGCGGCGATTGCCGTAGACGACGGTGTTGTCGCGGGCCACGATCCGCTCCTCCTCGATGCACAAGGTCTCGGCGAGAAGAGCCGGATCGGCCGCCACGAAGGCCGTCTCCTCGAGCTGAGCCGGCTTGGCGAACCGGGCATTGTGCCGCGGCAGATAGACCTCGCGAATGAAGCGATTGGCCGCCCCGATCTCGCCGATCCCGGCTAGCTCGAGTTCCTTGGCCAGGCGATCTTGCAGGGTGCCGAACATCCGCTCGGAGCGCCCGCGCGCCTCCGGCGAGTAGGCCGGGATGTGCTCGATCCCCAGACGCGCCAGCGCCCGGCCGACCTGGGTCAGCACCTCCTTGGCCACCTTGCCACCGGCTTCCGGCGTGTAAAAATAATGGCTGCCACGATCCGTGTAGAGGCTCGATGGCAAACCCTGCACGGTGAACACCTCCAGGCACGCCCGAAACGTCGATGCCGTGCCTTCCTCATCGACCAGGAAGGCCGAGTAGATCGTGCTGGTGGCGTCGTCCATGGTCACGATCAGATCGAGCCCAGGCTCTCCGGCAAGCCAGACCGCGCGCGAGCCGTCCTGGTGCAGCATCATGCCTTCGAACGGCTTGCGCTCGCGCTTGCGGCGATGTGCCCCACGCCGCTGGGCTCGCGTCACCAGACCCGCAGCGTGCAGCTGCGTCTTCACCCAGGTGTAGCCCCACCGGAAGCCAAGCCATGGTCGCGCACTAGGTGCTCGTGAAAATGCTTCACGTTCCAGCCCCGATAAGGCCCCTCGTAAAGCTCCTTCATCAGCTCGGCAGGCAGCCCTCGGCACACGCTTGGGCGAGGGCTTGCCAAGCCGCCGGTCGACCAGCCCCTCAAGCCCCTCTTCTTCGTAACGCCCCCGATAACGCCGGAACTGCCGCTCCGACATTCCCAGAAGCTCCCCGGCATCCATCATCGACAGACCCCCTCGCTCCCAACGGCTCAATACGTCCCGAAACTTCTGCATCCTGCGATCCTGTAGCCACGCTGCCCGCTTCATCGCCCCGCTCCTTTTGCAGGGCACAAAACCGGACAACTCGTGTGCTACCTAACCCGGACAACTCGTTAGCTTACGACATAATGCGCGGTTCGTGATTGGCATTTTGCTCGGGTGTGGTCATAAAGTGCGACGCGCTTTTGGATCGAACCGGGGAACGCCATGATCAGGTTAGCAGCCGTCATCGCCTTTACGCTGTTCGAGACCGCCGCAGCATTCGC
>JBIOEJ010000030.1:0-50153 GCA_044445965.1 Hyphomicrobiales bacterium
GAAGGTTTGGACGGCGTCGAGGCCCCGTATGCCAAGCTGGGGCAGGACGAGATAGGTGAGGAAGACGAAGAGCAGCAGCGGCGTGTTGCGCACCAGGTCGACGTAGCATGAGGCCGCGACGCGAAGCGCCCGGACCTTCGACAGCGATGCGTAAGCGAGGGCGAGGCCTAGCACTCCGCCCAAGGCGCCGGAGAACACGGCAAGCTTCGTGCTCAGAAGAAGCGCCCCGCCGATCGCCTCTCGATATTGCCAGACGATATCCCATCGGAATTGTTGCGGTTGCATCCGCTCGATCCGAGTCTTCCCGCGCCTCGGCTCAGCCGAAGAATTCGTGCGGATAGCCGAGCTTCGGGGCGGGAAGGTCAACGCTCATCCAGCGTTTGTAGATGCCGGAGAATTCCGTGAAATCGACACCCGTCATCGCTTCCCTCAGCACAATGTTGAGCCAGTTCAGCCAGAGCGGATCGCCAGGCCTGACCGCCACGGCGATCGAATTCGGCTTCCAGGTGTAGCCGCTGTCGGCATAGCGAGAAGGGAACTGGGTGACCGTCCAGCGAACTTTGCCGTAGTCGATCATGTGGGCATCGGCGCGCCCTGCATTCAGCGCCTGAAGGGCGGCATCCGGGCTCGGGTATTGATCGACCTTGGCATCGGGGAGCGCCAAATGGACCCAGTCTGCCGCGGTCACGTTCTGAAGAGCGCTCACCGTGATGCCGGTGCCCGCCAGGCGCAACCCCTCATAGTCCTTGTAGCGGCCGGAGGCGAGGAGAAGGAAGCCTTGCCCCGCGCGGTAATATGGAATCGTGAACTCCACCTGCTGAGCGCGCGCCGGCGTGACCGTCAGGTTTTGCAGCACGAGATCGATGCGATTGCTCATCAGATTGGGAATGCGCGCGTCCGAGTTCTGGATGATGAATTCGAGCTTGCTCGGGTCCCCGAACAGATTCCTGGCGATGAGCCGCGCGAGATCGATTTCAAGCCCTGCCAACTCGCCGGTGTCATCCTTGAAATAGAAGGGCGGGATGTCGGCCCCGGTCCCGACGATGAGGTGCCCGCGCGCCAGCACCTCGTAAAGCTTCGATCCGCCCGGCGGAGCCGCGCTCTGCGCCGCCGCGGGCGAAACGGCAACGAAGGGGAGGCCCGGGCCGCCGGTCATCGCTGCCACCCCTGAACCTGCCGCCAGCCCAAGAACCAATCGACGATCGAGCCGGTCGCTGAGCATGGTCACGTGCTGCCTCCTTGAACATCCCAAGATTCATTCGAACCATTGCCACATCTCCTTGACAGGCGCATGACAAAAAATCAAGAGGTTGGCGAACACTGCGAGGTGCTTTGGGATGTCGGCGAAATCCGGAGGGGCTTCCCCGATCGAAAGACATGACCCGCGGAGAGGGCCTCCGAAGCAAGTCGGCCTTCACGGCTGGCGAGAGGTGGAACAACGGGTTCGCAATGCAATCGACCGCCGGGAGTTCGACGTCGGCCAGCGCATTCCCACCGAGACCGAGCTGATGGCGACGTTCGGCTCGAGCCGCTATGCGATCAGGCGCGCACTCGACAGCCTGCAACGGCAAGGCTTGATCCGCATCGAGCAGGGCCGCGGAACCTTCGTCCACGAGAATTATCTCGTATCCTACCGCTTGGGAGATCGCGCCCGCTTCACGGAAGTTCTCCTCGAGGATCAGATCACGCCGGGTAACGAAGTCCTCGGGGTCTCGCGCACGAAGGCAACGTCACTGGTCGCGCGATTTCTGGGGGTGCCGGTCGGCCGGTCGGTCTTGTTCCTGGAAAATCTGGGGTATGCGAACGGCCAGGTGGTGAAGCACGATGCGAGCTATTTTCCGCTCCCGCGTTTCGAGGGGATCGAGACGGTGCTCAAGCGCGAGAGTTCCGTTACCGCCGCGCTTGCTGCGCATGGCGTCGCAGACTATCGACGCAAGAGTACCTCCATCGTTGGACGACTTCCGTCACCATCCGAGGCGCGTCTCCTGCGGCAGCTTCCATCCAATCCGATTTTCGAGGTTGTCAGGCTCGATGTCGATGAGAATGATCGCCCCATCCTGTTCGGCATCACCACTTTCTCATGCGAGCGCGTCCGCTTCACGCTGGGGCAGAAGTGATCAGCAGCCGGGCATCCGTCAGGCCAGCGACCGTGTGACGATGTCGGCAACGTCCACTGACAGCTTGGGCTTGCCGGCGATGGCGCGCAGCGCTGCCTCCGCCTTGACGCGCCGCTGAGCTTCCATGCTGCGCCAAGTGCGGAACGAGGTCAGAAGCCGCGCCGCGACGGAAGGGTTCGATGCGTCGAGGTTCGCGACCACCTCGGCGATGAAATCGTAGCCTGCGCCATCGGCGCGATTGAAGCCCGATTGATTGCCGGTCGCGAAGCCCATCACCAGCGAGTAGACCCGGTTCGGGTTCGCGAAGGAGAAGGCGCGATGCGTGGTGAGGCCCTTCACCCGCTCGAGCGTTCCGGGCTCCGGGATGCGCGCCTGCAGCGCAAACCATTTGTCGAGGATGAGCGGATCCTCCGCATGGGCACGCTCGAAATCGTCGAGGGCCTCTTCCCGCATCTCCGCCGGCGCTCGCATGAGCGCCGCCAACGCCGCGAGCCTGTCGTTCATATTCCCGGCGGTCTTGAACTGGTCGAGCGCCAGCCGTCCGTAGCGGGCCGGGTCCGCGATCACCAGCAGCGCCAGCGCGCTGTTGCGCAGATTGCGCCTCGCGGCCGGTTCGGGATCGGGCGAATAGGGCCCACTTTCCGCGAGCCGTCCATAGGTCGCGAGCAACGGCGCTTCGAGCGCCTGTCCCATTCCGCGCAACAGCACGTCGCGGACCCGCAAGATGGCGTCGGGATCGACATTCGTGCCGATCTCGCGTGCGATGTCTTGCTCGGAGGGGATGGACAAGGCCTCCGCCGCGAAGGCGTGATCGGCTTCGCGCGTCAACAGACCCTCGAGCGCCGCGAAGAAACGCGGATCAGAGGTCGGTTCCCGCGCGATATCTGCTTCCTTGAGCGCGGCAAGCATGATCCGCGCCGCCAAGCTCTGGATGGCCTGCCAACGGTTGAAGCGATCGCTGTCATGGGCGGCGAGCAGCAGGAGATCTTCGACCTGTTGCAGAAAATCGAGCCGTACCGGCGCGGAACCGCGTCGCAACAACGAGGCGACCGGCTTTTCGGGAAGCTCGCGAAAGGTGATCTCGGCGCTGGCCTCTCTCAAGGTGAAGACGCCATCCTCGCGCCAATCGGGATGGTCGCAAGCAAGCCTCAGCTCCTCGCCTCGAGGCGATAAGAGGCCCATCGCGATCGGGATCTCGACCGGCATCTTCTCCTGTTGGCCGGGCGTCGGTGGCGTCGCCTGCGTGAAGGTGAAGGTCGACGCGCCTGCCGCCTGATCATGGCGATGGCTGACGCTGACCACGGGAGTCCCTGCCTGGTCGTACCAGCGCTTGAAGCCCGAGAGGTCGCGGCCGGCAACATCGGCGAAGCAGGCGAGAAAATCCTCGACCGTCGCCGCCGTGCCGTCGCAGCGCTCGAGATACAAGGCCATGCCGCCCCGGAAGGCCTCCGCGCCGATGATCTCCTTGAGCATGCGGATGACCTCGGCGCCCTTCTCGTAGACCGTCGCCGTGTAGAAATTGTTGATCTCGCGATAGAGATGGGGGCGAACCGCATGGGCGAGCGGTCCGGCATCCTCGGCGAATTGCACGAGGCGCAAGGTGCGCACAGCCGAGATGCGCTTGACGGTGCGCGAGCGCATATCGGAGGTGAATTCATGATCTCGGAAGACGGTCAACCCCTCTTTCAACGATAGTTGAAACCAGTCCCTGCAAGTAATCCTGTTGCCGGTCCAGTTGTGGAAATATTCATGCCCGATGATCGCCTCGATATGGGCATAGTCGAAGTCGGTCGCAGTCTCGGTGCTGGCGAGCACATATTTATCGTTGAAGATATTGAGGCCCTTGTTCTCCATCGCCCCCATGTTGAAGTCCGATACGGCGACGATGTTGAATACGTCGAGATCGTATTCGCATCCGAAGGCTTCCTCGTCCCAGCGCATCGAGCGTTTCAGCGCCTCGAGCGCGTAGGTAGCGCGATGCTCCTTGCCCGGCTCCACATAGATGCCGAGATCGACCATGCGGCCGGAGCGCGTCTCGAACCGTCCTTTGACGCAGCCGAGGCGTCCGCCGACCAGCGCGAAGAGATAAGAGGGCTTGGGCCAGGGATCGTGCCATATGGCGAAGTGTCGCTTGGTCCCTTCGATGTCCCCCTGCATCACCGGATTGCCGTTGGCGAGCAGGATGGGAGCTTCGTCGCGATCGGCCTCGATGCGGGTGGTGTAGACCGCAAGCACGTCGGGACGGTCCTGGAAATAGGTGATGCGTCGAAAGCCCTGCGCCTCGCATTGGGTGCAGTAAGTGCCGCTCGAGCGGTAGAGGCCGGAGAGCCTGGTGTTTGCCGTCGGATCGAGCTTCGTCTCCACGTCGAGCACGAAGCGCCGCGAAGGCGGGTGGGGGAGGGTGAGCGCCGTATCGCTCAATTCATATTCGTGAGGCTCTAGCGGGCGGCCGTCGAGCGCGATCGAGACGAGCGTCAATTCATCGGCGTCGAGCAGGAGGGGTGCGCCCTGCACGCCACCAGGATTCGGCGCGAAGGCCGTGCGGGCCCGCACGCGCGTCGCATGGGCCTCGAGCGAGAAGTCGAGATCGACCGTCTCGACGAGGTAATCGGGGACGCGATAATCCTCGAGGCGAACGGGTGGCGGCGATTCGGGACGCATATGGGTCTCGCGAGGCATGGGACGAAGCGCCTTACCTCGCATGCCCCGGACGAAGTCGCAAATTCATCGTTGCGGACAAACGCCAGCCCCGGCACGCGCCTTGACGCCTCGGATATGATCTCAAGGCAACGCGTGATCGCGTGGAAGGTGCGCAGGTCGCCAGCGAAACGCTGATAATCGTAGCCTTCCAAGAAGCTCCCGATCAGATCGATGAAATAGCGGATATCACCAAGAGCGGTCTTCAACTTCTCTATGATCTCGTCGCGTTTCATGGCCACCATTATAGGGCAAGGTGGGTGAAAAAAACGCTCTTGTTGGCACGTCATTTCTGCGTAAGAAAGATCCAAAATATCAAGGGGCGCCTCGCTAGCTTTGAGCGCCGAGCCCCTCTCCGGCGCCGGCAGGCTCCGCATGGCCGACGAGCCGGGCGATACCCGCGATCTCGCCCTTGACCGCATGCTCCATCTCATCGACGGCCGCATGCACGCTGGCGACATCCGTGTCGGGCGGGGCGAGGCAGTGGAAATGCACCACGAGGCCAGCCGGCGTCCGGCGCACGCGCACGCTGTGGACATTGGTGATGGTGCCGAGTTGGGCCGCGGCGCGCGCCAGGGCATTGGCGATGTTCGAGGTCGTTCCGGCATCCGCCGGCGTCCCGGCGAGCTGGCGCGTCTCCAAGGGCTCGATATGCGTCTCGACCTCGGTGCTCGGGCCGAATTCGTCGCGCACCGCCGCTTCCAGGCGCGAGGCGCGCCCATGCGCCTCGGGCAGGCTCAACCGCCCATCCATTTCGATATCGAAGCCGATGGCGAGCCGATCATCGAGAGCCTGCACCGTCACATGGTGCACGAGAGTGCGCTCGCGCGCCGCGATCAGCATGACGCGTTCGAGAACGCTTTCATCGTCGGGCGCGACCGGCCGGGTCGAGACGGTGAAATCGGCCCGTTTGAGCTCCGCAGCGATGGCCTGTGCGAGCGAGGCTTTCAGCTCGCTCACCCGATCGAGCGGCAAGGTGCGCGCCACGGCGACGCTGACATCGCCCATCAGCATGCCGCCCGCCGGGCGGACCCTCACGCCGTCGATGGCGAGCACGCCCGGAATGTGCCTGGCGATCTCGCGGACCCGCTCGGCGATGCCCTGGGGGGCGGTATCGAGCAACACGCCGATGACCCGCTTCGCCAGGCGCAAGGCGGCAAGCCCGATCAGCACGGCGACGACGAGGGTCGCCTTGGCGTCGGCATTGGCGTAGCCGGCGCCCGCCGCCAGGAAGCCGACGAGAATGGCAAACGAGCTCGCGAGATCCGAAGAGAAATGCAGCGCATCGGCCGCCAGCGCGTCGCTTCCCGTGTCGCGGGCGATGATATGCAGCACCCGCCAGCGCGTGGCGTCGACGCAAATCGAGATGGCGATGGCGGCGAAGACGAACGGGGATGCGCCGAGCGCCGCCTGCGGCTCGACCAGCAGCCGCCGAGCGGCCTCGACGAAGGCGGCGATGGCGAGCAGGGCGAGCAGCGTCGCTTCGCACAGCGCCGCCACGGCCTCGATCTTCCCATGGCCGTAATGGTGATCGGCGTCGGCTGGTCGGTCCGCTTGGCGCACGGCGAAGAAGGTCAGCGTGGTCGCGCCGATATCGAGCAAGCCATGCGCCGCGTCGGCCAAGAGCGCCAGCGATCCGGAGAGGAGAGCGGCCACGAGCTTCAGCGCCGAGACCATCACGGTCGCCGCAATCGACCAGCCGGCGGCGCGGCGCTTGAGCCTTGCAAGCGCGGCACTGGAGACAGGCGTTTCGAGGCTGGCGTTCACCCGCTTCAACCCTATAACGGAAGCCGTTCCGCCATCTGCCCCGGCGCTCGCCGCGAGGCAAGGCGACTGTAACCGCAAGGCGACTGCAACGAAGGAGCGCGATATGGAATATCTGCATACCATGGTGCGGGTGGGTAATCTCGACGCCGCGCTGGACTTCTGGTGCAACAAGTTCGGCCTCGTCGAGGTGCGGCGCGCCGAGAACGAGAAGGGTCGCTACACGCTCGTCTTCCTGGCGGCGCCAGACGATGTCGAGCGCGCCAAGCAGGCGAGATCGCCGTTGCTGGAGCTGACCTATAATTGGGACGAGCACAGCTATGGCGGCGGGCGCAATTTCGGGCATCTCGCCTATAACGTCGAGGACATCTACGGCTTCTGCCAGCGCCTGATGGACAAGGGCATCACCATCAATCGGCCGCCGCGCGACGGCAACATGGCCTTCGTGCGCTCGCCCGACGGCATCTCGATCGAGATCTTGCAGAAGGGCTCCCCGCAAGCGCCCAAGGAGCCCTGGGCCAGCATGCCGAATACCGGGACCTGGTAGTCTCCATCGCTCGGCGGCGCTCTCCGCCTTGGGCATGATCGGGCCTGTCACGGTGCCCATTTTCCTCCTGGTGTTCCTGTCCTTTCCGCCGATGGCCGCCCAGTTCGCGGTGACGAAGCTCGGCCTCAACGCGGGCCTGACCGTTTGGGACATCGCCGCGCTCCGCTACGGCGCGGCGGCGCTTGGGACATTGCTCGTCCTCGGCGACCCGCGCCGGCGCGGCATGCTGCTGGCGGCCCCTGGCCGCTTCCTCGCCATCGGGCTTCTGAGCGGAGCCGCCTATGGAGCGGTGTTCACGCTGGCGACCGCAATGATGCCTGCGAGCCACGCCACGCTCTTTGCTCCCTCCTCGTCGATCGTCTGCACGCTCGTGGTGGCAGGTCTGGTCCTGGGCGTCTGGCCGTCGCCGACGCGGCTCCTCGGCGTCGGCGTCATCCTCGTCGGCCTTGTCGTGTTCGCGCGATCCGCGGGCGCGCAATTCGATGCGGACACGCTCGCCGGCGATGGCTTGTTCGGCGTCATGGGGCTGATGTGGGGCTGCTTCGGCGTCCTGTCGCGCAAATGGCGTCTCGACCCCTTGAGCTGCGTCGCCGCGATGGGCGCCACCGGGGTTCTCGCGCTGCCTTTGTGGTTCGCCTTCGCGCCATCGGGCCTGACCTTCGCCAACTGGCCGATCGCCTTGGGCCAGGCCCTGTTTCAAGGCTGGCTTCTCACCTTCGTGGCGTTTCTCGCCTATATGACGCTCGTTCAGCGCCTCGGACCGCCGACGGCCGCGCTCGGCATCGCGACCGTGCCGCCGTTGGGCGTCGCGATCGCGACCCTGCTGCTCGGCGAAACGGCCCATGCGGGCCAATGGGCGGGCGCCGCGATCGTGGTTGCCGGCCTCGCCATCTCGACCGGCCTCAGCCTCGGAGCGGTCAAGCGCGCCATCGGAGTTCGGCTGGCGCGCTGATGCCTACAGCGCGTAGGCCGTCGCGCCGACCCCGATGCCGGCGAGGCCGAGCAGCACCGCGGCATACCAGGGCCAGCGCTGGCCCTTGGCGATGATGGCGATGGTCGAGACGGCGATGCCGACATGCAGGAAGGTCGCGGCAAGCGTCAGCCGATGGTGCCGATGCTCGTGGACGCGGCTTTCCTCTTCGGCGGCGTCGACGCTGCCCTCGAGCTTCTTTGCTTCGGCTTCGATCTTCTTGCTCTCGGCGTCATAGCGCACGGACTGCTTGTTGGCCTCTTCGGCCTTGTCGGGCGTCTGCAGGGCGACCGCGTCATAGATCGCCTTCTTGAGGCGTTCGGCCTGGTAATAGCCCCAGCTATCGGTCGCCTTGTTCTGCGCCAGATTGGCGTCGCTCAGCTTCGACAGCGCGCTCCCCGATTCGACCGTTTCGAGGCTCGAAATGCCCGCCGCGATCACCGCCAGGATGGCGATGGTGACCGACACGCGAATGATGAACGGGTCACCGCTATGGGCCGCATGTTCGGCATGCTCCGCCTGTTCGTGATGTTCGAGCGCCGATTCTTCCATTGCCGCCACCCCGTATCCGCCGTCTTGTGCCCGAAGCTATGCACGAGAGCCCGATTCTCGCAAGCTCCAGACATGATCAGCGATGATCAGCGGCTGCGCCGCTTCGCCGCCTGCGCCAGCACGCACAGAATCTCGAATATGATATTGGCGCCCGCCCAGGCGGTGATGCCGCCGACATCGAAGGGGGGCGATAATTCGACGAAATCGGCAGCCACCAGGTCGACGCCATCGAGCAGGCGCAGCATCTGCTGCGCCTGGAAGGTCGAGAAGCCGCCGATCTCCGGCGTCCCGGTGCCGGGCGCCTGTGCCGGATCGACCCCGTCGATATCGAAGGACAGATAGGTCGGGTGCTCGCCGACGATCATTCGCGCCTCGTCCATGACGGCCTTGACGCCGCGCTCCATCAACTCCTCGATGTAGACGATCCTGACGCCATGGGAGCTCGCGAACTCGACGTCCTCGCCGTCATAGGCTGAGCCCCTGATGCCGATCTGCACGACACGCTTCGCGTCGAGCAGCCCCTCCTCGAGGGCGCGCCGGAAGGGCGTTCCGTGGGTGTATTTGAACCCCCCGAAATAGCTGTCGTAGAAATCGGTGTGGCTGTCGAAATGGATCATGCCGACGGGTCGATTTTCGGCAACCGCGCGCAAGACGGGCAGGCTGGTCAAGTGATCGCCCCCGATGGTCATGGGCGTGATGGCGTGCTTCATCACCTCACGGTAGAAGCTGCTGATGCGCGCCAAGGTGTCATCGAGGCTTGCGGGATTGACGGCGACATCGCCGAGATCGGCACAACGGACGAGATGGAATGGCCTGACGCCGGATGCCTGGTTCAGCATCCGCACCATGGTCGTCGCGTCGCGCAACGCGCGGGGCCCGTGGCGCGCGCCGGGGCGGTTGGTGGTGCCCGCATCCCAAGGAACGCCTACGAGACCGATATCGACCTTGCCGATCCGGGCATCGTCGAGCGGCACATGGGGCAGCCGCATGAAGGTCGGGATGCCCGCGAAGCGCGGCAGCACGAAGCCTGAGATGGGAAGAAAATCCGGATCTTTCGCCTGCATCGAATCCTCGCCGCGTTGCGCGAGGGAGCTATAGCAGAGGACCTCTCCCGGTTTGAAGTGCGCCAGTCGCGCGGAGCGATCTCATTTCGGGCCGTAGACCGCAAGGACCACGTTGACGGCGCTTGCGACGACCGTCTTGATCTTTTCGCGCGAGGCCGGCCCGGAAACATTGAACAGCAACGGCTTCAACACGTCGCAAAGGCACAGCTCCAGGAATTGCGCCGCCGCCAACCGCGTATCCGGCATCGACAAGCGGCCTTCCGCGCATTTCGCGTCGAAATAGGCCGAAACGATTTGAATTCCGTGCCCTGGGCCGGCCGCATAGAGCGTGCGCCCGATATCGGGGAAATGTGCCGACGCCGCGATCACGATCCTGATCAGCGCAATGGTTTGCGGGCGCTGCATCATCTCCGCGAGGCTGATGCCGAAGCGCGTGAGCATGGCGCGGATATCGGGATCGGCGGGATCGATCCTGGCCAGCTGCTCGGCCTGCTCGCGCCGGTCCTCGATGATCAACTCCTCGAACAGGCGCTGCTTGTTGCTGAAATAGACATAAAGCGTCCCTTTCGAGACCCCGGCCGCACGCGCGATCTCATCCATGCTGGCGCGATCGAAGCCCTGGGCGAGAAAGACCGAACGGGCGCCCTCGATGATCTGGCGGCGCTTGGCGCTATCGGGCGGCGGGGACCCGCCGCCCTCCGCCTGGCCCACAGCGCGATTTTCGGTAGCTTGTTCCATATCCACCCTGCGTTGCCCTGCGCCAGCTCGGCCAAGCCCTCCCTTGGATTGTGCTGGTGGCCGGGCAAAAAAATGACCGAACCGTTCAGTTCGATCTTGATATGCGGCAGGCGCTGGTCTATGTCAATGGGCATTGACCGAACCGTTCGGTCAAAATCAGCGGTATCGGCGAACGAGGCGTTCGACCGGCGGCGGAATTTTCAGGCTTGGTGGAGTGCGACATGTCGGATGAGTCGCGAAAAGGGCCTGGCAAGGAATTGCCTCGGGCGGACGAACCGGAACTCGCCGAGAACGACGCCCGGCCGGGCAACGAGCCGGCGCATTCGGGTTCGGGCGCGAGCATCGCGGCGCCGGCGTCGCAGCTCGCGGAGACCGCCCAGGACCTTGGGACGACCGCGAAGGGTCTCGCGGTAGCCCCGAGCCATGGCCCCGCCACGCAAGGCGAGCGCCATCTCGCTGGTCACCGCGTGATCACGGGCGAGATCATGCCGCCGCGCCGGTCGCGCCGTCGGCTGGTTCTGGTCGCTCTGCTGCTCGCGGCTCTCGGCGCAGGGGGCTATTACGGCTTCGGCTGGTGGACGACCGGCCGCTTCATCGTCTCTACGGACGATGCCTATATCGCGGCCGACATGTCCATGTTGGCGGCCAAGGTGTCGGGTCTCGTCACCGAGGTCGACGTCGTCGACAATCAGCATGTTGCGGCAGGCGCGCTGCTCGTGCGCATCGATGACGGCGATTACAAGCTTGCCGTGAATGCGGCGGCGGACCGGCTTGCGACGCAGGACGCCACGATCGCCCGCATCGGCAAGCAGATCGAGGCGCAGAATGCCGCGGTCGACCAGGCCAAGGCCCAGCTCGCGACCGCCCAGGCCGAGCTCGTCCGCGCCCAGGCGGCTTTCGAGCGCGCCCAGAAGCTCGCCGCCACCGATTTCGGCACCAAGGCCACGTTGGATCAGGCCCGCGCTGACCGCGACAAGGCGACGGCCGGCATCGCGGCGGCGCAAAGCGCGCTTGCTTCGGCAAGCGCCATGATCGGTGTCCTCAAAGCCCAGCAGATCGAGGCCGTGCGAAGCCGCGCCGAGCTCGTCACCGCGCTCGATCGGGCCAAGCGCGACCTGACCTTCACGGAAATCCGGGCGCCCTTCGACGGCGTGGTCGGCAACCGCGCCGCCGAGGTCGGGCAATATGTGCAGACCGGCACGCGCATCATGGCGCTGGTGCCGCTCGACACGGTGCGTGTCGACGCCAATCTCAAGGAAACGCAGCTCGCCGACGTGAAGCCCGGGCAACCGGTCGATGTGCGGATCGACGCTTTCAGCGGACGCGTCATCGCCGCAAGCGTCGAAAGCGTGTCGCCGGCCTCCGGTTCGCTGTTCTCGCTGCTGCCGCCGGAGAACGCCACCGGCAACTTCACCAAGATCGTGCAACGGCTGCCGATCCGCATCGCCTTGCCCGCCGATGTGGTCAAGGAGGGGATTTTGCGCCCCGGCATGTCCGTCGTCATCGCCATCAATACCCGTGCGCCGGGCTCGCAGGTGCTGGGCGAGGACATACCGGCGCGTTTCGCGATGCTCGTTCGGCGCGCCAGGGACGCGGCCCTGAGGATATTCGATTCGGTCGCCGCCGCGAAGCCGGGCGGCTCGGGCGAGGGCGCGAAGCTCGCCTCGCCATGACAGCCGCCGTGCTGACCCGGGACGCGATGCCGGCGCGCGCCCGCGCCTTGCCGCCCCCTGCCATGACGCCGCCTGCCATGACTCCCCCTGCCATGGCGGGAGCGCCGCCGCTCACGGCCCGGCGCGTCTTCGCCTTCATCGCCATGGTCTTCGGCATGTTCATGGCGATCCTCGACATTCAGGTCGTCTCGGCCTCGCTCTCCGAGATCCAGGCCGGGCTCTCGGCGAGCGCCGACGAGATTCCCTGGGTGCAGACCTCCTATCTCATCGCCGAGGTCGTCATGATCCCGCTCTCGGGCCTGCTCGCGCGCGTATTCTCGACGCGCTATTTGTTCGCTGCCTCGGCCGCCGGCTTCACGCTGTCGAGCATCATGTGCGCCTCCTCGAATTCGATCGACGAGATGATCGTCTGGCGGGCGCTGCAAGGCTTCATAGGCGGCGGCATGATCCCTTCCGTGTTCGCCGCGGCCTTCACGGTGTTCCCCAAGGACAAGCAGCCGATCGTCAGCCCGCTCATCGGCCTCGTCGCGACGCTCGCCCCGACCATCGGTCCGACCGTCGGCGGCTATTTGACGGACGTGTTCTCCTGGCACTGGCTGTTCCTCGTCAACGTCGTGCCGGGCTGTGCGGTCGCCATCGCGACCTTCTTCCTCATCGATTTCGACAAGCCGCAGCTCAACCTGCTCGAACGCTTCGACTGGATCGGCCTCGTCGGCCTCGCCCTGTTTCTCGGCGACATGGAATATGTGCTCGAGGAGGGGCCGAACCATGACTGGTTCCAGGATCCGACGGTGTTCAACTGCGGTGTGCTGACGCTGATCGGCGCCATGCTCTTCTTCTGGCGAGCTTTCGTGGCTCGCCAGCCGATCGTGGATCTGCGCGCTTTCACCAACCGCAATTTCTCGACCGGCTGCGCGCTCTCCTTCGTGCTCGGGGTCGGCCTCTACGGCCTCACCTATATCTATCCCGTCTATCTTGCGCGGGTGCGCGGCTATGACGCGCTGATGATCGGCGAGACCATGTTCGTCAGCGGGCTCACCATGTTCTTCTGCGCGCCGCTGGTCGGGCGCCTGATGACGAGGGTCGATCCGCGGGTCCTCTTGGGCTTCGGCTTCTCGGTGTTCGCGCTCGGCACCTATCTCGCCTCCGACGTCACCAAGGATTGGGACTTTTACGAGCTGTTGTGGCCGCAGATCCTGCGCGGCTCGGGCATGATGTTCTCCATGGTGCCGATCACCAACATGTCGCTCGCGACGCTGTCGCATGAGCGGATCAGGTCGGCGTCCGGGCTCTTCAACCTCACGCGCAATCTCGGCGGCGCTTTCGGTCTTGCCGGCATCAACACGCTGATGGATAAGCGCCTGGATCTCCACCTCGTGCGCCTGCACGAGAAAGTGGCCTGGGGGCATTTCAAGGCCGAGGAGACCTTGTCGAACCTCACTTCGGTCATGGCGCCGCGCGGTTCGGACGCGCCGGCTGCGGCATTGAAGCAGCTCGCGGCGCTGGTGCGGCGCGAGGCCGTGGTCATGTCGCTCGCTGACGTCTTCTTCGCCTTGACCGTATTGTTCGTCGCCGTGCTGGTCTTCCTGCCATTGGTGGAGCGCCCGAGGCTCGGGGCACCTGCCGGAGGCGGGCATTGAGGCGGGGGCTCGCGATTCGGGACGGAACGCCATCGAGCGAATGACTAGTGCGGCGAATCCGAAATTCGCATCACATTGGAGCAACGCGCGGGGCGAATTTCGGATTCAAAAGCTGCCCTAGCAAATTATTGTTTCTAGTGTGGTTTTCGAATTTGAAGTTCCTACCGCGCGCCTGCCATCCATGTGATAGGAACTTCAATTTCACCACACCAGCGCCCGCCAAAGCCAGCGCTGGGGCCCGGACGGGCTTCCTCGGACGAGCCTCCCGGGCTATAAGTGCGACGGCGAGCGATAGTCGGCGCTCGCCGCAAGAACGAGGCGCTGAGCAGGTCCGTCGATGCCGAGCCGATTGCTGCGATTTGCGCTTCTCTGCGTGCTCGGTCTCGCGCCCGCAAACGCTCGCGCGCAAAATGTCAGCCTCGACAGCTTCACCCCGGACGTAACGCCCCAGCAATTCGCCAAGCTGATGTCCACCACCAACCGCATCGGCGCCGGCGTGCTCATCGAGCCCACCTATCCGGGCGGCAACGGCATGCGCTCTTTGCCTCTTCCCGACATCGATGTGACCTATAAGGACCGCTACTTCGTCAATATGGATGATGGGGCGGGCGTCTATCTCTATAATAACGGGACATTGTCGTTCGGGCCCTCTGCCTTCTTCCGGCTCGGCCGAGACCAGTCGAACAGCCCGAAGATTCTGGGGCTCGGCAATATCGCGGAAGCTCCGCAGGGCCGTTTCCTCACCGAATACGATCTCGGCTGGCTCGATGTGAAAGGCGCGATCGCCCATGACTTCTCGGGCAGCTACGGGACCACCTTCGAGGCGAAGGTCGGAACGGCGCTGCCGCTGACCAACCAGTTCCTGCTGCTGCCGGCGGTTACGGCCAATTTGGGCGATCACAGTTATATGCAGGCCTGGTACGGCATCTCCGAATCGCAGAGCCTCAGCACCGGCAAACCGGTCTTCTACGCGCGTTCCGGGGTCGAATCGGTCGGCACCACCGTGGATGCCCTGTTCCGCATCGCGCCGAACCTCGCCTTGGTGGGCCGTGGCGGCTTGAGCTACCTCGTGTCGAATGTCGCCCATAGTCCGGTGATCGAGCGCCGGCTGCAACCATCGATCGGTTTCGGCATTTCCTATCTGTTCAAATAGCCCGGAGCCTTCCGCGGCGATAGGCCGTTCAGTCGTCCGGAAGCACGCGGTAGTTCCGCCCATACGGGTCGTATCTCGGCCTCGCGACATAGGGATCGTATCCCTCCCCGTGCAGCACATAGGGATCGGTGATGCGGCGCTGCCGATAGGGATCGGCGGAGCGCGGGCGCCAGGAATCATCGGTGATGTCGGGTTGATAGGGATCGTAGGCGCCGCCGTTCCGATAGGGATCGGGCGCCTGGCGCGCAGGATCGTAGACCTGCCCTTGCGGATCGGGATTGCGCCGCTGACGCGACGCCACCTCGTCGCCGCGGCCGCCGAGCACGACGACTTGCGTATCGGGAGCCACGCGATCGTAAAGATCGATGGCGTCCTGGTTGATCATGCGGATGCAGCCCGACGACACGCGCTTGCCGATGGTCCAGGGTTCCACGGTGCCATGGATGCGGAAAAGCGTGTCCTTGTTTCCCTGCCACAGATACATGGCGCGCGCGCCGAGCGGATTGCCGGGCCCGCCCGCCATGCCGAGGCCGCTTTGCAGCGCCGACATCTTCTCGCGAAGCTCCGGCTGGCGTGCGATCATCTCGGCGGGCGGATACCAATCGGGCCATTCCTGCTTGCTCTTGATCCTGGCCGTTCCAGACCAGCCGAAACCCTCGCGTCCCACGCCGACGCCGTAGCGGATGGCGCTGCCGCCGTCTCGAACGAGATGCAGGAAGCGGGTCTGCGGATTGATGACGATCGTCCCCGGCTGCTCGGCTCCCGAATAGGCGACCACCTGAATGAGAAAGGCCGGATCGATCTGGCCGAGGTCGACCGCTTGCACCGGGAAGGGCTCGCTCGTGACGGGTCCGTAATGGCGGGCGAGGTCCGCCGAATAGGCGGTCCGTTCGATCGGCGCATGAGGTTGGGGCTGAGGGGGCGCTGCACCGATCGCGGCCTGCATCGCAAAGGCGGGGCGCGCGGCAACTTGGCCAATCGCAATCGAGGAAAGTCCACTGACGAAGGCCCGTCGGGAGTGGAAACGCATGGAGCCACCTCTGGCGCACGCCGCCCGCGCCTTCGCAAGAAGCCCCACTTCGGCACATCGACCCTGGCGATGCGCCGCAACCACTTTCGCAAGCTTTGCCCTAATATGGGCGAAACCGCGTCGGATCGGTCATGGCCCTCGGGCGCTGCGAGCATTCGGCTATGGCGATCTTTGCAAGCGCGAGAAGCTCGCCCGTAAGGATTCCCGCCGAGCTGCCCGCCCGTGCCGGCGCACGTCAACCTTCCAACAACGGCACGTGAGGCGCGGCGCTGCGCGGAAGATCGCCGCCGAGGCGCGGGTCCTCGAGCACTTCCACGGCGAGCGCATAGGGACGAAAGCCCGACCGCCGATAGAAGCCCTGTGCCGAGGGATGGTCGAAGCTGCAAGTGTGCACGAAGAAGCGCCGGATCGGCCTTGCCCAGGCGAGCGCGATCGCCTGGTTCATGAGAAAGCGCCCTGCGCCTTTCCCGATCAGCTCCGGCACGAGGCCGAAGAAGGCGAGCTCGCATTCCCCGCCTTTACGAAAATCGAGCTCCAGCAAGCCGACCGCTTCGCCCTCGAGGCGCAGCGAATAGGCCTCGACCTTCGGATCCTCGAGGATGGCGCGCAAGTCGGGATCGGGCATGACCAGCCGCGAGCACCACAGCCAATCCTCTCCGACGCGGCGGAAGAGCGCGCGATAGGCGCCAAGATCGAGGGCGTCGAACCGCTCGAGCCGGAGATCGTTGCGCGATGACGGCGAAGGATTGGCGGTCGGGCTCGGCCTCTGCGTCATCTCGAGATAGGTGACGATATTGGCGATCTGGCCCGGCGGCAGCATCGAATAGCCGAGCGGTAGCGAGGGATCGCTCATGACGGCTCCTCGCGCCCCTCACGGTCCTGAGCCGCTGGCGCGCTTGGTGATGGCGATGCCGAGCTTCTTGACCCGATGCCAGAGGCTTCGCTCATTGATGCCGAGGAGCTTGGCGGCCTTGCTCTGAACCCCGTCCGTCTCCCGCAGCGCATCGAGGATGAAGGATTTCTCGATGCGGGCGAGCTCGCCGTCGAGATCGGTGGTTTTGCGCCTCGCAAGCTTCTCCGGCCTTGCGCCTTGGTCGAAAAGATCGCGCGGCAGGTCGGGCACATCGATGGTCGAGCCTCGCGCCACGATGACGGCACGCTCGACGCAGTTCTGCAATTCGCGGATATTGCCGGGCCAATCATAGTTGCTCATGGCGGCGAGCGCCGCCGGCGTGACGCCGACGATGCGTTTGCCGATCGCTTCCGTCGCGGCCTTGAGGAAATGCTGGGCGAGCGCCGGGATATCTTCCTTGCGGTCGCGTAGCGCCGGGAGGGCGATCGGGAATACGTTGAGGCGATAGAACAAATCCTCCCGGAAGCGCTTCTCCTCCACGGCACGGCGCAAGTCGCGATTGCTGGCCGCGATCACGCGCGTGTCGACCTTCTCGGTGCGCCCCGACCCGACCGGCTCGAAGCTGCGCTCCTGCAGCACGCGCAGCACCTTCGCTTGCACCGCGACCGGCATGTCGCCGATCTCGTCGAGGAACAGGGTTCCCTGGTCGGCATCGGCGAAACGGCCGCGCCTATGGGCGACGGCTCCCGTAAAGGCTCCCTTCACATGGCCGAACAGCTCGCTTTCGATCAGGCCTTCCGGAATGGCGGCGCAGTTGACGGCGATGAAGGGTTTCGACTTGCGCGGGCTGTTGAAGTGGATGGCGCGCGCCGCCACCTCCTTGCCGGTGCCGCTTTGACCGGTGAGCAAGACCGTGGCTCGGCTGGTGCAGACTTCCCCGATCTGCTCGATGACGCGCCTGAAGGCCGGGCTGGTGCCGATCAACGGCTCGAAGCCGTGGCGGCCTTCGATCTCGGAACGCAGGCGCGCATTCTCGCGCATCGCATCGCCGAGCTTGAGGGCGCGCTCGAGCGTCGCCAGGATTTCGTCCATCTCGAACGGCTTCGAGATATAATCGAAGGCACCTTCCTTGATCATCTCGACCGCGTCGCGCATCGATGTGTAGGCGGTGATGAGCACGACGGGCATGTCGGGAGCGCGGGTTCTGATCTCGTGCAGCAGGCTGCGCCCATCCAAGCCGGGCATGCGCAGGTCGGAGATCACGAGATCGATCGTCACCGGATCGAAAGCATCGAGCGCTTCCTCCGCGGATGAGCAAACGACGGTTCGGTAACCGCGATCGGCGATGCTCGCCGATAACAGCTCGGCAAGGCGCGCCTCATCGTCGACGATGAGAACGGTGTGCGTCACCCTGGCGCCCCTTCGTTCTGCGAAACGCCGGCGTCGCGGCGCGCCGGCGCCGGCACCGTCGGCTCGAACTCGCCATCCGCCCGCTGCAGCGTGACGCGGAAGCAGGCGCCGCCGCCGGGCTCTTCGAGACACTCGACCGTGCCCTGGTGGGCTTCGACGACGGTGGCCACCTTGGCAAGTCCAAGCCCGGTCCCCTTCGCCTTGGTCGTGAAGAAGGGATTGAAGATGCGACTGCGCAATTGGGGCTTCACGCCCGGCCCGTTATCGGCGACATCGATCGTCACCGCGTGCTCGGTTGCCGCGAGCCTGATCGCGACATGCCCGCCGCGCGGCAGCGCATCCATGGCGTTGATGACGAGATTGAGCATGGCCTCATAGATCTGGTCGCGATCGGCGCTCACGGCCGCCGCGCCCGCATGGTCCTCGATGGCGAGCGTCAATCCTTTGCGCGTCATCTCGGGGGCAACGAAGCCTTGGATGCGATCCGCGAGCTCTCTTGGAACGACATGCGTGCGGCACGGCTCCTTCGGGTGGGCGAAATCGAGCACCTCGGTGAGCAAATTGTCGATCCGATGCACCTCCTCGGTGACGTAATCCAGGAGTTGCTCCTCCTTCGGCCCCAACTTGGCGCGCGACCGGACCAAGTCGCTCGATGTCTTGATGATGCCGAGGGGATTGCGCACTTCGTGCGCGATCACCATCGCGGCTTCGCCGAGCGTCGACAGGCGCTCCTTGCGGCGCAGCTCCGCCTCGCGGGCCCGCGCCGCTTCGAGCTCGGCCGCCATGGCGTTGAAACGCGAGGCGAGCTCGACGGTTTCCTTGTCCCCGGTCTCAGGCACGCGCTGCGAGAAGTCGCCCGCGGCGACGGAACGCACGCCTTGCGACAGGGCGCGCAGCGGCTTCACGAAGCGCGCCGAGACGAACGCCCCCGCGAGGACGAAGATGAGCGCACCGAACAGGAACACGGCCCAGAGGAGGCGCAATTGCTGATCGGGGCCGTCCAGCCCATCCTGACCGCCGACCCCGCAGAACACGATTCCCGACAACTTGCCGTCCTGGTCCTTGAGGCCGCTGACCGCCGCCAGGAAGACCTCGCCCGGCGGGTCTTCGAGCAGGATCGGATCCTCCTCGCTGGCGACCCGCCGCAGAATGGCTTGTGAAGGCATGGCCGACAGATTTGAAGTCTCGTAGAGCTTGATCGCCTCGCCGCCGCGCACCGCGAAGAAATCGAGCTGCAGCGAGGGCACTGCCTTCAGGCTCGAAAAGGTGGAGGTATCGAGCGCGTCGCCCAGGAAGAGGTAGAGATCTCCTGCGCCGGCCGAGAGCTTGACCGTGGCGCCGGCCACCAGCACCGGATGACCGTCGAGCGTGCCTCCGAAGATGGCGCGCGTCGCGGTGGCCGGCAGGCTCTTTTCCGCGTTGAAGGGCAATGTGGTGTAGCGGATGGCGCCGCCGGCATCGTAGATCATCAAGAGGTCGAAGCCTTCGGCCGCGAGGATCGGCTCATAAGGTTTCAGTGCCGCCTTGAAGCCCTCAGCGGTTTCATTGCCTGTCTGGCTGACCGCGCCGGTCAGCGTCGTCGCGATTTGGGCCGCGTCGTTCTCGCGTTCGACGATCTCGACGATGACGAAGCGGGCGGTCTCGGTGAGCCATTGGCCGACATTCCTCTCGAAGGTGGCCGTGATCAGTGTCGAGGCGAGGTAGGCGGCGCCGAGCATCGGCGGGACGCCGACGAAGAGGAAGGCGAGGATGAGCCGCAGCCTGACCGGCCAAGGACCGCGCAGATTCACTCTTCCCATCCGATCAAGACGACCCCCGCGACGATCACGCCGATGCCGAGGACGCGCAGCGCCGGCAACTGCTCGCCGAAGAGCGCGAAAGCGAGCAGCGGCACCGTCACATAACTGAGCGATGTGAGGGGGAAGGCCCGGTTGAGGTCCATGCGGGTCAATACGGCCATCCAGACCACAAAGACTGCAATATAGCACAAGATCGCGACCCATAATGCGGGCGTGCTGAGTGCTACCTTCATGAAGGCGAGCCCGAAGCTCATCCCCTGGACCGGTTCGCTCGCGGCCTTGAAGGCGAGCTGGGTCGCGGTGTCGAGAGCGAGGAAGATGCCCCAGAACACGATCATTCGCAGCGAGATCGCGAATGACGGACGCTTCACGAGGTGAAAGCCCGGGCGGCCTTCAGGTCCGGATCGAGGCGATCGGCCTTTATGAAGCGGTTCACGGTCCGCAGAATCGCGTAGGGCAGGGCGGAGCGGTGCTTGAAATAGACATAGGACGGCTCGAGCCGGCTTCCATAGCGCAATTTCAACCCATAGGCGGTCTGACCCGTCTGGAGGGTGCCGATCCCGCCCGCGAGGCACTCCTTGACGTTCTCCATCCAGCTTATGGCATAGATGTTGTGCTCGCGTCCGAGAGGGTAGCGCACGCCCAGGAACTTATCGATCATCCGTTCCTTCTCGACGAAGACGAGATTGAAGGCGCAGAGCTCTCTTCCGACCCAATAAAGGGCGATGCGGGCGCGCCCGCGAAGGGCGCGCATGACATTGGAAAAGTAGCCGTCCGGGAGCGTCTCGAAGTCTCCGTAGTCGAGCCCGCTGCGCTCGCGCGTCGATTCGTAGAGGGATGCCACCTCGTCCTCGAAACCGGTGAGATCGCCATGCCACTCGACTCGTATGTCTCCGGCATTCCTGAGCTTGCGCCGAATATCCTTGCGCGTTGCGGCTGAAAGACTCGCGAGGTAAGCCTCGGCATCGCCGAAGGGAAGGTCGAGCAAGGCGACGGGCAGGCTCGTGGCGCGCGTCCAACCGAGCGCCGCGATCATGGCGCCGAACGCTGCTTCGTCCGAAGTGGCGAGATCCTTGAGCGCGACCAACCCGGTTCCTTCCTGGCCGGCATGCTCTTGCAATCGCGCAAGCAGCAGTGCGAGCGATGCCTTGCGCGAGCGCGCGTCGAGCCCTGGCGCGAAGCCGAGATGGCAGCGTTCGGAGTAAGGCGAGCCGAGGCCGATAATGGGGAGATCCATGATCCCCTTGACGAAAGGGTAAAGGCGCTCGGTCAGCCGCCTGAGCGGGCCTTGAAAGGGCGTGTCGATCCTGAAAATGCTCGTGAAGACCGGTGCCGCGGCGACCAGCCTCGTGCCCTCGAAGACGGCCGCCGCCCCCTTCCCTATGGCGCGGTTCGATCCGCGCTCGCAGGCGGCGTAATAGGCGTGACTTTCCGCCTCGCCCGCGAAGCAGGCATCCCAAGCGGCCGCATCGATCTCGGCGATGCTGCGAAAGATCCGTGCTTCGAGGGCCATATCGAGGCCATTATTCGGCGGCGATGGCGCGAGCTTGGCTCGTGGATGTCGCAGCGCGCGACCGATGTTGCTCGATCCCTTGCGCGAACCGCACCGTGCGATCGACGAGGATTTTCCATTGCCGGTCGATCGTCACGATATGGTAGCTGTCGTCCAACACCAGCATTTCAACGAGCCCCCCCAGCCGCTCCTGCAGATAGAAGGCGTTCTTGAGGCTAGCCAGGTCGTCCTCGCGCGGATGGACGATGAAGACGGGTCGCTTGACGGCGGGGAGCCTCGGCTTGATGTCGTCGGCGAGTTTCCAGAACTGGTAGAGCGACAAGGCATGGGTGCTCGGATGGCCGGCCACGCCGCTATCGCCCCCGGCCAGCGACTTCATGACGAAAGCGCGCATGCGTTCGTCCTTGACGCCGAAGGGCTCGCGTTCTTGAAACCGATACCGTTTCGCCGCGGGCAGGAACCACAACCAGCGCAACAGGAACTGGTTCTTCGGAATGGTCCAGCCGTCGTACCAGAGCGTCGGCGCGAAGCAGACGATGCCATGCACGCGCTCGGGATGAAAGGCGGCGAGGCGCAGAGCCAAGATGGCTCCGATCGACAATCCTCCGACGATCACCGTGTCGCAGACACTTTCGAGCTTCGTCAGCGCCGCCTCGACGTTCGCATACCATTGCTGCCAAGTGGTCGCGAGCAGCTCTTCCTCGGTGCCGCAATGACCGGCGAGCTGACAGCAATGCACGGTGAAGCCGCCGGACGCGATGCCCTTCGCGGTCATGCGGAGCTCGAGCGGCGTGCCGCCGAGCCCGTGCACGAGCAGAAAGCCCGTTCGGCTGCCTGCGATGGTGAAGCTTCGGTCCGTCGTCGTCATCGTCTGTTGCCGGTCTCTCGCTCGAGGTGAATCACGCCGTGCCCGCTACGATCGCGACCCCGATGGTCACGAGCCAGACGCCCAGCCATTGCGGGCGCCCGACCTTTTCGCCCAGTATCACCGCGCTCGCAAGCGTGACGCCCAGAAAGTTCAGGCTGGCGATCGGGAAGGCGATGCTCAAAGGCGCGACGGACAGGATTTTGAGCCAAACGAACACTTCGATCGCATAGATGCACAGGCCGGCGATCAGCCAGGGGGTCGTCAGAAGAGCGCGGGCTTTGCCGATCACCGTGGCGGTGGACGGCAGGCGATCGGCCCCGGTCTTGAAGCAGAGCTGGCCGAAGACGTCGCACGCTACCGACAAGGCGAACCAGAAGACGAGGGCGATGCTCACGCGAATACCTCCTCGAAGCAAGCAAGCAGGCGCGCATTCGTGGTCGCGTTGCGGCGCAGCATCTCCGGCGTCGGCACGGGCTTTGCCGGATGGTCGAAATGTGCGAGCGCGGCGCGAAACGGGTCTCCGAAACGGGGCTGCGAATAGTCGCCGCACACATCGACGCCGAGAACGCGCTTGCGTTGCGCGAAGAGCTTGATGGCCTCGATCAGATGGTCGACGCTCATCGCCCCCTGGTCCCAATTGGTGGCGGCCTCGGTCTCCGCCAGCACGTCCTTGTCGATGGTGAGCCACACCGCTTGTGTCGGCACCCCGGCGATGATGTCGCAGAGTGCCTCGCGCCAGTCGCCATCCGCGAGGTTGGCCCATTCGATATAGCCATCCCGAGACCGATGCGCCGGCCCGCGATCATAGTCGCGCCAGACGCGGGATGGCGGACGCCGCCAAGGGTGGACCTCCAAAAGCCCCTCGCGCACCGCGGCGAGATTGGCGGTCTTCAACTCGGGCCAAGCGAGATCGTCGCTGCAAGGTCCGAGCGTAATGACCTTTCGAACATGGGGGAGCCGCAGCACGCGGTTGACCCAGGCTCCGCAATTATAGGTCGGGGGGAAGCTCACCCAGTCGGGATGGTTGTCGAGATGGATGACGGTCACCTGTTCCCTGACGAGGCGCAGCAGACCGGCCGTCAGATGATGGAAATCGCCCGAGCCGTAAAAAGTGATCTCCGGCCCGCTGCCACCCGCGTAGCCCGCCTCCGCGAGCCTCTCGCAGAATGCGTCCATGGCGCGCCGGCGCGCCACGATCCTGAGCGAGGTTGCCGACTGCACGAAGTCGATGCGTTCGGCGCGGCCACTACTGAGCCGCTCGCTGAAGGGCGGCTGCGAGGGCAAGCTCGAATCGAGGTCGAGGACGCGAAGCCGCATGGCATCTCAGCGCTTGCTGACTCGATGCAGGAGCCGGTCGAGAAGCTTCAGCGCCAGCCCGATCTCGTCATAGGAGATGGTCAACGCCGGCGCGAGAGTGACGACATTCTTGTAATAGCCGCCGATATCGAGCACCAGGCCATAGCGCCTGCCTTCCAGCTCGAGATCGCCTTTGAGCCCCTCATCGACCATGCGGTCGACCATCGCCTTATCGGGCGTGAAGCCGTCCTCGGCGCAGATCTCCATGCGCAAGGCAAGCCCGAGACCGTCGACATCGCCGATGATCGGATAGCGGCGTTTCAGCTCCTCCAGGCCTTTGAGGAAATAGGCGCCCTTGAGCAGGACGCTCTCGCCGATATCCTCCTCATCGAGCATCCTGACCGCTTCGAGCGCGACCGCCGTTCCCAGCGGATTGGCGGCGAAGGTGGAATGTGTCGAGCCCGGCGGGAAGAGATCCGGATTGATCAACTGCTCGCGCGCCCAGATGCCCGAGAGCGGGTTGAGGCCGTTGGTGAGCGCCTTGCCGAAGACCAGCACGTCCGGGGTCACGCCGAAATGCTCGATCGACCACATCTTGCCGGTGCGATAGACGCCCATCTGGACCTCGTCGACCACGAGCAGGATGCCGTGGCGATCCAGAATTGTCTTCAGCTCGATGAAGAAGTTCTTCGGCGGAATGACATAGCCGCCGGTGCCTTGAATCGGCTCCACGAAGAACGCGGCATATTCGGCTTCGCCCGCCTTGCCGTCCCAGACGCCGTTATATTCCGATTCGAACAGCCGCTCGAATTGTCGGATGCAGTGGGCGCCGTACTCCTCCTTGCTCATGCCTCGCGGTCCGCGGAAATGATACGGAAACGGCACGAACTGCGCCCGGTCGAAATGGCCGTAGCGGCGGCGATAACGATACGACGAGGTGATCGCCGACGCCCCGAGAGTGCGCCCGTGATAGCCGCCCTCGAAGGCAAACATCAGGCTCTTGCCGCGCTTGGCGTTGCGCACCAGCTTCAGCGCGTCCTCGACGGCCTGCGAGCCCCCGACATTGAAATGGACGCGGCCCTTCTCGCCCCATGTCGCCTCGGCCCGCCTGGCGAGCCAGGTCGCCAGCTCGATCTTCTCGCGATGCAGATATTGACTGGCGACCTGCGGCAGACGGTTCAACTGGCGGATAAGGGCGTCGTTGAGCCGCTTATTGGCATAACCGAAATTGACGGCCGAATACCACATCTGCAGATCGAGGAATTGCCGCCCCTCCTTGTCATAGAGATAAGAGCCTTCGCAGCGATCGAAGATCTTCGGCGGCTCGGTGTAGTGGACCGTGTCGCCATGCGAGCAGTACTGCGCTTCGAGCGCGAGCAGTTCGGCCTCGCTTTCGACGGGGGGGCAAAGCGTCGCGGCAATCGGGGTTTTCAGCGCCGAAGATCGGCTAGCCATGCCCGGCTTCCGCATGTGCACGCGCCGGCAGCGGAGCGACCTGGCGGCGCCATGCGTTGAACAGATGGGTCGCCTCGGTGAGATCGGCGATCGGCGCGTGGGCGATGCCGTTCTCCTCGCAATGGGCCTGGAGGCGTCCCTTGGCGAAGACGTAATCGGCGCCGTTGGCGGCGCAGAAATCCGAGCGTCCGTCGCCGACCACGATGCGCGGCCCTCGCAGCGCCGAAGCGGCATGCGCGCATTTGCAATTGCCGGAGGCGCTGGAGCAATTGGCGTTCGCATGCGGGAACGCCAACCGCCACCGCCCGCCGCCCAAATGCTCCAAGCGATTGGCGGTGACCGGCAAGCTGACGCCGGCGCGGGCGACTACGCCGCGCACGATGCGATCGAGCCCGTCCGATACGATCATCACGTTGAACTGCGCGGCCGTACAGGCCGCGACGAAGGGCGCGAAGCCGGGATCGATATGGACGCCCGCGATGAAACGTTCGAGCTCGTTTTCGCTCGCGCGAACGAGGTCGACTTGCCTTGCCATGCACTCGCGCGAGCCGATGCGCTGAGCCTCCCACTCCTCCTCGATCTCGCGCCAACCGGGCTTGGCGAAACGTTCGAGAAGGCAGTCCGTAGTGTCCTCGATCGCGATCGTGCCATCGAAATCGAGAAGAATCTGTCCTGGCATCCGGCAAGTCCCTCTAGAGCATCCTCGCTGCGGAACGATCGATGGTCCGCATGAGGTAACCGCATCAAGGCGAGGAGCTCGACCCAGGGTCCTTTTCCATCTGCCCGGGATAGGCTCCAGCATTCATTAAGGAATTGTAAGCAAGATGCGGGCCAAAGAAATTATATCGCATCTTCAATGCGATACGAAAATCCAACGCAGTTAACATTCAACAAATTTTGGAGCTTGTTTCAAAGTTTGCGGGTGATGCATAGTCGGGCGCGGCTCGCATGTCCAGCCTTGATGTCGCTGGAATATCGGACCATGTTGTCCCTGACGAACGCTGTCGGCGTTCAAGTCCCAGGACCACGGCCGCGACGCCGCTCACAAGATCAGGAGGCGCGAGATGGTTCTCCAATTGGGCGATCAGGCTCCGGATTTCGAGGCTGAGACGACGCAAGGCCGCATCCGCTTTCACGATTGGATCGGCAATTCCTGGTGCGTGTTGTTCTCGCATCCCAAGGATTTCACGCCGGTCTGCACGACCGAGCTCGGCTATATGGCGAGACTGAAGCCCGAATTCGACACGCGCAACACCAAGATCATCGGGCTCAGCGTCGACCCGGTGACGAACCACGCGAAATGGGCCAAGGACATCGAGGAGACGCAAGGGCAAGCGCCGAACTTTCCGATGATCGGCGACACCGACCTCAAGGTTTCCAAACTCTACGGCATGATTCATCCGAATGCGAGCGGCACCTCCGAAGGCCGCACGGCCGCCGACAATGCGACCGTGCGCAACGTCTTCGTCATCGCGCCGGACAAGGCGATCAAGCTGATCATCGTCTATCCGATGACCACCGGGCGAAATTTCGACGAAGTGCTGCGCGTGCTCGATTCGCTCCAGATGACATCGAAGCACAAGGTCGCGACGCCGGTGAATTGGAAGCCGGGCGAGGACGTCATCATCGCCGGCTCGGTCTCCGACGAAGAGGCTAAGCAGAGATACCCGCTGGGGTGGAAAGCTCCGCGGCCATGGCTTAGGATCGTGCCGCAACCGAGATAAGGCGGCTTTCCGACGCCATCTCGGCGAGAGGAGCGGCGCATGCTCTTTCGGCAACTCTACGACAGCGTCTCGAGCACTTACAGCTATCTGATCGCCAGCCGGCGCGGCGGCGAGGCGCTGATCATCGACCCGGTGCTCGAGCGGGTCGACCATTATGTGCGCCTGCTGCGCGAGCTCGATCTGAAGCTCGTCAAGGCGGTCGACACCCATGTCCACGCCGATCACATCACCGGGCTCGGCGAGCTTCGCGACCGCACCCAATGCATCACCATCATGGGCGAGCATAGCGGCGTCGACGTGGTTTCGATGCGCGTCGCGGACAGCGATCGCATCGACATCGAGGGCGTAAGCCTCGGCGTGATGTACACTCCGGGCCATACCAGCGATTCCTACAGCTTCCAGATGGCGGATCGGGTATTTACCGGGGATACGCTGTTGATCCGTGGGACGGGCCGTACCGATTTCCAGAACGGCGATGCGCGGGCCCAGTACGAATCGATCTTCGGCCGGCTGTTGAGACTGGCCGACGAGACGTTGGTCTATCCGGCCCATGACTACAAGGGCGATATGGTGTCGACGATCGGCGAAGAGAGGGCCTTCAATCCGCGTCTCCAGGTCAAGTCGATCGACGAATATGTCGATCTGATGAACAGCCTCAAGCTTCCCAATCCCAAGATGATGGATGTGGCGGTGCCGGCCAATCTGCATATCGGCCTGTCGCAAGACGAAGTGGCGCGGCAAGGCTGGGCCGTGACGGCGAGCGATGCGGTCGGCATGGTGGGCCGCAACGACATGGTCTTCGTCGATTTGCGCGAGGATCGCGAGCGCGAGAAGCTCGGCGCAGTCCCGGGGGCGCTGCATGCGCCATACCCGCATCTCAAGCAGTACCTGGCCGCCGGCGGCATGCTGCACGAATTCGCCGCGGCGACCGGCCGACGCATGGTCTTTTATTGCGCCTTCGGCGAACGCTCCGCCATGGCGGTCGCGGCGGCGCAGCGGGAAGGCTTTGCGACCTCCTGCCATGTGCATGGCGGCATCGACGCTTGGCGCAAGGCGAACGGGCCGCTTGCGCATTGACGAAGGCGCGGAGGCGGACCAAGCCTCCGGCGGGTCAGCGGCGCTTGCGCATATAGGCGATGACCTCGCCCGCAATGCCGCGCCGGAACAGCAGCACGCAGACGACGAAGATCAGCCCGATCAGCACCGTCACCGGAAAATCGACGCCGGCGAGATAGGTCTGCAGGCCGACCGTGATGGCCGCGCCGATCGGCGGACCCGTCAAGGTGCCGATGCCCCCGAGCAAGGTCATGAGGATCACCTCGCCGGAGCTTTGCCACTCCACTCCGGTCAAGGTCGCGAGCTGGAAGACGATGGCGTTCGTGCCGCCGGCGAGACCAGCGAGCCCAGCCGACAGCACGAAGGCGCGCAGCTTGTAGCCGTCGGCATTGTAGCCGAGCGAGATGGCGCGCGGCTCGTTATCCCTGATGGCCTTCAAGATATTGCCGAACGGCGAATTGACGATCCGCCAGATGATGAGATGTCCCGCCACGACAATCGCCAGCACCACGAAATAGAGCGATAGATTGTCTTCGAGGTCGAGGAAGCCGAGGAGCTTGCCGCGCGGCACGCCCTGAATGCCGTCCTCGCCATGGGTGAAGCCCGCCTGCAGGCAGATGAAATAGAACATCTGCGCGAGGGCAAGCGTGATCATCGAAAAATAGATGCCTTGGCGGCGGATGGCGAGAAAGCCGATGATCAGGCCGAGCGCCGCGGCCGCGAGCGCACCGAGAAGGATCGCGAGCTCCGTCGGCAGTCCCCAGACCTTCGCGGCATGCGCCGTCACATAGGCGGCGGCGCCGAAGAAGGCCGCGTGGCCGAAAGACAACAGCCCGACGAAGCCGATGAGCAGGTTGAAGGCGCTGGCGAACAGGGCGAAGCACAGCACGTTCATGAGGAAGACGGGATAGACGGCGAAGGGTGCTGCGAGCGCCGCGAGTCCGACGGCGGCAATTGCGAGATTGAGGCGCGAGCGTGTTTTGCCCGCCTGCTCGGCTCGTTGCGTAGTGGCGCTCACGCAGCCCTCCCGAACAGGCCGGCCGGCCGCAACAGCAAGACGATCGCCATTACGACGAAGATCACGATATTCGAGGCTTCGGGATAGAACACCTTGGTGAGCCCCTCGAGGAGGCCGAGAATATAGCCGGTGATGATGGCGCCGAGGATCGAGCCCATTCCGCCCGCGACCACGACGGCAAAGACGATGATGATGAGATTCGTGCCCATCAGCGGGCTCACCTGATAGATCGGCGCGGCGAGCACGCCGGCGAAACCGGCGAGCGCGGCGCCGAAGGCGTAGGTGAGCGTCATCATCAGCGGCACGTTGATGCCGAAGGCCTGCACCAGGGTCGGATTCTCGGTTCCGGCGCGCAGATAGGCACCGATCCTGGTGCGCTCGATCAAGAACCAGGTGCCGAGACAAGCGATGATCGAGACCAGGACCACCCAGGCGCGATAGAGGGGCAGGACCATGAAGCCGAGATTGAGTGGGCCGCTGAGCGCTTCGGGCGGGGGATAGGGCTGGCCCGACGCGCCGTAGAAATAGCGGAAAGTGCCTTCGATCACGAGCGTCAAGCCGAAGGTGAGAAGCAATCCGTAGAGAGGGTCGAGACGATACATCTGGTGCAGCATCGTCCTCTCGATGATGACGGCGAAGATGGCGACCGCGAGCGGCGCCAGCACCAGCGCCCACCAATAGGGCACCCCGAGCGTGATCGACAGCCACCAGCTCACGAAAGCGCCGAGCATGTAGAGCGCGCCATGGGCGAAGTTGATTACCCGCAGCATGCCGAAGATCACCGCGAGGCCGAGGCTCAAGAGCGCGTAGAAGGAGCCGTTGATGAGGCCGAGCAGGAGTTGGCCGTAAAGCGCCACGAACGGCAGGCACTTGACGAAGGGGATGCAGAACACGGGCTTCTCCCTTATCCCCTAGACGCCGAGCTGCTCGGCGAGACCGGCCATCTTGCCGTCGAGCTCAGGCGCGCCGAAATGATCGATCGCGCGCCCATTCTCGATCACCACGTAACGGTCCGCGAGCTTGCGCGCGAAATGGAAATTCTGCTCCACGAGCACGATCGTCATGCCGCGGGTTTTCAGCATTTGCAGCACCTCGGCGATGCGCTGCACGATGACCGGGGCCAGGCCCTCGGTCGGCTCGTCGAGCAAGATGACATCGGCGCCGGTGCGCAGTATGCGCGCGATGGCCAGCATCTGCTGCTCGCCGCCCGACAGCTTCGTCCCCTGGCTCGAGCGCCGCTCCGCGAGGTTGGGGAAGAGCCCGTAGATCTCGTCCACGCCCATGCCGCCATCCTTGATGACGGGCGGCAGGACGAGGTTCTCGGCGACCGTGAGGCTCGCGAAGATGCCGCGCTCCTCGGGCACATAGCCGATGCCGCGCCGGGCGATGGCGTGCAGGGGAACGGTGGTCAGATCCTCGCCGCGGAAGCGGATCGCCCCCTTGCGGTTGCGCACGATGCCGAGGATGGCCCGAAGCGTCGTCGTCTTGCCCGCGCCATTGCGGCCGATCAGCGAGATCGTTTCGCCTTCGCGCACATCGAAGGAGACGCCGTGCAGCACATGGCTCTCGCCATACCAGGCGTTGAGATCCTCGATCTCGAGGAGCGCGCCGTCAGTGGGCATGCTCGGTTCCCATATAGGCCGTCCGGACGCGCTGATCTGCCGAAACCTCGGCATAGGTGCCCTCGGCGAGAATCTCGCCGCGCTGCAGCACGGTGACCCGGTCGCACAGATCCGCGACCACCGAGAGATTGTGCTCGACCATCACGACGGTGCGTCCTTTGGCGACTTGCCGCACGAGATCGATGATGCGCGGCAGGTCTTCACGGCCGATGCCCGCCATGGGCTCGTCGAGCAACAGCACCTCGGGCTCGAGCGCCAGGGTGGTGGCGATTTCGAGCGCCCGCTTGCGCCCATAGGCGAGCTCGCCGGCCGGCGTGTCGCGAAACTCCGTGAGGTTGACGTCGGCGATGAGCTGCATGGCCCGCTCATCGAGCACGCGCAAGGTCTTGTCCGACAGCCAGAACTGATGCGCGAGGCCGTTTTGGCGCTGCAAGGCGGCGCGCAGATTGTCGAGCACGGTCAGGTGGGGGAAGACCGCGGAGATCTGGAAGGACCGCACCACGCCGCGCCGCGCGATCGCGGCCGGCTTGAGGTCGGTGATATCTTCGCCGCGATGGAAGATGCGGCCGGCGCTCGGCTCGAGGAACTTGGTCAATAGGTTGAAGCAAGTGGTCTTGCCCGCGCCATTCGGCCCGATGAGTCCGTGGATCGAGCCCTCGGCGACCCGGAGATTCACATTCGAGACGGCGACGAATCCTTTGAATTGCTTGGTCAGCGCCTGGGTTTCGATCACATTCGCCATGCGCCAACCATGCCGTCCTCGATGATGCGCCTCGGACCGGTGAAGACGAGAGGCGCGCGGCTGGAGGCCGACCGCGCGCCGCGAGCCCTTCTCAGTTCGTGAGCTTGCAGCCGCTCTGCTCGAAGGTGAAGAAGGCCTCGGCGGCCGGCACGGTCGCGAGCAGCTTGTAGAGGTCCCATTCGCCCTTGCTCTCGGCCGGGCTCTTGATCTGGAAGAGGTACATATCGTGGATCATGCGGCCGTTGGGCAGCACCTTGCCGCTCTTGCCGAAGAAGTCGTCGACCGGCATCTCATGCAGCTTCTTGGAGACCTTGTCGGGATCGTCGGAGCCGACCGCTTGAACCGCCTTCAAATACTGCGCAACCGCCGAATAGGTGCCGGCATGGATCATATTGGGCATGCGGCCGGTGCGCTTGAAGTAGCGGTTGCCGAATTCGCGGCTCTTATCGTCGAGATCCCAGTAATAGCCTTCCGTGGTGATCGACCCCTGCGCCGCCTTCAGGCCGAGCCCGTGCACTTCGGCCGTCGTGTAGAGCATCCCGGCGAGCTTTTGACCGCCCGAGACGATACCGAACTCGGCTGCCTGCTTGATGGCGTTGGTGGTGTCGAGGCCGGCATTGGCCAGCCCGACGACCTTGGCTCCCGAGGATTGGGCCTGCAAGAGGAAGGATGAGAAATCCTGAGTGCTGACGGGGTGCCGAACGGCGCCCAGGACCTTGCCGCCCGCAGCGATGACGGCCGTGGAAGTATCCGCTTGGAGGCTGGCTCCGAAAGCGTAGTCGGCCGTGATGAAGAACCAGGTGTCGCCCCCCTGCTTGGTCATGTAGCCGCCTGTGCCTGCCGCCAGAGCATGGGTGTCGTAGGCCCAGTGGAATCCGTAGGGTTCGCAGGCTTTGCCGGTCAGGTCCGAGGTCGCCGACCCCGTCGCAATGGTAATCTTGTGCTTCTCGGCCGAAAGTCCCTGGACCGCGAGCGCGACCGCCGAGTTGGTGAGCTCGGTGATCATGGCGACCTTCTCGACATCATACCACTGCCGCGCGATGGTCGAGGCGAGGTCGGGCTTGTTCTGGTGATCCGCCGACAGGATTTGGATGGGCGCGCCCAAGATCTTGCCGCCGAAATCCTCGACCGCCATCTTGGCGGCTTCGACCGACCATTTGCCGCCGATATCCGCATAGACGCCCGACTGATCGTTCAGGACGCCGATTTTCAGCACGCCATTGGCGATTTGCGCTTGCGCGGTCGTCGACAACAGAGCAGTGAGTGCGGCAGTGACGAAAATCGACTTGAACACGGTTTCCTCCCGGAATCAGCTCAGCTAGGCCGGCGTTCGCGGCAATATCATGCGCGCGACACACAGCTGGATTGCACTGGGAGCAATCGATAACCGATCCCGGGAACTTCGTCGAGAGGGTGGCCACGCGACTTTCGTCACGCCGGCACGAGCTGCGGCGTCTGGTCAGGCCGTCAGCCGCACCGCTTCCTTGGCTCCGGCCCGCAACAACAGCGAGAGCGCGGTGGTGACGGGGGCAGCGAAGCGTTCATTGCGCGCAAGGTCATCGCCGAACACCTCCCTGACCCCGAGCAAGGCTCCCGACAAACGCTCGGCGTCGCGCCCTGCCGTATCGGAGAGCGCCCGCAACCGTTCGGCAAGCGGGTCGCGCACATCGATGGGCGCGTCCTTCTCGTCGATGCCGGTGACATAGCGCATCCATGCCGCCACCCCGAGCGCGATGCGCGGGATCGGCGCAGCTTCCGCGATGCGCTCGCGCGCCGCCGCGAGCAGGCGCTGCGGCAGCTTCTGCGAGCCATCCATGGCGATCTGCCAGGTGCGGTGACGCAGCGCTTTGTTCCTGAAGCGCTCGATCAGAGAGCGCTTATAGCTTTCGACATCGACGCCGGCCGGGAGCGAGAGGGTCGGGCCCGTCTCCTGGTCCATGAGGTTCGCGACGAGAGCGGCGAAGGGCGCATCCGCCATGGCAGCCGCGATGGTCTCATGGCCCGCGAGATAGCCGAGATAGGCGAGCGTCGAATGGCTGCCGTTGAGGAGGCGAAGCTTCATCGTCTCGTAGGGTGCGACATCGGCCACGAGCACGGCGCCGCAGGCTTCGAGGCCCGGCCGGCCCAGGGTGAAGCGATCCTCGATGACCCATTGCGAGAAAGGCTCGGTTATCACCGGCCAGGCATCCGTCAGGCCGAGCCCATGCGAGACCCTGTCGCGATCGGCTTGCGTCGTGGCGGGAACGATGCGGTCGACCATGGTCGAAGGGAAGGCGACCTCGCCCGAGACGAAGGCGCCGAAATCGGCGTCGAGCATGGAGGCGTGGCGGGCGACGACGCGGCGCACGGTGTGGCCATTGGCCGGCAGGTTGTCGCAGGTGAGGACGGTGAACGGCAGTGTCCCGGCGGCGCGGCGCAGGCGCAGCGCCTCGGCGAGAAAGCCGATCGCCGAGCGCGGCGAGCGCGGCTTGGCGAGATCGGCGCGGATATCGGGATGATCTTCGTTCAGCTCGCCCGTCGCCGGGTCGTGGCAATAGCCCTTCTCGGTGATGGTCAAGGTGACGATGCGCGTGCGTGCATCGGCCATCGCGGCGAGCAGCGCGGCCGGATTCTCCGGCGCGACGAGGACGCGCTGGATCGCGCCGACGACGCGCAGCGTCTCGGTCTCGGCCGATCTCACGGCGAGTGCGTAGAGGCCATCCTGAGGACCGAGCGCGTCGCGGGTCTCCGGGCTCCTGAGCGAGGCCGCCACGATCCCCCAGCCGCGATCGCCAGATCCCAGGACATCATCGACATAGGCCGCCTGATGCGCGCGATGGAAGGCTCCCACACCGAGATGCACGATCCCCGGCGTGACCGCCGCGCGGTCATAGGCGGGTCGGCGGATTTGCGGCGGCAGCCGTTCGAGGGTCGCGTTCGACAGGCGAGGAAGTGCGGGCGTCAACGGCAGATCTCGGTCAAACAAGCGGCGCGCCTGCATTCTCCGGCGCGGCGGTTGCCCCGTCGCCATATCGAGAAGCGTCGCACCCCACCCGTCCCTCCCCCGGAACAAGTCCGGGGTCGGGCTCCCCTGCAAACTGCAGGGGAGGGATTGGGCGCCGGTGCCGGAGATGTGTGCTCAAGCTAGCCCCTCGTGTGGGAGAGGTGCCGAGCCCTCGCGGGGCGGGAGAGGGGTCTGCGGGATCCGCTCCAGAGCGATGGGAGAAGGAGGGCGCCTCCTCCGATCGTGATGGGTCCTCGACATCACTTCGTCTTCGAGCCGCCGATCTCCTGGTCCCAGCGCTTGAAGGACGCGACCATCTTGTCGTTGTCGAGCGGCGTCTCGATCGGGGCGCCGGCGATCCATTCCTCATATTGCGACCGCCCGTATTCCTTGATGGCGGCCTGGCTCGCGGCCGGAGCCATCGACAGCGGCACATCCTTCACGGCGGGACCCGGATAGAAATAGCCTTCGTCATAGGTGAAGGCCTGCTGGTCCGGCTGCAGCACCCATTTGATCAGCTCGAGGAGCACCGGCAGCTTTTCCTCGGACACGTTCTTGGGGATCGCCATGTACTGCGCATCCGAGACCCAGTGGAAGCCCTTGAGGCGCCCCACCTCCGCGGACTTCGGCACGATGCCGAGCACGCGCGGATTGATGTCCCACCCGGTCGTCGAGGCGATGATGTCGCGCGTGCCGTCGCCCAGCTCCTTCATCGTGACGCCGGTCCCGGTCGGGTAATATTCGATATATTTCCCCAGTTCCTTGAGGTAGGCCCAGGTCTTGTCCCACCCCTTGTCCGGATCCTTGGGCGCGGTGTCGCCGAGGATGTAGGGCAACCCCATCAGGAAGGTGCGGCCGGGACCGGAATTCGCCGGCCGCGCATAGAGGAACTTGTTGGGATTGGCCTTGGCCCAATCGAGCAGCTCTTGCGCGGAGCTGGGCGGCGTCTTCACTTTCTCGGGCGTGTATTCGATCAGCGGCCCGGAAGGGTAGTAGACCATGCACATGGCGCCGCCCTTGCCGAGCGCATGCATGTCGAGCGCGCCCTTGAGGTAGATGGATTCGGGCTTGGGCAGGACATCGGCGTATTTCGGCAGGAGCTCGGTCCAGAGCTTCTGCTCGTTGCCGGCCGAGACGATGTCGAGCCCGCCCAGCACGAAATCGATGTCGACGCGCCCCGCATCCTGTTGCGCCTTGAGCTTGCCGGGAAGCTCGGGCGCCGGCGCCTTGGTGAAGGTGATGCGCGAGACGAGATTGGGCTTTGCCGCTCGGAAATTCTCGATCGGCTTCTGCACCAGGGCGAGCGCCCCGCCGACATCGACGAGGTTGATGGCGACGGGCGATTTCGGCATCGCCATCTGGGCCTCGGCCCGCTGCGCCAGCGTGGCCGCCGTCAGGGCTCCCGCAGTGCCTGATAGGAACGTCCGGCGGGATACGCGATCGATGCTCATATTGGCCTCCCTTTGGTTCCGGCCTTGCGCGGCCGGCGTTGCTCAGAGCTTGTAGGCCGCCTTGGCCAGGCGGTAGGCGAGATCTTGGGCGACTTCCACAGCCTCATCTTCGTCGAGTCGATGGGTCGCGACGAGCTCGGCGAGATAGGCGCAGTCGACACGCCGCGCCACGTCGTGGCGAGCCGGGATCGAGCAGAAGGCGCGTGTGTCGTCGTTGAAGCCGACGGTGTTGTAGAAGCCTGCCGTTTCGGTCACGATCTCGCGGAAGCGCTTCATGCCTTCATAGCTGTCGAAGAACCACCAAGGCGGCCCGAGCCGCAGGCAAGGGTAATGGCCGGCGAGCGGGGCGAGCTCGCGCCCATAGGCGGTCTCGTCGAGAGTGAACAAGATCAGCGTGAAATGGCGCTCATTGCCGAAGCGGTCGAGAAGGGGCTTCAAGGCGCGCACATACTCCGTCTGCGTCGGGATGTCGGCGCCGATATCGCGACCGAAGCGGCGATGCAGCAACGGGTTGTGATTGCGCAGCGAGCCCGGATGAAGCTGCATGACGAGCCCATCCTCGAGGCTCATCGCCGCCATCTCGGTCAGCATCTGGGCCCTGAAGCTCTCGGCTTCGGCTGGCGTCGCCTGACCAGAGCGCACCTTGTCATAGAGCGCGCGCGCCTCTGCGAGGGGCAGATCGACGGTCCGCGCGGTCGGGTGCCCGTGATCGGTCGAGGTCGCGCCCATCGACCGGAAGAAGACGCGGCGCCTGCGATGCGCGGCGAGGTATCCTTCCCAGCTGCCGATATCTTCGCCCGCGACCTCGCCGAAGCGCTGGAGATTATCGGCGAAGCCGTCGAATTCGGGGTCGACGACGGCATCCGGGCGATAGGCCGTGATCACCCGGCCGCCCCAGCCGCTGTCGCGGATCATTTTGTGCCAGCGCAGATCGTCGAGCGGGCTTTCGGTCGTCGCGATCGCCTCGATCTTGAAGCGCTCGAAGAGGGCTCGCGGCCGGAATTGCGGCGTCGTCAGCATCTGCGCGATGCGGTCGAAATAAGCGTCGGCGTTGCGCGTCGAGAGGCGCTCGTCGAGATCGAAAAGCGTCGCGAAGGCATGGTCGAGCCAGGCTCGCGTCGGGGTGCCGCGCAAGAGATGGTAATGCTCGGCGAAGCGGCGCCAGACCCGGCGCGGATCGCTCTCCACGGTGCCCCCGTCCTTGCGCGGAATGCCGAGCTCCTCGAGCGTCACGCCCTGGCTGTAGAGCATGCGCGTGACATAATGGTCGGGCTTGACGAACAGCGTGGCGGGATCGGGAAATGGCTGGTTTTCCGCGTACCAGCGCGGATCGGTATGGCCGTGCGGCGAGAGGATCGGCAGGTCCTCGACCGTCCGATAGAGCCTCTGCGCGATCGCGCGCGCATCGGGGTCGATGGGGAAGAGGCGGTCGGGGTGAAGCATGGGGGCACGGCTTGCCGAACGCGTTCCCCTCGAGACCATATTCATGGCTGGCGACAACCCCAACTCCGCCGGACGTCATTGTCCGCGGCCGATTGCGGCCGCGTGACAATCGACGTTATCAGGGTTCCCCCGCGATTGGAAGACTAGTATGGTAGTGCCATGCGCGATCTGAAGCTTCCCGATCTGTCCGGCTCGCCCGAGCCGGTGGCGCGGCGGATTTCCAAGGCGCTCCGGCAGGCCATCGTAACCATGCGGGTGATGCCCGGGGAGATGCTGTCGGAGCAGGAGATCGCCCAGCATTTCAGCGTCAGTCGGCAACCTGTGCGCGAAGCCTTCATCAAGCTCAGCGAGGCGGGGCTGGTGCGCGTGCTGCCGCAGCGCGGCACGCTGGTCGTGAAGATCTCGGTCGCCGCCGTCGAGGATGCGCGTTTCGTGCGCGAGGCCATCGAATGCGCGCTGGCGCGCCGCGCCGCTCTCGCGATCCGCGCCGATGCGTCGCTGCTGGCTTCGCTCGAGGGCTACGTCGCTGCCCAGGAGCGTGCCGCCACAGCGCGCGACGCCGAGCCGTTCTTCCAGCTCGACGAGGATTTCCACCGCTCGCTCGCTGCCCTCGCCGGGCGGCCCTCCGCCTGGCGCATCGTCGAGGATGTGAAGGCTCAGATGGATCGGGTGCGCTTCCTCGATATGTCGGAGGCCCAGCCCATGGCCGTCGTCATCAGCCAGCATCGCGCCATTCTCGATGCGCTCGGTCGCGGCGACCCCGATGCGGCCGAGCACACCATGCGCCTGCATCTCTCCCAGATTGAGAAGACCTTGCCGGTCCTGTCGCGCCGCTATCCGGATTTGTTCGAGCCGCCGAACCGTATCGCCGATATGGCTCTCGCCACGCCTTCCTCCCGCGCCGCGACGGCCGCGATCGGCGGCTCGCGACGCTATCAGCGGCGCAGCGACAAGCCCGCCGTCCTGACGCCCGCGAGGAGGACCCCCGCGTAGACGAGACCGCCGATGAGCGCGAGCCCGGCGAGCCTCGTTTCGCGCTGGAAATAGGGGAGGGCGGCCGTCAGCGGTTGCAGCCACAGGTCGGCGAGAAGAATCGTGGCCGCCAGCGCCATCGCCGCCGCGGCCACCACGGCGAGCGTCTTGACGAGATCGCCGTCCGGCCGCGACACGCCGGCTCGATGGGCGAGGATGTAGAGCGTCAGGAAGTTGATCCAGGCACCCGCCGAGGTCGCGAGCGCGAGCCCCGGCGCGCCGAAGGAGGGCGCCAGCAGGAATTTCAGCGGCACATTGGCAGCGACCGCGATCAGCGCCACGACCATGGGCGTCGTGGTGTCGCCGCGGCCCTGGAAGCAGGAGACGGCGGAGCGGATCAGCACCACCGCGGGCAGGCCGACCGCATAGGCGGCGAGCACCGCGCCCGCGGCCTGCGCCGCGTCGAGCTCGAACCGCCCATGCACGAACAGCGCCGCGACGATGAGGCTCGGAATCATCAGGAAGGCGATGACGAAAGGGGCAGCCAGCATCAGGGTCCAGCCTATGGCGCGGTTCTGGGCGTGCACGGCGCCCTCGATATCGCCTTGCGCGATGCGCCGACTGACCTCGGAGAGCAGCACCGTGCCGGCCGCGATGCCGATGACGCCGATCGGCAGCTGGTAGAGCCGGTCGGCATTGTAGATCGACAGCATGGCGCCAGGGCCGAGCAGCGAGGACAGCCCGGTATCGGCGAAGATCGCGATCTGCAGCCCGGCCGTGCCGATCGTCGCCGGACCGAGCTTGCGGAAGAAGCTCCTCAGCCGATCGTCGAACACCGGGCGGCGCGGCAAGGCGAGCGCGCCGGCGCGGCTCGTGGCGAGCATCAGCACCATCAGCTGCAGAAGGCCGGACAGCGTGACGCCGAAGGCGGCCGCATGCGCGGCGCTCGGGAACAGGAAAGATATGGAGACGCAGGCGACCAGCGACGCGTTGAGAAGGATGGGTGCGGCCGCGCCGACCCCGAACCGGTGCAGCGCGTTCAGCGTCGCCGTATGTTGGGTCACGAGCGTGATCAGCAGCAGATAGGGGAAGGTGATGCGCGTCAGCGTCACCACGAGGTCGAATTCCTCGGGGTGGTCCGCGAGGCCCGGTGCGATCAGGCGCACCAGCACCGGCATGAAGACCGCGGCCGCCACGAGCACGACGGCCTGCGCGCCGAGCAGCAGCGTGAAGATGCTGTCGGAGAGCCGGCGCGCCGCGGCGGCGCCGCCTTGCGCCTGGGCCTGGGCGTAGGCCGGCACGAAGGCGGCGTTGAACGCGCCTTCCCCGAAGATGGCGCGGAAATGGTTCGGCAGGCGGAAGGCGTAGGCGAAGGCCTCGTTCATGACGCCCGATCCGAGCACCGCGGAGAGCACGATGTCGCGGATCAAGCCCGTGACGCGCGAGACGAGCGTCCAGCCGCCGACGCCGAGGATATGCTTCAGCATCGCGTCTGCTCACCTCTCCCTTTGCCTTCATGTCGCAGCGATTCGCGACGGAAACTCCTAGCCTAAGCCCGCGGCGCTGCCCATAAGCGTCAGGCGGAAGCGCCGGGCCCGGCTCGGCGCGACGTTGATCTCGCCACGATCGCTTGGCATGAGATCGGCTTCCTTGACCGGCGGAGATGCAGCATGCGTGTCGCGATGATCGGATCGGGCTATGTCGGCCTCGTCTCCGGCGCCTGCTTCGCCGATTTCGGGCATGTCGTCACCTGCGTCGACAAGGAGACGAGCAAAATCGCGGCGCTCAAGCGCGGCGAGATGCCGATTTTCGAGCCGGGCCTTTCCGAGCTCGTCGCCGCCAACGTGGACGAACAGCGGCTCGCCTTCACCACGGATCTCGCCAAGGCGGTGGGTCAGGCCGATGCGGTGTTCATCGCGGTCGGCACGCCCTCGCGGCGCGGCGACGGTCATGCCGACCTCACCTATGTCTACGAGGCGGCGCGCGAGATCGCCGCCGCGCTCGACGGCTATACCGTCATCGTCACGAAATCGACCGTGCCCGTGGGGACGGGCGACGAGGTCGAGCGCATCGTGCGGGAGGCGCGTCCCGACGCCGAATTCGCGCTCGTGTCCAATCCGGAATTCCTGCGCGAGGGCGCGGCGATCAGCGATTTCAAGCGCCCGGACCGCATCGTCATCGGCACCGAGGATGCGCGCGCCCGGGAGGTGATGACCGAGCTCTATCGCCCGCTCTTCCTCAACGAGCTGCCGATGGTCGTCACCGGCCGGCGCACCGCCGAGTTGATCAAATATGCCGGCAACGCCTTCCTCGCGACCAAGATCACCTTCATCAACGAGATCGCCGATCTCTGCGAGAAGGTCGGGGCCAATGTGCAGGAGGTGGCGCGCGGCATCGGGCTCGACAACCGCATCGGCACGAAGTTCCTGCATGCGGGGCCCGGCTATGGCGGCTCCTGCTTTCCCAAGGACACGCTGGCCCTGATCAAGACCGCCAAGGACCACGACGCCCCGGTGCGCATCGTCGAGACCGTGGTTGCCGTCAACGAAGCGCGCAAGCAGGCCATGGCGCATAAGGTGATCGCGGCTTGCGGCGGGGAGGTGCGCGGCAAGACCATTGCGCTTCTCGGCCTCACCTTCAAGCCGAACACCGACGATATGCGCGAGGCGCCGTCATTGGCCATCGTCGCGACGCTGCAGGAAGCGGGAGCCAGCATCCGCGCTTATGATCCCGAAGGCATGGGACAAGCGAGAACCCTCCTCGGCGAGGTCGAATATTCGCCTGACGCCTATTCCTGCGTCGAGGGCGCCGATGCGCTGGTGATCGTCACCGAATGGGATGCCTTCCGCGCGCTCGATCTTGATCGCGTCAAAAGCCTGCTGCGGCGGCCCCTCATCGTCGATCTGCGCAACATCTACCGCCAAGACGAGATGCGGCGGCGTGGCTTCAGCTATGTGAGCGTCGGCCGTCCGTCCTGACCGGCGGATTGGCCGCGCATTTCGGAGGCGGGCCGGAGCTCGCTGATCCGCCAAGCACGATCGCCAAGTTGTGAAGATATTCAGCTGGCGTCGCCGGGTGCTGGTCAATACGCTGGTGCCGAGCGGCTCGCTCCGCGATACGCTGCGCATTCCTGCGAGACGATGGGAGGAGACGATGACGGGCATCGGTTTCGGCCGCGGTCTTGGGCTATGCGCGACGCTATCTGCGAGCGCTGCCTTATTCGCCTGGGCCTCCCCGCCGGCGCAAGCGCGGATCACCCGCATCGAGGTCTCGACCGTCCAATCGCCGAGCTTCGAGGGCGCGGCCTTCGGCTCGACCGGCCAATACGAGAAGCTCGTCGGACGCGTCTACGGGGAAATCGATCCCGCGGATCCCCTGAACGCCATCATCACCGATATCAAGCTCGCGCCCAGGAACGCCGCGGGCATGGTCGAATATTCGAGCAACATCATGATCTTCCGCCCGCTCGACCGCGAGAAGGGCAACCACAAGCTACTGTATGAGATCAATAATCGCGGTCACATCCTCAGCCTCGCCTCGCTCAATGACGCGGCGCAGAACTCCAACGACCCGGCGAAGGCGGCCGATGCCGGCAACGGCTTCATCATGCGCCAGGGCTATACGATCGCCTGGAGCGGTTGGGACGCCATCTCGGGCGTGACGCCCGGCGTCGGCGGCGGGCCGTTCGTGCTCGACGCGCCGGTCGCCAGGAACGCCGACGGCTCGGAGATAACGGGGCCTAGCCTCGAGGAATTCGTGGTCGACAGCGACACATGGACGACAGGTCCGTTGAGCTACCCGGCCGCGAACCTCGACACTATGAAGGCGACGCTGTTCGTGCGGGCGCAGGCGGATGACAAGCCGATTGCGCTACCCGCGGACAAATGGCGCTACGACCCGGGGGGCACCTCGATCAGCCTTCTGCCGGAGGGGACGAAGTTCCAGGCGGGCATGCTCTACGAGCTCGTCTATCCCGCCAAGAACCCGAAGGTGACGGGGCTCGGCTTCGCCTCGATCCGCGACGTCGCCTCTTTCCTGCGCAATGCCAAGGCCGATGATCTGGGCAAGGCGAACCCGCTCGCCGGCGATATCCGCCAAGTCTACACCTTTTGCATCTCGCAGCCCTGCCGGATGATGCGCGACTTCGTGGCGCTCGGCTTCAACGAGGACGCCGACGCTCCGAAAGGCGCGAGCGGCGACCGCCAACGTCGTAAGGCGATCGACGGTGTGCTGGATTGGGTCGGAGGCGGCAGCGGCATCTACGTCAACTACCGTTTCGCGCAACCGTTCCGGACGCATCGCCAGCACATTGCCCGCTGGTATCCGGAATACAAATTCCCCTTCGCCTATCAGACGACGACCGACACGATCACCGGCAAGACCGACGGCTTGCTGCGCCGCTGCACGGCGAGCGATACTTGCCCGAAGATCATCGACGCCAATTCCGACAACGAATATTGGGCGAAGGCGGCCTCGGTGCTGCACACCGATACGCAGGGGCGCGATCTCGGCGAGGCGCCGGGGGTGCGCATCTATCTGATGGCGAGCAGGCCTCATGGCGACGGGGTGCCGCCCTTAGGCCCCGGCATCTGCCAGCAGGCGCGCAACCCGCTCGTCGGCAATCAGGGCTTGCGTGCCTTGCTCGTCGCCTTGGACAAATGGGTCACGAGCGGGACCGAGCCGCCGGCGAGCAAGCTGCCGCGCCGGGGCGACGAGACGCTGGTCTCCTCGAAGCAGGACGATGTCGGCTTTCCCGCCATACCCGGCGTCAAATACAACGGCCGCATGCATACCGGCGATCTGCTCGACTTCGGGCCTGAGGCCGATGCCGGCATCCTCACCGTGTTGCCACCGAAGCTGATCGGCCAGCCCTATCCCGCCTTTGTACCGAGGACGGACGCCGACGGCAACACGCTTGCCGGCATCAGGCTCCCCGACATCGTCGCGCCCATCGCCACCTATACCGGCTGGAATCTGCGGAAGAACCCGCCCGAGGATGGCTGCGACCATGCGGGCATGTATATTCCCTTCGCCAAAACCAAGGCCGAGCGCCTGGCCAAGGGCGATCCGCGCCTATCGCTCGAAGAACGCTATGCCGATCGCGGCGCCTATGTGCGGGCCGTGAGTCTGGCCGCGGCCGATGCCGAAAAGCAGGGCTTCCTGCTGCGGGAGGACGCCGACCGCTACGTCAAGGCCGCGCAGGAGAGCGATATCGGGAGGTAGGCCGGCGCGCCGCCTCACCGCAAGCTGGCGTTCAGCTTCTCCAATGCCACCGAGCCCGGGCACAGCTCCTTCTCGCCGAGCTGGTTCAAGGGCTTCTCGATCGTTTCGAGATGGTGGTGGAGATCATCCGGATCCTTGTCGACATAGATGAGGCCGGTCGAGATCTCGCCCGCCGCCGCGCGCTGGTGCAAGAGGCTGATGGCGGCGAACCTGTCATGCACGTCATAATCCGGGGCGAGCTTGCGCAGGCGGATCGAAGAGCCGTCATGCAGCTCGATCACCTCGAGCGCGCCGGGCTCGTAGTCGGCGGTGATCGGCGCGCGCCCGGTTATGAAGTCGAGCGAATTCAACGCTGCGTTATGGGCGCGCACATAGTCGAAGCTCTTGGTCGAGCCGTCATGGTTGTTGAAGGCGACGCAGGGCGAGATGCAGTCGATGAAGGCAGCACCTTCATGCTCGATGGCCGCCTTGATCAGGGGCACGAGCTGGCCCTTGTCGCCCGAGAAAGAGCGCGCCACGAAGGTCGCGCCGAGCTGCAGCGCCACCGCCACGAGGTCGATCGCGGTGTCCGTATTGGCGACGCCGCGCTTCGACTTCGAGCCTTTGTCGGAGGTCGCCGAGAACTGGCCCTTGGTCAGGCCGTAGACTCCGTTGTTCTCGACGATATAGCACATGTTGACGCCGCGCCGGATCGCATGCGCGAATTGGCCGAAGCCGATCGAAGCGGAATCCCCGTCTCCGGAGACGCCGAGATAGATGAGGTCGCGATTGGCGAGATTGGCCCCGGTCAGCACCGATGGCATGCGCCCATGCACGCAATTGAAGCCATGCGCCTGCCCCAGGAAATAGGTGGGCGTCTTCGAGGAGCAGCCGATCCCCGAGAGCTTGGCGATGCGGTGCGGCGGCAAGGACAATTCGAAGCAGGCGCGCATGATGGCGGACGAGATCGAATCGTGCCCGCAGCCCGCGCACAAGGTCGAGATCGCGCCCTCATAGTCGCGATGCGTGAAGCCGAGCGCATTGGCCTCGAGCGCCGGATGGTGGAATTGGGGCTTGGGGAGATAGGTCACGACCTCGCCTCCTGTTTGACGGTTTCCGGCACGGCCTTGACGGCTCCCCCGATGGCCTCGCGGATGAAGCGCGCTGTGATCGGCGTGCCGTCATAATGCAGGATCGGGGCGAGCATCGCTGGATCGATGCCGCATTCGGCGAGCAACAGCGTGCGCAGTTGCGCGTCGCGGTTCTGCTCGACCAGGAAGATGCGCTCATGCTCGGCGATGAACTCGGTCACTTCGCGGCCGAAGGGAAAGCCGCGCACCCGCAAGCGATCGAGATGGATACCGTCCGCCGCGAGCATCTCCGCCGCCTCGTCCATGGCCGGGCTGGTCGAGCCGAAATAGATCACCCCGAGCGGCGTCTGCCGCTGAGCCTTGTGGAGGAGGGGCGCGGGCACCAGCGTCTTCGCCGTGTCGAACTTCCGCAACAGCCGCTCCATATTGTCGACATAGGGTCCGCCTTCCTCGGTGTAGCGGGCATAGCGGTCGCGCGTCGAGCCGCGCGTGAAGAACGAGCCGCGCTTGGGATGCGTGCCCGGATAGGTGCGGTAGGGGATGCCGTCGCCGTCGACATCGAGATAGCGCCCGAATTCGCGCCCGCTCTCGAGGTCGGCGAAGGTCATCACCTTGCCGCGGTCATAGACGCGGCTGTCGTCCCAGGTGAAGGGCCGGCAAAGCCGATGGTTCATGCCGATGTCGAGATCGAGCATCACGAAGACCGGCGTCTGCAGCCGGTCGGCGAGATCGAAGGCGAGCGCCCCGAACTCGAAGGCCTCATGCGGGTCTTCGGGGAACAGCAGCACATGCTTGGTATCGCCATGCGACGCATAGGCGCAGAGCAGGATGTCGGATTGCTGCGTGCGGGTGGGCATCCCGGTCGAGGGGCCGCCGCGCTGCACGTCGAAGATCACCGCCGGCACCTCGGCGAAATAGGCGAGGCCCAGGAATTCCTGCATCAGCGAGATGCCGGGGCCCGAGGTCGCGGTGAAGGCCCGCGCCCCGTTCCAGGCTGCGCCGACCACGATGCCGATCGAGGCGAGCTCGTCCTCCGCCTGGACGATGGCGTAGCGGTTCTTGCCGCTCTCCTTCTCGGTCCGATAGCGCCGGCAATAATTGCCGAAAGCCTCCGCGAGCGAGGTCGAGGGCGTGATCGGATACCAGGCGCAGACCGCGGCGCCGCCATAGACCGCGCCGAGGCCCGCCGCCGCATTGCCTTCGACGAAAATGCGGTCGCCGATCTTGTCGGCGCGCCTCACCTTGAGCCCGATCGGGCAGCTGAGATTTTCGAGCGCGTAATCGCGCCCGATATGCAGGGCCTTGACGTTCGGGGCGATCAGCTTGTCCTTGCCCCTGAACTGCTCGGAAAGCAGCTTCTCGATCTCGGCGATGTCGATCTCGAGCAGGGCCGCGAGCGCCCCGACATAGATGATGTTCTTGAACAGCTGGCGCTGGCGCGGGTCTGAATATTCGCGGTTGCAGATATGCGTCAGCGGCACGCCGATGACGGTGATGTCCTCGCGGAACTTCGAGGCCGGGATGGGGCGCGAGGAATCGTAGAACAGATAGCCGCCGGGCTCGATGGAGGCGATATCCTTGTCCCAGGTCTGCGGGTTCATCGCCACCATCAGATCGGTGCCGCCGCGGGCGCCGAGATGGCCGGCTTCCGAGACTCTCACCTCGTACCAGGTCGGCAGACCCTGGATGTTCGACGGGAAGATGTTACGGGGCGCGACCGGAATGCCCATGCGCATGATCGAGCGCGCGAATATCTGGTTGGCGCTCGCCGAGCCCGAGCCGTTGACGTTGGCGAACCGGACGACGAAGTCGTTTATGCTCTCGAGCCGCATTGGTGTCCCGCATGGGTGATTTCGAGTGTGAATTTCTGCATGTCCCAGGCGCCGGTCGGGCAGCGCTCGGCGCACAGCCCGCAATGCAGGCAGACGTCTTCGTCCTTGGCCATGATGCGCCGGGTCTTGAGGCCGTCCGCCACATAGATGTCCTGCGTCGGGTCGGTGGCCGGCGCGGTGAGGCGCTTGCGCAGCTCATCCTCCTCGCCGTTCTCGGTGAAGGTGATGCAATCCATCGGGCAGATATCGACGCAGGCGTCGCATTCGATGCATAAGGGCGCGGCGAACACCGTCTGGGCATCGCAGTTGAGGCAGCGCTGCGCCTCGGCGAAGGCGAGCTTCGGATCGAAGCCGAGCTCCACCTCCTGCTTGATGTCCCTGAGCGCGATCGCCTGGTCCTTCAGCGGCACCTTGTAGCGCAGGTCGAGCGCCACGTCGTTGTCGTAGCTCCACTCATGGATGCCCATCTTCTGGCTGACGAGATTGGTCATCGGCGGCGGGCGCTTCCTGACATCCTCGCCGCGCAGGAGGAGATCGATCGACACCGCCGCCTCATGCCCATGGGCGACCGCCCAGATGATGTTCTTCGGGCCGAAGGCCGAATCGCCCCCGAAGAACACATTGGGCAGGCTCGCCTGGAAGGTCAGCTTGTCGACGACCGGCATGCCCCATTTGTCGAATGCGATGCCGGCATCGCATTCGATCCAGGGGAAGGCGTTCTCCTGGCCGACGGCGATCAGCACGTCGTCGCATTCCATGCGCACATCCGGCTCGCCGGTCGGCACGAGGTTGCGCCGTCCGTCGGCGCCGCGTTCGGCCTTCACCTTCTCGAAGACCATGCCGGTGAGGCGCCCGTCCTGGTGGAGGAATTCCTTGGGCACGAGGAAGTTCAGGATCGGGATGCCTTCATGGATGGCGTCCTCCTTTTCCCAGGGCGAGGCCTTCATCTCCTCGAAGCCCGAGCGCACCACGACCTTGACCTCGTCGCCGCCGAGGCGGCGCGAGGAGCGGCAGCAATCCATGGCGGTGTTGCCGCCGCCGAGCACGATGACGCGCTTGCCGATCTTGGTGATGTGGCCGAAGGAGACGCTGGAGAGCCAATCGATGCCGATATGGATATTGGCCGCGGCTTGCCTGCGGCCCGGAATGTCGAGATTTCGGCCGCGCGGCGCCCCGGTGCCGACGAAGATCGCGTCATATCCCTGCCCGAGGAGGGATTTGAGGCTGTCGATTGGCTCGCCGCCGCGGAACTCCACGCCGCGATCGATGATGTAGCCGACTTCCTCGTCGATGACCGTCTCGGGCAGGCGGAATTTCGGGATCTGGGTGCGCATCATGCCGCCGGCGCGCTTGTCCCCGTCGAAGACCACCACCTCGTAGCCGAGCGGGGCGAGATCGCGCGCCACCGTCAACGATGCAGGGCCTGCGCCGATGCAGGCGATCCGCTTGCCGTTTTTTTGCTGCGGTGCAACAGGGAGCCGCGCCGTGATGTCGTCCTTATAGTCCGCCGCCACCCGTTTCAGCCTGCAGATCGCGACCGGCTCCTCCTCGACGCGTCCGCGGCGGCAGGCGGGCTCGCAAGGACGGTCGCAGGTCCGTCCCAGAATTCCGGGGAAGACGTTCGACTCCCAATTGATCATATAGGCGTCGCTGTAGCGGCCCGCCGCGATCAACCGGATATATTCGGGGACCGGGGTGTGGGCGGGGCAGGCCCATTGGCAGTCGACGACCTTGTGGAAATAATCGGGGTTACCGATGTCGGTGGGCTTCACTCATCCTCCCTCGCGCCTTGGCGATGATGGCCCAGCGGGCTTTTGCGAAACGATTTCTGGACGACATCGATGATGACCGGCGCTTGTCCCGGCGGTGCGGAACCGCCCGGAAAGTGATGAGAATGTGCTAAATAGTCAAGCCTTTGCGCAGGTTCACATTCACGCGAGCGGCCGTGCCACTTCTGCAAGGCCGCGGTCTGTGTTACCGCAACCAGCCGGCCACCTCAACCTGGCGGGCCGGAAAAGACATGGATGGAGTCAATTCTCGATGGCCGGGGACGATCTCGACCTGAATTCGCTGAACGACGCCGACCTCGTGGCGCAGATGCATGACGACCTCTATGACGGGCTGAAGGCCGAGATCGAGGTGGGCGTGCGCATCCTGCTTTCGCGCGACTGGACGCCTTACAGGGTGCTGACCGAATCGCTCGTCGAGGGCATGCGCATCGTCGGCGAGGATTTCCGCGACGGCATCTTGTTCGTGCCCGAGGTGCTGATGTCGGCAAATGCCATGAAGGCCGGCATGGCGATCCTGCGCCCCCTGCTCGCCGAGACCGGCGCCCCGAAGATCGGCAAGATGGTCATCGGCACAGTCAAGGGCGATATCCACGATATCGGCAAGAACCTCGTGTGCATGATGATGGAGGGAGCGGGTTTCGAGGTCGTCGACCTCGGCGTCAACAATGGCGTCGAGAAATATCTCGATGCCATCGAGAAGCATCAGCCGGAGATTCTCGGCATGTCGGCGCTTCTCACCACGACCATGCCCTATATGAAAGTGGTGATCGACACCTTGAAGGAGAAAGGCATCCGCAACGACCATCTGGTGCTGGTCGGCGGGGCGCCGCTGAACGAGAGCTTCGCCAAGGCGATCGGCGCCGATGCCTATTGCCGCGACGCCGCCGTCACCGTGGAGACCGCGAAGGCGCTGCTGGCGCGCCGCCAAGGCTCCGCACAGCAGGGCTCTGCACGGCAAGGCTCGGCGCAGGCCGCGCAGTGAGCCATGCTGACCGCGGCCGATCCGGATGAGGGATTCGAGGCCGAGCGCCCGTCCGGGGCCAAGGCTGCGCCCGATACGCTCGTCATCGCCTGCGGTGCGCTCGCCAAGGAGCTGCTCGCCGCGATCAGGCTCAACGACTGGTCGCATCTCGCGGTGACTTGCCTGCCGGCCATCCTCCATAACCGGCCCGAGCGAATCACCGAGGCGGTGCGCCGGAAGGTCCGTGCTAATCGGCGCCGCTACCGGCGCATCCTTTGTCTTTACGGCGATTGCGGCACGGGCGGCAGGCTCGACGAGATGCTGGCCGAGGAGGGCGTCGAGCGCATCGAGGGCGCCCATTGTTACGCCTTCTATGCCGGGCTCCAAGAGTTCGATGCCATGATGGAAGAGGAGATCGGCACTTTTTTCCTTACCGATTATCTGGTGCGCTTCTTCGACCGGCTGGTGATCGAAGGCCTCGGCCTCGACCGCCATCCCGAGCTGATCTGCGACTATTTCGGCAACTACAAGCGCGTCGTCTGGCTCGCCCAGGCGCCCGATGCCGATCTCGAGGCGCGCGCGGTGGCGGCCGCGGCTAGGCTTGGATTGCCCTTGGAAAAGCGGGTGACGGGGTTGAGCGGCTTGGAAGGATTTCTTGCACGCCAAGTCGCAGCGACTCCCGCAGCGGCCCGAGCTTAGCCCGGTCGGTGGGCCCGATGGCTCAGCTCGTCGTCACCTACTGGCGCGACATTCCCGCCCAGGTCACCGCATCGCTTCCGGGAGGACGCAGGGCTGCCCGCGCGAAGCGCGAGCTTTCGCCACGTTTCGCCGAGGCGATCGACATGGCCGCCATGAAAGCCAGCGCCACCGGCACCGACGCCTATCTCGCCGATTGGCGGCAGAGCGAGCCTAAGCCATGCGGCGAGGATCTCGAGGCGGCGGTCGGCGCCGAGGTCGCACGCATCGAGCGCGACTATGGCGAGGCGCGGCTGCGGGCGCTTATTGCCGCTGGCGGGCGGGAAAGCGCCTAGACGCGGGCGCATGACCGAATTCACCATCGCCTTCTCGCCTTCGGGCAAGCGCGGACGCATTGCCGAGGGGACGAGCGTGCTCGAGGCGGCGCGCAA
>JBIOEJ010000031.1:0-49107 GCA_044445965.1 Hyphomicrobiales bacterium
CCCATCCTCCATGGCTCTCGCCCTCATCGGGCCCGCGACGCTCTTTTGCGTCCTGCAGCTTCTCGTCCCGATCGCCATCCTGTTCCGCTACAGCCTCAACCGCTTCGATCCGGCGAGCTATATGGTCGAGGCGGTGACGGGGGAGAACTACGTCAAGTTCTTCACCGATCCCTATTATCTCTCCGTCCTCCTGCGAACCATCCGCGTCGCGCTGGTCACGACGCTCGCCTGCCTCGTCATGGGCTTTCCGCTCGCCTACTGGCTGGCGCGCATGACGTCGCGCTGGAAGAACCTGATGGTGATCCTGGTCGTGCTGCCGCTGTTCATCGGCAATGCGGTACGGGCGGCGGGGTGGATGACGCTGCTCGGCTCGAAGGGGTTCGTCAATGTCGCTTTGATGACGGCCGGTCTCATCGACGAACCGCTGACCATCATGTACACCGAGACGGCGGTGGTGGTCGGCATTATCACGGTCAACCTGCCCTATATGGTGCTCACCTTGCAGAGCGTGATCGAGGGCATCGGCCGTTCGATCGAGGAGGCCGCGCTCAGCCTCGGCGCCGCGCCCCTCGAGACCTTCCGTCGGGTCATATGGCCGCTGGCGCTGCCCGGCACGCTCGCCGGCACGATCCTCACCTTCATCCTGGCCATGAACGCCTATGCGACGCCGGTCCTGTTGGGAGGGCCGAAATTCAAGATGATGGGGCCGCTCGTCTATGACCAGTTCAGCCAGTCGAACAACTGGCCATTCGGGGCCGCCATATCCTTCGTGCTGATGGCGGCAACCCTCAGCCTGACCCTCATCGCCAATGTCACGCTGCGGCGCAGGAGCGGCTTGAAAGCGGCCCGTCCGGCCTGACTTTCACAATCGCCATAGCCGAATAACGAAATTATCCGACCGCGATCCGGCTTGACCGATCGAAATGCGGGCATTTAGATGGAAGTTGTTCATGGAATATGTCAGAGCTAGACCGTCGGAGAGAATCGGGGTGAGGGCGATGATGTTTTCTGGCTCCCGCGCAAGAGCTTTTGGCCATTTGGCTGTCGCAGTAGTGGCGGCCTCGGCATGGCTGTCCGCCCCCGAAAGGGCCGCCGCGCTCGACGCGATCGGCACGGCCGTCCTGGTCGAGGGGGACGTTTCCGGCTCGTTCAGCGGCCATAGCTCGCCGCTCGCCAAGGGCGATGGTGTCGTCTCGAGGGAGATCGTCCGGACGCAGGCCGCGAGCGACGGCCAGATCGTCTTCGTCGATCAGACGAAGCTTTTCGTCGGCCCGTTGTCGACGGTGACGCTCGACAATTTCGCCTTCGATCAGAGCGGCGCGGCAAGCCGCTTCACGGTCGGCGTGTCGAAGGGCGCGTTGCGCTTCATATCCGGCCGGTCGGACCACCGCGCCTATGACGTTACGACCCCGTTCGGCTCGCTCGGCGTGCGCGGCACCATCGTCGACGTCGTCGTCCAACGGGCGCGCGTCGTCGTCACCGATCAGCCGGGAGCAAATCAAGGAATCGTCGTCGTTACCGCGAGGAACGGACAATCGGTCACTCTCGCGCCGGGACAATCCGCGATCTTGACGAGTGCCGGCGTGACGGGTCCGGTCGGACAGCAGGCCTCGGCGCTGCCGGACTTCGCCACGGCCTGCGGCGGCGGATGCGTCACCCTGTTCACCTATGGCGGCCCGCTCGGCATTGCGCGTTCCGACGCTGCCAGGCCAGGCAACGGACCTGCTGGCTCCTCGACCGGCGGCAACAACAGCGGCGGGCAGAGCTCCTCCTCCGGCAACTCGAACGGCTCGAGCTTTTCCGATGTTCGCGTAAAGCGCGATATTGCAGCCGTCGGCTTGCTCCCAGGCGGCATCCACCTATACCGCTTCCGGTATCTCTGGAGCGATGACGAGTATGTGGGCGTGATGGCGCAGGAGGTGCAGCGGGTGCGGCCCGATGCGGTCTCCGAGGGGACGGACGGATACCTTCGCGTGAACTACGGGCGGCTCGGCCTTCGCCTCATGCCGTTGAGCGAATGGGTCGAGAGGGGCGAAACTCCCTCGCTCTAGATACGGCACGATCAACGATGCCCACGCTTCGCCTCGCCGAGGCTGACCGGGGACGATGGCGGCGACCCGAGTTCTCGTCAACCAACGGTAGTGGGCACTAGACGACGTTCGGCGCATGCGTATCGTGGTTCACGGCCAGCAGGCCTTCGGCAAGGCGGTGCTCGAAGCCCTGCTCGAGCGCGGCGAGGGCGTCGTCGCCGCCTATGTCGCGCCGGAGAAGGCGGGAGCAAAGCCTGATCCGCTGAAGGAAGCGGCCATCGCGGCCAAGCTCCCCGTCTTCCAGCCTCCCTCCTACCGCAAGCCGGAAATCTGGGAGGAGTTCCGGGCGCTCGAGCCCGACCTCCAGGTCATGGCCTTCGTCACGCTCTTCGTGCCGCAGGAATTCCTAAACATTCCGACCCATGGCTCGATCCAATACCACCCTTCATTGCTGCCGCGATACCGAGGCCCGAGCGCCATCAACTGGCCCATCATCAATGGCGATACGCTGACGGGTCTGTCGATCTTCTGGCCTGATAACGGGCTCGACACGGGCGATGTGCTGTTGCAGAAGACGACGCCGATCGGGTCCGAGGATTCGCTGGGCTCCGTCTATTTCGACCGCCTGTTCCCGATGGGCGTCGCGGCGATGCTGGAGGCGGTCGATCTGGTCAAGGCGGGCAAGGCGCCGCGCCACAAGCAGGACGAGGCCAAGGCCAGCTATGAGGGCCGTTGCGGCCCCGACAATGCGCGCATCGATTGGGGCAAGCCCTGGGGCCAGATCCACAACCTCATCCGGGGTTGCAATCCCGCTCCTGGCGCCTGGACCCTGCTCGACGGCGCGAGGCTGCAAATCTTCGAATCGCGCCCCTTGCCTGCGAAATCGCCGAGCGGCATCGCCGGCAAGATGGGCGAGGTCGCCGAGGTCGCCGAGGACAGCTTCACCGTCGTGTGCGCCGATGGCCGCGTCAAGGTCTTGCGCGTGAAGCCCGCGGATGGCGCCAAGGTGGCGGCGGGCGACTGGGCGAAGTCCGTGGGTCTTACGACCGGGGCAAGACTGGGGTGACGGCGCCGTGACCGCGCTCGCGCGCCGAAGCTGGGTGCCGAACCCTGTCGAAGACTATGTTCAAGGTATCGCCGCCGCCACCAACCGAGCCAAGGCCGAGGCGGTCGATTCCGAGATCGCCGCGCTGATCGCGCAAAACCGCCGCATCCATGAGGAAGACTGCGTCAACCTCAACCCCGCGACCAATACGATGAACCCGAAAGCCGAGGCGGCGCTCGCCTCGGGCCTCGGCTCGCGGCCTTCGCTCGGCTATCCGGGGGACAAATACGAGATGGGGCTCGAAGCCATCGAAAAGATCGAGGTGATCGCCGCCGAGCTTGCCGCGGAAGTGTTCGGCGCCAGTTTCGCCGAGATCAGGGTCGCGTCCGGCGCCATGGCCAATCTCTACGCCTTCATGGCGACGGCGAAGCCGGGCGACGCCGTCATCGTGCCGCCCGCGAGCATAGGCGGACACATCACCCATCATCGGCCGGGCGCTGCCGGGCTCTATGGCCTCGACATCCATCCGGCGCCCGTGAATGCCATGGGCTACACGGTCGATCCGGCGAAGCTTCGCGAGCAGGCGAAGGCGCTGCGCCCGAAGCTCATCACCATCGGCTGCAGCCTGAACCTCTTTCCGCACCCGGTCCGCGAGCTCCGCGCCATCGCCGACGAGGTCGGCGCCAAGCTGCTCTTCGATGCGGCGCATCTTTCCGGCCCGATCGCCGGCGGCGCCTGGCAGCAACCGCTCGCCGAGGGCGCGCATCTGATGACGATGAGCACCTATAAGAGCCTGGGCGGCCCGCCCTCCGGCCTCATCGTCACCAATGATGCGGAGCTGGCGCGGCGGCTCGAGACAATCGCTTTTCCCGGGCTCACCGCCAATTTCGACGCAGCGAAATCGGCCGCCCTCGCCCTCACCTTGCTCGATTGGAAGGAGCATGGCGAGGCCTATGCGGCGATGATGCGGGAGACCGCCGCCGCGCTGTCGGCGAGCCTCGCCGAGCGCGGCTTGCCGGTCTATGCGCGCGAGCGCGGCACCACGCGCTCGCACCAGTTCGCCGTCGAGGCTCACCGGTTCGGGGGCGGGCAGGCGGCCTCGAAGAGGTTGCGGCGGGCCAATATCCTCGCCTGCGGCATTGGCCTGCCGCTCGCCGAGGTCGAGGGCGACATGAACGGCTTGCGCCTGGGCACGCCCGAGATCGTCCGTTGGGGAATGACGGCCGAGCATATGCCCGAGCTTGCGGCCCTTATTGCGCGCGCCCTCATCGGCAATGAGGACGAGGCTGGCGTGGCGGCCGACGTCACGGCCTTCCGGAAGAGGTTTCGGAAGCTTCACTATGTGAGGTGAACCGCCGCGCCGAGCCCGGCCATGACGAAGATGCGAAGGCAGTCCCTCTCGAAGGCCGTCGCCGCTACTGCGTCGGCAGATATCCCAGCGGCTTGCCTGTCGCGCCGACGGCGGCGCCAGCCGCGGCGCCGCCCGTGACCGCGCGTGGCGAAAGCTGAGCCGCCACGGTCGGCGGAGCGTTCCTGCCGGCATCGGCCAGGAAATCGGCGATGCCGTCCATGCTCTTGCCGGCGACGCGCTGCAACGCCCGGTCGTCGACGTGGGACCAAGGATCCGCGGGATCGCCGGCCATCTCCTCGACGCCGGTGACGCGCTGCGCGCGCCGGTTCGAGGCGTCGAACACATCCCAGACATAGGTGAGCGCCGTGTTGCCGTCCTGGGCAGCATCGGCGGTCAGATAGCCCTTGAGGCGAAAGCGCGCCGCCTCGCCCGCATCCACGATGGTGACCTGATGATTGGCCGCGGCCTGCGCGAAGGCGGCGCCGAAGGCGCTCTGCACGACGTCGGGCGGCCCCTCGACGGCCTCGACCGCGATCGGCACGCCGGGCGCCATGCGCGCCGGCACGGAGGCCTCGAATCCCACATCCTGGCAGCCGCCGAGCGCGAGGGGCGTCAGACAGGTGGCGACCGACAACACCTTGATGAAAAAGGAAGTACCCATCCCGCGCGACGAAGCGCGGACGGTCGATACGCTCGCCATTGATGCCTCCGCCTGCGCTTATGAATCGGCAGGTCCGGCGGCAGCATAGCTTCAACGGATGACGAGGTCGAGGCTCTTGCCGTTGATCGGCTGCGAGCCCTTTTCGTCGATAAGCGAGGTGCGTCCGAGGCACATCGCCGTGGCGCTGTCGGAATCCATCAAGATCATGTGCAGGAACATGGTCATGCCCGCAGCGAGCGCGAAGTCGTTCGCCTCGTAGCACATCGGCGGGTCCATCCAGGAGGGCGTGAACTTGGCGCCGAGCGAATAGCCGCAGGCGTTGAGGCGATGCGCCGCGAAGCCGTGACGGTCCAGGATGCGGGCATGGGCGGCGAACACGTCGGCCGCGCTGCGGCCGGGGCGCAGCTCCGCCTCGCAGGCGGTGAGGGCCTCGCGCGCCGCCGCGTGATAGGGGATATGCAAGGGGCGCGGCTTCCCCACGATATGGGTGCGCATCAGCGCCGCGTGGTAATGGCGCCAAACGCCCGCGAATTCGAGCGTGAGCTGATCATTCGCACCGAGCTTGCGGCGTCCGGCCTTGTAGCGGCAGAGCAGCGCGTCCTCGCCCGAACCGATGATGAACTCGTTCGCCGGATAGTCGCCGCCGGCCCGGAAGATCGCATCATGCATGGCGGCGAGGATGTCGCCTTCCTCCGCGCCCTCGCGCAGCAGGGCAATGGCTGCCGCATCCGCCGCATCCGAGAGCTCCGCCGCACGGCGCACCAGCGCGATTTCCGCGGGCGATTTCACGGCCCTGAGCGCCGGCACGATCGCCGAGGCGTCCTCGAGCCGTGCCAAGCCCTCGAAGGCCGTTTCGAGCCGCTTGCCGTTACGATGCGTGAGCCCCTGGGTGTCGTATTCGACGCCGACGCGCTTGCCCGCGAGGCCGAGCTCGGTCGCCAGCGCCCTCAGCTCCGCCGCGGGATGGGCATCCTTCGCATCCTTCCAGATGCGGATGTCGCGGATCAGCGAGGTATGTCGCGCCTGGCGCAGATCGGCCGAGCGCGTCAGCAGCGCCATGCGGCCATCGGCCTTCACGACGAGGCATTGGAAGAAGCAGAAGCCGAACGAGTCGTAGCCGGTGAGCCAATACATGCTCTCCTGCGCGAACATGAACATGGCGTCGAGCTGCTGCGACTGCATGGCGGCCTGCAGGCGCGCGAGCCTCGCGGCGAACTCGGAGGGGGCAAAATGCAGGGCCATGGCGGTATTGTTCCAGAGACGGGAGGCCACAGATGTCGAATTCGGGCGCGCCGCGCAAGGGTGTGGGGCGCGTTTGGTCGCGCATTGGCTTCCAGGCGACCGCGACGATAGGATAAGCTTCAAGGCGGGCGACGATCGGTTCGAGATGGAGGCTGTTTCGATGTCTCAGGCAGGCGGCGCGGCTTGGTGGCGCGCGAGATTGGATGTGGGCCCCGTTCGCAAGGCACGGGCGGCCGTCCTCCTCCTCGCGCTCGGCCTGGCGCTCGGTGGCTGCGGCAATTGCGGCGGCTGGACCAATCCCTGGTATGGCGCGGCGCAGCCGCATTCCTGCCAATCCGATCCCCCCGCCAAAGGGTCCATGGTGCTGCCCCTCGGCGAATGAGGCGTTGACCGCGGCTGTTTGGGTGTGCGACTGCGTCCGCTCCCGTCCGAGGGTGCCGCCTGCCGCCCCCTTAGTCCCTGCGAGGAGCCGCCGAGATGTCCGATGCCGTTGCGCCCGATCTGCTCAAATCCTTCGTCGAGCGCATCGAGCGGCTGGAGGAGGAGAAGGCCTCGATCGCAGGCGACGTGAAGGAGGTCTACGCCGAGGCGAAGGCGCAAGGCTTCGATACCAAGGTCTTGCGCAAGGTCGTGGCGCTGCGCAAGCGCGACGCCGCCGAGCGGCGCGAGGAGGAGGAGATCCTCGATCTCTATCTCCGGGCGCTCGGCATGAGCGGCTGAAGGTTTCTCCATGAAGCTCACTTTGTCCTGGCTGAAGGACCATCTCGACACGCAAGCTTCGCTCGGCGAGATCGTGGCGACGCTGACGCGCATCGGCCTCGAGGTCGAGGCGGTCGAGGACAAGGCGGCGGCGCTCGAGGCCTTCACCATCGCCCGGGTCATCGAGGCGAAGCAGCATCCGAACGCGGATCGGCTGCGCGTCTGCATGGTCGATACCGGCGCCGGCGTTCCGGTGCAGGTCGTCTGCGGGGCGCCCAATGCCCGCACCGGCATGATGGGCGTGTTCTCGCCGCCCGGAAGCTACATTCCGGGCAAGAAGATCACGCTCGGCAAGGGCGTCATCCGCGGCGTCGAATCGAACGGCATGCTGGTGTCCGAGGCCGAGCTCGAAATCTCCGACGATCACGAGGGCATCATCGACCTGCCGGCCGAGGCGCCGCTCGGCGCTTCCTTCGCCGCCTATGCCGGGCTCGATGACGCGGTCCTCGAGATCAATCTGACGCCGAACCGCCCGGATGCCGCATCGATCCACGGTATCGCGCGCGATCTCGCGGCCGCCGGCATCGGCACGCTGAAGGAGCAGCCGATCGGCGAGGTGAAGGGCGCATTCCCTTGCCCCGTCGCGGTGAAGCTCGATTTTGCGCCCGCGGACGCCAAGCTCTGCCCGGCTTTCGCGCTGCGCCTGGTTCGCGGCGTCAAGAACGGCGCCTCGCCCGCCTTCATGCAGAGGCGTCTCAAGGCGATCGGCCTTCGGCCGATCAACGCGCTCGTCGACATCACCAACTACCTGACCTTCGATCGGGGGCGGCCGCTGCATGTCTTCGACGCCTCGAAGGTGAGGGGAGCGCTCAGCGTGCGTCGCGCCGAGACGGACGAGAGCCTCACGGCGCTCGACGGCAAGACCTATGTCTTCGACGACACCATGGTGGTGATCGCCGACCGGCAAGGCGTCGAATCGATCGGCGGCATCATGGGTGGGGAGGCCTCGGGCTGCGACGAGCGCACGACCGAGGTGCTGATCGAATCAGCGCTCTGGGACCCGCTCAATATCGCCGAGACCGGCCGCAAGCTCGGCATCAACACCGATGCGCGCTACCGCTTCGAGCGCGGCGTCGACCCGGCCTTCTGCCTGCCCGGCCTCGAGATGGCGACCCGACTGGTCCTCGACATCTGCGGCGGCGAGCCCTCGCAAACGATGCTTGCCGGCGCCATTCCCGATCATCGCCGCGTCATCGACTTCCCCTTGAGCGAGACGAAGCGCCTCACCGGTCTCGACATCGACGATATCGCCGCGCTGACGACCCTGACGCGGCTCGGCTTCGCGTTCCACGCGCCGGATCGCCGGGCGAAGGTCACGCCGCCCTCCTGGCGACCGGATATCGAGGGCAAGGCCGATCTCGTCGAGGAGATCACCCGGATCCAAGGTCTCGACCGCGTCCCCTCGACCCCCTACCCGCGCGAAGAGGCGGCGGTGCTGAAGCCGGTGCTCACACTGGCGCAGAAGCGCGTCTCGCTGGCGCGCCGCGCCCTTGCGGCGCGTGGTATGGCGGAGGTCGTCACCTGGTCCTTCATCGACAAGGGCGAGGCGGAGCATTTCGGCGGCGGCGCGCCTCAACTCGCGCTGGCCAATCCGATCGCCGTCGATCTCTCGGATATGCGGCCCTCGCTGCTGCCGGGGCTGTTGAAGGCCGCGCAGAAGAACGCCGATCGGGGCCGCGGCGACGTGGCGCTGTTCGAGGTCGGCCAGGTCTTTCATTCGGATGAGCCGCAAGGACAGACCATGCGCGCCTCCGGCATCAGGCGCGGCTTCGCCGGCGGGGCTGGGGTCGGCCGGCATTGGGCCGGCAGCGCCGCGGCCGACGCCTTCGACGCCAAGGCCGATGCCATCGCCTTGCTCGAAGCGCTCGCCATTCCGCTCGGTGGGGTGCAGGTCGTGGCCGGCGCGCCGGCCTGGTTCCATCCCGGCCGCTCGGCCAAGCTCCAATTCGGGCCGAAGACGGCGCTGGGCGCCTTCGGCGAGCTGCATCCGAGGACGCTCGAATTCCTCGACGTCAAAGGGCCCGCGGTCGGCTTCGAGATCACGCTCGATCTCTTGCCCCTGCCGAAGTTGAAGCCGACGCGCGTCAAGGCGAAGCTCGCCCTGTCGGATTTCCAGCCGCTGCGGCGCGACTTCGCCTTCGTCGTCGAAAAGGAGGTCGCGGCCGGCGACATCGTCAAGACGACGCAGAACGCCGATCGCTCATTGATCGCCGATGTCGTCGTCTTCGACGTCTATGAAGGCGCGGGGCTCGACGCAGGCAAGAAATCGGTCGCCGTCGAAGTGACGTTGCAGCCGGTGGAGAAGACGCTCACCGATGCCGAAATCGAGGCGGTCACCCGGAAGATCGTCGCCGAGGTATCGCGACGCCATGGAGCGACGCTGAGGGGGTAGGGCCGTTGCCTGCGGGATATTCGGGCGCATCTGCGTTCGGATGCGTGGGCGGGACGACGAAGGCGAGGCCGGCCGCTGATCGGTGTTTCCGTTGACCGAAAGTGGAAGTTCGAATTAAATGCACCGCCACCGTAATACCTACGGCGGCGGCCAGGCCATTTCGCACGCCCTTCCGCCAGAGGCCGACGTGCCTCGCCGCCCCTTCGCTCGGATCGCGTATCGTCGGCGGGCTCGAGGTCGCTTCGACGTCGTCGAGCGCGCCATGGTCCGTCCCGGCAGTTGCGATCGCAGACAAGGTTCAGCTCTCCCAGGGATGGAACCGGCCGCCCCGCGCTCAATCTAAATGCCAGGGTTTTCGCGTCAATTTCCCCTACCGGCCGATGCGGCCGGCTTGCTTCTTGCAGTGCCGCCTGCTCAAATCGATCGGGTCGCCGTTGCTGGCGCATATCTTGAGAACATTGCCCGGCTTGATCGAACGGCGGGAAGGGGAGAAGCCATCATGCGTAGACGCGATTTCCTGAAGGCAGCCGCCGCTGCCTCGCTTGCAGCACCTTCGCTGGCGCTTGCTGCGGGACAGCGTGTCTTGAGATTCACGCCGCAGGCGGACTTGTCCGTGCTCGATCCGATCTGGACGACGGCGACGGTGACGCGCAACCACGCTTTCCTGGTGTTCGACACGCTGTATGGCCAGGACAACAAGTACCAAGCCGTACCGCAAATGGCGGAAGGCGCGACTACCGAGAATGACGGCAAGTTGTGGAAGGTCACGCTGCGTCCCGGCCTCAAATTCCATGATGGCACCGCGGTCCTCGCCAAGGACTGCGTCGCCAGCATCCAGCGCTGGGGCAAGCGCGACTCCTTCGGCCAGACCTTGCTGGCAGCGACCGACGAGCTTTCGGCGCCGGACGACAAGACCATTCAGTTCCGCCTGAAGCGGAAGTTCCCGCTGCTTCCCGACGCGCTGGCGAAATGCACGGCCTTCGCGCCGGTGATCATGCCCGAGCGCCTCGCCAAGACCGACGCCTTCACGCAAGTGACCGAGATGGTCGGCAGCGGACCCTATCGATTCCTCGCCGCCGAACGCATGGTGGGCACGCGTTGCGCCTATGAGCGCTTCCCCGATTACAAGCCGCGCGAGAGCGGCACCCCGCAATGGACCTCCGGACCGAAGCTCGTGAACTTCGATCGGGTCGAATGGGTGACGATCCCGGATACCGCGACTGCGGCCTCGGCCCTCCAGACTGGAGAGATCGACTGGCTGGAGCAGCCATCGCCCGATCTGCAACCGATGCTCGCCAAGGATAAGACGATCACCGTCGCCAACAACGACCCGACGGGGGCGATCGCCATCCTGCGCATGAATCAGCTCGTGACGCCATTCGACAACCCGGCGATCCGGCGCGCCATACTCGGCGCGGTCAACCAGGAAGACTTCATGATCGCGGTCGCCGGCAGCGACGAATCCATGTGGAAGACGGGGATCGGCGTCTTCCCGCCCGGCAGCCCGCTCGAGAGCAGCGCCGGCATGGAGGTCCTCAACGGCCCGCGCGACTACGAGAAGGTCAAGCGAGACCTCGCGAGCGCCGGCTACAAGGGCGAGAAGATCGTCATCCTCGGCGTCACCGACCTCGCCAATCTCAAGGCCGAAGGCGATGTCGGCTCCGACATGCTCCGCAAATGCGGCATGAATGTCGATTACCAGACGATGGATTGGGGGACGGTCGTCGCAAGGCGCGCCAAGAAGGAGACGCCGGAGCAAGGCGGCTGGAACATCTTCTTCACCGGCTGGAACGGCATCGACATGTTCAACCCGGTCGGCCATATCTCGCTGCGCGGCAACGGCCTCGACGCCTGGTTCGGCTGGCCGACGGCGCCGAAGATCGAGGAGCTGCGCCAAGCTTGGATCGATGCGCCGGACACGGCGACCCAGAAGAAGCTCGCCGAGGAAATCCAGAAGCAAGTCCTGATCGACGTGCCCTATATCCCGCTCGGCCAGTATTACCTGCCCGTCGCCTTCAAGAAATACGTCACCGGGACGCTGACGGGCTTCCCGGTCTTCTGGAACGTGAAGAAGGAAGTCTGAGTGCCGGGAATCGTTGGACGGACGGCGGAGGACAGACGACTGATTCCGTCCTCTGTCGTGCGTCCGCTTTCCTCCATGGTCCTGGGCGCGCTATTGCTTCCGCGATGCGCTTCCTGATCGCCCAGTTCTCGCACGAGACCAACACGTTCTCGCCGGTGCCGACGCCGATGGCGCGATTTTGCCGCGCGGGCGAAACCCCGCTTTCGGGCGAGGCCGCGATCGCCCATTATCGCAACACCGGCACCTGCATGGGCGGCTTTCTCGACGTGGCCGCTGCTGCCGGCGCCGAGATCGTCGTTCCGCTCGCTGCCAGCGCCCCGCCGAGCGGGCCCGTCCGGCGCGACGCCTATGAGAGCTGCGCCAGGGCGATCACCGACGCCGTCGCCGAGGGCGGCTTCGACGGTCTGATGCTCGACCTGCACGGCGCGATGGTCGCCGAGCATGTCGAGGATGGCGAAGGCGAGTTGCTGCGCCGCATCCGCGCCATCGACGAGACGGTGCCGATCGCGGTTGCGCTCGACATGCACGCCAATATCTATGACGACATCGTCAAGCTCTCGACCATCATCGGCGGCTATCATCTCTACCCGCATACCGACATGGCCGAGACGGCTCGGCGGGCCGGCTCGCTTCTCGTCAGGGCGATCCGAGGCGAGATCAGCCCGGTCATGGCTTGGGCCAATGTCCCGATGCTGCCCCATGTGATGGCCGAAGGGACGCATCAATCCCCGAACAAGGACTTGCAGGAGAAAGGCTACCGCCTGGGAGCGCGACGGGACGGCGCTCGCCGCGAGCCTGTTCGTCGGCTTTTCGCATGCCGATATCCGCGAGGCCGGGCTCAGCGCCGTCGTGGCGACGGATGGCGATCCCGTTGCCGCACGGCGAATGGTCGATGAGCTCTTGCACCAAGCCTGGGCGGCACGTCGCGAATTCGTGTTCGAGGTCGAGCCGCTCGCGAAATCGGTGGCTCGGGCCAAGGCGATGCCGGCCTCGAGCGAGCCGATCTTCCTCCTCGACCACTATGACAACTGCGCCTCGGGCGGCACCATGGACACGACCGCGGTGCTCGCCGAGATCATCCGCCAGGAGCTCGACGATGTCGCCTTCTTCGGTATCTACGATCCGAAGGCCGTGCAAGAGGCGATCGCGGCCGGCGTCGGCGCACGCCTCGAGCTCGAGATCGGCGGCAAGCTCGCCATGCCGGCGCTCCGCCGCCCGAACCCGCCGCTCGCGGTCGAAGGCACGGTCAAGACCATATCGATCGGCTCCTTCACGAGCCGCAGCGCCTCGAACCGGGGCGTAAAGGTGGTCTTGGGTCCGACGGTCGTCTTCGACACGGGAAGGGTGGAGATCGTGCTGCTCTCCAAGCATGTGGAGCCGACCGCGATCGATATGCTGAGCGTGCTCGGCATCGATCCCAGACGCAAGCGCTTCGTCGCCATCAAGAGCCGCATCCATTGGCGCGCCGATCTCGGGACGCTGGCAGGCGCCATCGTGGAATGCGCCGGGCTCGGCGTGTGCACCTCGAATTACGACGAAATCGCCTTCAAGAATCTGCGCCGTCCGATTTATCCGCTCGACCTTGATACGACCTGGCCACGAAATCGATGACAAGCGGGCGCCGACAGGCGCGCCGACGCGGATTTTGCCGCATCACGCCTTCGCGTGACGCTCGCGGGCGGCCGAGCCTTGGCACGGAGCTTGCGAACCCTCGGCGCAGCTCCGGGAGGCTCGCTGCGAGGCTCGCTTCTCTTGCCAACTGCGCCAATTAGGGATGCTATGAAGAGTAGGCCGGCGCGAAGCTCCGCAACGCGAAAAGGTGAAGACGATGCATCGTAGAACGCTGCTGAAAGGCTTTGCGGGCGCAGGCGCGCTCGCGGCGACCTCGCGGTTTCCCGCTCCTGCCCTTGCCCAAGGCGCCGACGCGCGCACCTTGCGCTTCGTGCCGCAAGCGAATCTCGCGAATTTCGACCCGATCTGGGGGACGCAATATGTCGTGCGCAACGCGGCAGCGCTCGTCTGGGACACGCTCTACGGCGTCGATGATAAGCTCATGCCGCAGCGCCAGATGGTCGAGTCCGAGGAGGTTTCCGAGGACGGCCTGACCTGGACGTTCAAGCTGCGCTCGGGCCTCAAATTCCATGACGGCGAGCCGGTGCTCGCCAAGGACGCGGTCGCCAGCATCGCGCGCTGGTCGGCGCGCGATCCGATGGGGCTGATGCTGCTGGCGATCCAGAACGAGCTGACGGCCGTCGACGACAAGACCTTCCAATGGGTGCTGAAGAAGCCCTATCCGAAAATGCTGCTGGCGCTTGGCAAAAACAATTCGCCCTGCAGCTTCGTGATGCCGGAGCGCATCGCCAAGACCGACCCCTTCAAGCAGATCACCGAATATATCGGCTCGGGACCGATGCGCTTCGCCAAGGAGGAATGGGTGCCGGGCGCCAAGGCCGTGTTCGCCAAGTTCGCCGACTACCAGCCTCGCCAGGAGGCGGCGTCCTGGCTCGCTGGAGGCAAGCGCGTCAATTTCGATCGCGTCGAATGGATCGTCATGCCAGACGCCGCGACGGCTTCGGCCGCGCTGCAGAACGGCGAGGTCGATTGGTGGGAGACGCCGATCCCCGACCTCGTGCCGCTGTTGAAGAAGAACAAGAACATCGTCGTCGATATCGCCGACCCGCTCGGCAATATCGGCTCGTTCCGCATGAACCTTCTCTATCCGCCCTTCAACAGCGTCAAGGTGCGCAGAGCCATCCTCATGGCCATGAGCCAGGAGGACTATATGCGCGCCATCGTCGGCTCCGACGACAAGCTGTGGAAACCGATCCCTGGCTTCTTCACGCCGGGCACGCCGCTCTACAACGAGGAGGGCGGCGAAATCCTCAAAGGCGAGCGCGATCTCGACGTCGCCAAGCGCCTGCTCGCCGAAGGCGGCTATAAGGGCGAGCCGGTGACTTGCGTCGTGGCGCAGGATCAGTCGATCACCAAGGCGATGGGCGACGTCACTGCCGATCTCCTGAAGCGGCTCGGCATGAATGTCGATTTCGTGGCGACCGATTGGGGTACGACAGGCACGCGGCGCGCCCAGAAGACCCCGCCCGGCCAAGGCGGCTGGTCGATGTTCCACACCTGGCATGCGGGCGCGGACTGCATCAATCCCGCCGCTTATACGGCGATCCGCGCCAATGGCGACAAGGCCTGGTTCGGCTGGCCGGACAGCCCCGAGGTCGAGAGCGACATCACGACCTGGTTCGACGCCAAGACGCTCGACGAGGAGAAGACCGTGATGCGCAAGCTGAACAAGGACGCGCTCGACTATGTCGTCTATGCGCCGACCGGCTTCTTCCTCGCCTATCAGGCCTGGCGCAAGAACATCGATGGCGTGGTCAAGGGGCCCTTGCCCTTCTTCTGGGGCGTCGGCAAGACGGTTTGAGGGTCGTTTCGCCATTTGAGGTCGTAAGCAATGGGCGGCTATGTCGGCAGACGCATCCTCTCGACCATTCCGGTCATGGCGGTGGTGGCGCTGTTCGTCTTCAGCCTGCTCTACATCGCGCCGGGCGATCCGGCCGCCATCATCGCCGGCGACCAGGCGACGCCCGCCGACATCGAGCGCATCCGCCAGAGCCTCGGCCTCGAACGGCCGTTCCTCGTCCAGTTCGGCGATTGGCTCTGGCGCATCCTGCATGGCGATCTCGGCACGTCGATTTTCACCAATCTGCCGGTGAGCGCGCTCATCGCCCAGCGTATCGAGCCCACCTTGTCGCTGATGGTCGTGACGCTCGTTCTCGCCATCGGCGTCGCGGTGCCGCTCGGCGTCGTCGCCGCCTGGAAGGCCGGGAGCTGGATCGACCGGCTGGTGATGGCCTTCGCGGTGTTCGGCTTCTCGGTGCCGGTCTTCGTGATCTCCTATCTCCTCGCCTATGTCTTCGCGCTCCAGCTCGACTGGCTCCCGGTGCAAGGCTACACGCCGATCTCCCAGGGTCTCTGGCCCTGGCTCCACAACCTGATCTTGCCGGCCATCGCGCTCGGCGCCGTCTATATCGCGCTCATCGCGCGGATGACGCGCGCTACCATGCTCGAAGTGCTGGCGCAGGACTATATCAAGACGGCGCGCGCCAAGGGCATCGGCCAGAGCGGCGTCTTGTTCGTGCACGCCTTGAAGAACGCCGCCGTGCCGATCGTCACGGTGATCGGTCTCGGAATCGCGGTGCTGATCGGCGGCGCCGTGGTGACCGAGAGCGTATTCGTCATTCCGGGGCTCGGGCGGCTGACCGTCGATTCGATCCTGCGCCGCGACTACCCGGTGATCCAGGGCCTGGTGCTGCTCTTCAGCTTCTCCTATGTGCTGGTCAATCTCGGCATCGACCTCCTCTACACCGTGCTCGATCCGAGGATACGCTATTGAGCGCCGTGTCGGACCTCGCCCCCATCCACCTGCCGGAGGCGGCGATCGCCGCGCCCGAGCTCCCGGATCTGTTGCCGCCGGTCAAGCGGCGGGGCGCGATCCTCGGATTCTGCCGGCGCCATCCGACCATCGCCATCGGCGGCGGGTTGCTGATCCTGATGCTGCTGATCGCGATCCTCGCGCCCTATCTCGGCACCGTCGACCCGACCGCGCTTGCCCCCGCGAAGCGCACGCGCGAGCCTTCCGCGGCCTATTGGTTCGGCTCGGACATGCTCGGGCGCGACATCTATTCGCGCGTGCTGTTCGGCACCAGGGTCTCGCTCATCGTCGGCTTCTCGGTCGCGCTGCTCGCTTCCGTGGCGGGCCTGGCGATCGGCCTCGTCTCGGGCTTCCTGCGCTGGGCCGACGGCTTCATCATGCGCATCATGGACGGGCTGATGTCGATCCCGCCCATCCTCTTGGCCATCGCGCTCATGGCGCTGACCCGCGGCAGCGTCGGCAACGTCATCACCGCCATCACCATCGCCGAGATCCCGCGCGTCTCGCGGCTGGTGCGCGGCGTGGTGCTGTCCTTGCGCGAGCAGCCTTTCATCGACGGCGCGGTCGCCGCCGGCACCAGAACGCCGATGATCATCTTGAGGCATATCCTGCCGAACACCCTCGCTCCGCTCACCGTGCAGGCGACCTATATCTGCGCCTCGGCCATGATCACCGAGGCGATCTTGTCCTTCCTGGGCGTCGGCACGCCGCCGATCATCCCGTCCTGGGGAAACATCATGGCGGAGGGGAGGGCGCTGTGGCAGGTCAAGTTCTACATCGTCCTGTTTCCGGCGATCTTCCTGTCGCTCACGGTGCTCGCCATCAATCTCCTGGGCGACGGCCTGCGCGACGCGCTCGATCCGCGCATGGCGAAGAAGATCTGACGGCTAGACCCGGCGATGGCTCTCCTCGAGGTCGAGAACCTGCAGACGCATTTCCGCACGCCGGACGGGGTCAACCGCGCGGTGGACGGCGTCTCCTTCCATGTCGACGATGGCGAGACGCTCGCGGTCGTCGGCGAATCCGGTTGCGGCAAATCGGTGACCGCGAACTCGATCCTGCGGCTCGTCCCCGAACCTCCGGGCAAGATCGCCGGATCGATCAGGTTCCAAGGGCGCGAGCTGCTGTCGCTGCCGGAGAGCGCCATGCGGGCCATCCGCGGCAACGATATCGGCATGATCTTCCAGGAGCCGATGACCAGCCTCAACCCGGTGCTCACCGTCGCGCGCCAGCTCGGCGAGACCTTGCGCCTGCATGAGGGGCTCGACCGCAAGGCCGCGGAAGCGCGCGCCGTCGAGATGCTCGACCTCGTCGGCATCCCCGAGCCGCGCCGGCGCCTGCGCAACTATCCCCACCAGCTCTCCGGCGGCATGCGTCAGCGCGTGATGATCGCCATCGCGCTCGCTTGCAATCCGAAGCTCCTGATCGCCGACGAGCCGACAACCGCGCTCGACGTGACCATCCAGGCGCAGATCCTCGATCTGATGGCGGATTTGAAACGGCGCACCGGGGCGGCGATCGTGCTCATCACCCATGATCTCGGCGTGGTCGCCGAGGTCGCCCAGCGCGTCATGGTCATGTATGCCGGGCGCAAGGTGGAGGAGGCCTCGGTCGTCGAGCTGTTCCGCGCGCCGCGCCATCCCTATACGCGAGGGCTGATCGGCGCCGTGCCCAAGCTCGGCTCCTCGCTCCTAGGCGAGGAAACCCGGCTCGCGGAAATCCCGGGCCTCGTTCCGAGCCTGAAACAGCGTATCGTAGGTTGCGTCTTCGCCGGGCGCTGCGCCAAGGTCACGGAACTGTGCCGCAAGGTGGCGCCGGCGCTCGAAGTCAAGGCGCCGGGCCATGTCGCGGCCTGCCACTACGCGGAAAAACAGGCGGTCGCCGCATGAGCGAGCCGCTCCTCGTCGTCAACGATCTCAAGAAGCACTTCGCGGTGCGCGGCCGCGGCGGAGGCTTCGTGCGCGCCGTCGACGGCGTCTCGTTCCAGATCGAGCGCGGCGAGACCTTGTCGCTCGTCGGCGAATCGGGTTGCGGCAAGTCGACCGTCGGCCGCGCCGTGCTGCGCCTCAACGACATCACTGCCGGACAAGTGGTCCTCGATGGCAAGCGCATCGACGATCTCTCGGCCGCGGCGTTTCGGCCGTTGCGGCGACGCATGCAGGTCGTCTTTCAGGATCCGTTCTCGAGCCTCAATCCGCGCATGCGCATCCGAGAGACCCTGGCGGAGCCGATGCGCAATTTCGGGCTCGCCAGTTCGACGGCCGAGGTCGAGAAGCGGGTCTCGGCGCTCCTCGACACGGTGCGGCTGCCCCGCGACGCGGCAAGCCGCTTCCCGCATGAATTCTCGGGCGGCCAACGCCAGCGCATCGGCATCGCGCGGGCGCTTGCCACGGAGCCCGACCTCATCATCTGTGACGAGGCGGTCTCGGCGCTCGACGTCTCGGTCAAGGCGCAGATCGTCAATCTCCTGCAGGATTTGCAGAAAGAGCTCGGCCTGGCGATGCTCTTCATCAGCCACGACCTCGCCATCGTCGAGCATATGACCCATCGCGTCGCCGTCATGTATCTCGGCAAGATCGTCGAGACGGCGAAGAAGCGCCAGATCTTCGCTTCGCCCAAGCACCCTTACACCTTCGCGCTGCTTTCCGCCGTCCCGGTGCCGGAGCCCGGCGCCGCGCGCACGCGGATCATCCTGAAAGGCGATGTGCCGAGCCCCATCAACCCGCCCAAGGGCTGCCGCTTCAATACGCGCTGCCCCTATGCGTTCGACCGCTGCCGCACCGAGGAGCCGGTCTTGCGGCCCTTGAGCGATGGGCAGATGGCGGCCTGCCATCTCCATGATCTGCCGGCGGCGCAGAATCCGCTGGCGGAGGGATCGGCACGCCCTCAGTAGACCCGCGAAAGCAGGATGCCGCCGAGCGCGCCGAAGACGACGACGACCAGCGGAGGGGCGCGCCAGACGGTCAAGAGGACGAAGCCGGTGAGCGCCAGCCCGAAATCTCCGGGCGCCTTGACCGAGCTCGTCCAGACCGGGTTGTAGAGCGCGGCACCCAGGAGGCCGACCACGGCCGCGTTGACGCCTCGCATGATCGCCTGTGCGGCTGCTTTGCCGCGCAATGCCTGCCAGAACGGCAAGGTGCCCATCAAGACCAGCATGCCGGGCAGGAAGATCGCCACCAAGGCCATCATCGCCCCGGGCACCCCGTGCGGCGACGGCCCCATCACGGCGCCGAGATAGGCCGCGAAGGTGAACAGAGGTCCGGGGACGGCTTGGGCGGCGCCATAGCCGGCGAGGAATGCGTCGTCGCCGACCCAGCCCGGCGCGACGACCGCCTCGCGCAGCAAGGGCAGCACCACATGCCCGCCGCCGAACACCAAGGCCCCTGACCGGTAGAACGCTTCGAACTCCGCTATCCCCTGCGATGTCCCGAGGCCGCGCAGCGCCGGCAGACCCACGAGCAGCAGCAAGAAGGCGGTGAGCGACACGAGCCCGGCCCGAGGCGAGATCGGCACGGGCATGCGGCTCGTCGATGCCGATGGATCGCCTCGACACAGGAAGAAGCCGGCGACGGCGCCGATCAGGATCGCGCCGATCTGCGCCACGGACGAGCCGCTGAACAGGATGATCAGGGCGGCGATGACGGCGATCGTCGCCCGCTCGCGATCCGGCGCCATGCCGCGAGCCATGCCCCAGACCGCTTGGGAGACGATCGCCACGGCCACGAGCTTAAGCCCGTGCAGGAGCCCGGCGCCGCTCGGGCCCCCGAGCGCTCCGGCGCCGAAGGCGAAGAGCACGAGCACAATCGCCGAAGGCAATGTGAAGCCGATCCAGGCGGCAAGGCCGCCGAGATAACCGGCGCGCATCAAGCCGAGCGAGAACCCGACCTGGCTGCTCGCCGGGCCCGGCAGAAACTGACAGAGCGCCACGAGATCGGCATAGGCTTCGTCGTCGAGCCAGCGGCGCCGCACGACGAATTCTTCGCGGAAATAGCCGATATGGGCGATCGGCCCGCCGAAGCAGCTGACGCCGAGCTTGGCGAAGGCACGCAGCACCTCAAGCGGCGAGCCCGCCGGATGCACCCTCTCGGCGGCTTGCGCGGCGACCATGTTCACCCTCATTCTTTCCCGTCTTGAGGTTACAGCGCGGTGAGGCGGCGGATCAACTCTGCGCCGTCTGGTGTGTTGCGCCGTCCGGTGCCGGAGCCCCGCGCCGCGCGCCTGCGGATCATCCCGAAAGGCGGTGTGCCGGGCTCCCGCGCGCGGCCCGAGCCGACCGGCCGAACCGTGGTGCATCCCCGGCGGGCCTGACCTTTCAATCATCGCAATCTTGTCGCGATGCCTCCGCATTCCCATACTAGTGAATAGTGGGGTGCCGGTAAGGAGGAGCGATATGGCTTTCCGAACGGAAATCTCTCTTGAAGAGTTGCTCGCCGAGCCCATGGTAGTGGCGCTGATGCGGAAGGATGGCGTCTCGATCGGCGAAGCACGGGCTCTCTACGATAGCGTTCGGCCATGGCTGAGGGACGGCCAGCGGCGTGCAAGATCGAGCCTGGCCGATTCACCAGGCATCGCGCCGTGGATGGTGTGTTCGCCGGATCAAATCTCGCCATGCATGTGACGATCCTTCGTCGGTGTGGCTCTCGTCATCGAACCGTAGCTGCGCTCGCCGCCAGCCTCGGCGAATGCTCATTCGCAGCGTGCGCCTTCTTCATTGACCGTGGTCCGGGTCGGGCTCGCTCCGCACTCGGGTGATTGACGGCCAAGTTGCCGTTCCACTCGCGAAAAGGATTCGTCCGCGAGCGGATCTGCGTAGAGTATGGCGAACGCGCCGGATTCAGTTGATCGGTCAAGAGGTCGTCATGCCGCGCCATGTACGCGGCGATTTCGCGCTCCGCCCGACCCGTCTGCGTTTCGATCAAGAGTTGCTCGAGCGACGATTTGCCTTTCGACGGATGACTATCCGCCAGCCGGGTCTCACCACCACAAAGGAACGCAATCGCAGTTTTGGTCTCGCTTCGGCGGCGGTGGCTCTGGCGTGGTCCGTCCGGGAAAGCCGGCGGCGGGGCGACGCTTCCGGACATCCGCGAGCGGACGATCCCTCACTTCGGGCGCATTCACTCGAAACAGAGACAGGGCTGCGGCCACAAGCCTCGAGACCAATCCTGCACGCCTTGGACCTTCGACCTCTAACTCGGCCGGTCGCACCAAGCGAACAGGTCGTGCTTGCGGTATGGCGGCTTCTCTCAGAGGCAGACCGGTGAACCCGCTCGTCATGACACGATCATCCCGACTGCAAGACACAGCATTGCTAACCCGGCGACGATGCCGAGGTCGGCCATAGCTATTGCACCGACGCAATTTAGGAGCCTCGGCATAAAGGATCGATTGGAAATCGGGGCCTCGTACATAAGCAAAGCATAAATGGGAGAATGTGGCCGAGGGCACCTCCCGCCACATTACACAGTGAGTTGTGATGCCGGTCTCGTGAATGAGCGCCGCGCCGGCGTCGCGCTCATCTGACCGAGGATTTGGCGCTCGAAGGGTCGGATCGAAATGCGGCATCCAAGCCCGGCGACACCTTTGGGGCTGAGGGCTTTCGCGCGAACTCGCACCGATTCCCGTTGCGTTCATCGTGCGCCGCTGTCACATCTTCGACGCGACGGCCGAGCGCGCGCAGGTTGATGCGTCGCTGCCGCCCGCTAGATGGCGCGGAGCAAGGCAACCGTGATCGAAAGGCTGCGCCTCTTCCTCCGCAAAGTGATGTATGCGCTGCGCGGCGGCTTCCTCGTCAGGCCGTTGCTCATCTCCGTCGTGCTCGGCCTTGCCGGCATGATGCTGTCATCGCTCGAGGAGAGCCACCCGGTCTTGAGCGCCTGGGTCCCGGACGCCCTGTTCCCTTCGCGCTCGGATCCTCAAGTCGTGCAGTTGATGCTGGCGACGATTGCCGCCTCGGTCATGACGGTGGTCTCGATCGTCTTCGCAATTCTGCTGATGACCTTGACGCTCGCCTCGATGCAATTCTCGCCGCGCATTCTGGTGAGCTTCGTCAGGGACCGTGTGACCCAATGGACGCTCGGGCTGTTCCTCGGCACGTTCCTTTTTTGCCTGTCGGCGCTGCCGGCCGCTCGCTCCTCGCCTCACCCGTTTTCGCCGGTGGCGACCGTCACGGGCGGAATGATGCTCGCGCTTGCTTCCGTCATCGGCTTGATCTTCTTCATCCATCATATTTCGCACGCGATCAGCGTGACCTTCATCGTCGACCGCATCGCCCGCGAGACGGAGAACGTGATCGATGAGCTGATGCCGCACGAGATGCGCAATGCCGATCGACCGCGTCTCTCCACGATCGTTCCGGAAGGCCCGGAATTCGCCGTGACGAGCCTGGTATCGGGATATATCCGCTACATCGATACCAAACAGCTGCTGAGCCTGGCGAAGTCTTACCGGCTGCGAATCCGCGTGCTGCGGCGCGTCGGGCATTTCGTTCCGGCAGGGGTCCAGCTCTTATCCGTCTCACGCCCGGATCGCTTGACCGCCGAGCGCAGCGACGAATTGCTGCGCGCCTTCGATATCGGCCCGTCGCGAACCATGCAGCAGGATGCCGAGTTCGGCATCCTGCAGATCGTCGATATCGCGCTCAAGGCGATCTCGCCGGCGGTCAATGATCCCAGCACCGCCATCAACTGCATCGATCAGCTCGGCCGAATCTTGATTCGCTGGGCAAGCCGCGAGCCGCCTTCGCCGATCCTCTATGACCCTCCCCATGTCGCCCGTCTCATCATACCGTGGACCGGGTTCGCGGGCCTGCTCGACCTCGCGGTCGAGCAAATCCGCCACTATGCGGTAAGCGACGTGGTTGTCAGTCTGAGGCTGCTGCGCTCCCTCGACGACATCGCCGCGACGCTCGACGGCAGGGAGAGGCTGGGCGAGCTCATTGCGCGCGGGCGGCGCATCGTCGAGGGCTGCACGCTCCGGCTCGGCCCGCAGGAGACCGCTCGGCTGCGGGAGCGCCTCGCCCGATTGGAGAGGCGCCAGGGCGCGTTCCTCGCGGATACCGGATCGGTGATGCCGCAGGCATGAGGGTTCGATTAACGACCGTTCCGCGTCGGCCAAATTGGGATGAATTGCCGTACGGCTTCGTCCGCAACTACGGCACGAAATGCGCGAAAGGGTAGGCCACGATCGCCATGGCGAGGATCACGAGGCCGACCGCCAATGCGGTGCGCCCCAAACTATCCCGTTGACGTGTTCGCCATCGCGGCTTGTCGATCGTCTGGCGGTCATCTTTTCTTTGAAGAGAAGCGAGCATGATCCGTTTTTCCGTGACCGCATCGCGCGTTTGATCGAGAGCGCAACTCGGGTGGCGACCGGTGCAATCTAGGAGCCTCGGCATAAAGGATCGATGGGATTTCGGTGCCTCGCCCATAAGCGCGGCATAAACCCGCGTACGCATCGGAGGCCGGGATCTTCGTAAGCCGGCGGTCTGCGCTGCGGAGACGTGTTCATACGATTTACGAAACTCGCATTCGCCTTCCAACCGCTTCTCCGCTCATCCCCGCGCAAGCGGGGAACCAGAAATTCCACCCGTCCTTGTCGTGCTGGTTTCCCGCTTTCGCGGGAATGAGCGGAGATGGACCCGCCGAAGAACAGCCGTGCCGGATGAATGCAAAGGACTCGCATTCGGCTGAGCCCGACGAGGGTTCGTTTATGCCGGGTTTATGCGCGGGACCGCTATATCGAATGGACAATTTATGCGGCCCCATAGATCACCGTGCCGCTCACCACGGGAGTCCGTCGTGCTCGACATCATCTTCCTGGCGCTCGCCTGCGCGCTCCTTTTCGCTGGGGTCGGCTATGCCGTGCTCTGCGATCGGCTCCGAGCGACGCGGATGCCATCCTGCGGCATCCGGGCTGCGCCTCGAGATGGGGTTCATGAATTGATTGAGATCAAGCCGTCGACGTAGGTCGTCGGCTCTACGAAACTGGCCTTGCAGTGCCTCTCACTACGGGAGTTTCTCGTGCTCGACATCATCTTCATCGGGCTCACTTGCGTGCTCTTCCTCCTCGGAGCCGGTTATGCCGTGCTCTGCGATCGACTTTGAGGAGCGGCGCATGCTCGAGCCCATCTTCGGTCTGGTGGTTTCCCTCTTGCTGGGTGGCTACCTCCTCCTGACCCTCATCCGTCCCGAAAAATTCTAATCGCGGCAATCGCGCGAACGGTGGTCCCATGTCTATCGCAGGCTGGCTGCAAATCGCTTTGGTATTGGTCCTTGTGGTCGCAGCGGCAATTCCGCTCGGCGGTTTCATCGCGCGCGCGCTCGCAGGGGAGCACACTTTCCTTTCCCCCGTGCTCGCGCCCGTGGAGCGCGGCTTCTACCGGCTCGCCGGAGTCGATGCTCGCAAGGAGCAGAGCTGGCTCACCTACACGATGGCGATGCTGGCCTTGAGCGTGCTGCATCTGTTCGTGCTCTACGCGATGCAGCGGCTGCAGAACCTGTTGCCGCTCGATCCGCAGGGCTTCGATCCGGTCGCGCCGGATCTCGCCTTCAATACGTCGATGAGCTTCGTGACCAACACGAACTGGCAGAACTATTCGGGCGAGACGACGCTCACCCATTTCGTGCAGATGCTCGGCCTGACCGTGCATAACTTCCTCTCGCCGGCCGTTGGCCTCGCCATGGCGGTGGCGCTGGTGCGCGCCTTCACGCGCTCCGAATCCAAGACCATCGGCAATTTCTGGGTCGATATGACCCGTGCCACCCTCTACATCATGTTGCCGCTTTCGATCGTCGTGGCGCTCGCGCTCCTCATCGCCGGCGTGCCGCAGACCTTGCTCGGTTCGCTCGACGCGACGACCTTGGAGGGCGCGAAGCAGACGATCTCGCTCGGGCCGGTGGCCACCCAGGAGGCGATCAAGGAGCTCGGCACAAATGGCGGCGGCTTCTTCAATGCGAACTCGGCACATCCCTTCGAGAATCCGAATATCTGGTCGAACATCGTCGAGAACTGGAGCCTTTTGGTCATCGCCGTCGCCACGGTCTTCGCCTTCGGGCGCATGCTGGGCGATGCGCGCCAGGGGCGCAGCCTCCTCTGGACCATGGGCATCGTCCTCGTCGTCGGTGTTGTCGTCGTCTACTTTGCGGAGGCTTATGGCAACCCGCTCCTTACCGCGCTCGGCGTCGACCCCTCGGCCGCCAATTTCGAGGGCAAGGAGGTCCGCTTCGGGCCGGCCATGACATCGCTCTGGGCGGTGGCCACCACCGGTACCAGCACGGGCGCGGTCAATGGCATGCATGATTCGCTGACGCCGATCGGTGGTCTCGTGCCGCTGTTCAACCTGCTGATGGGGTGCATCACGCCCGGCGGCGTGGGCGCGGGCCTCTATGGAATGATCGTCGTTGCCGTGCTCTCGGTGTTCGTCGCCGGCCTGATGGTCGGCCGTACGCCCGAATATCTCGGCAAGAAGATCGAGTCGCGCGAGATGAAGTTCGTGATGTTCGCCTTGCTCATCTACACATTCAACGTGCTCGCCTTCACGGCTGCCTCTGCGATTGCACCCTTCGTGCAGGATGATCTCGGCAATAAGGGGCCGCATGGCCTCTCCGAGATCGTCTATGCCTTCGCCTCCGCCAACGGCAATAACGGCTCCGCCTTCGCGGGACTCAGCGGCAATAATCTGTGGTTCAACACGACCGGTGCCATCGCCATGTTTCTCGGCCGCTTCGGCTATGTCGTTCCGGTGCTGGCGCTCGCCGGCTCCCTCGCCGCGAAGAAGAAGGTGGCGCCTTCGGTGGGCACCTTCCCGACGACCGGTCCGCTGTTCATCGGCCTGCTGCTCGGCGTGATCGTCATCCTCTATCTGCTGCAATATTTCCCGGCCTTGGCGCTCGGTCCGATCGTCGAGCACTTCCTGATGCTCGCCGGCAAGACCTTCTGACGCAAGGCGCTGGGACACCCTGACGGAGATAACCATGTCAACGAAGACAAAGGCGCTCAGCCTGTTCGACGGCGCCATTCTCGCCCGCGCCGCGCGCGACGCTGTGCGCAAGCTCGATCCGCGCCAGCTCGCCCGCAACCCGGTGATCTTCGTCACCGAGGTGGTGTCGCTCGTCGTCACCATCTTGTTCGTGCGCGACCTCCTCACCCGCAGCGACGTGGCTTTCTTCACGGGCCAGATCGCCGCCTGGCTCTGGTTCACGGTGCTGTTCGCGAATTTCGCCGAGGCTGTCGCCGAAGGGCGCGGCAAGGCCCAGGCCGACACGCTGCGCCGCATGCGCTCGGACACCATCGCCAAGCGGCTCGTCGATCCCGCCGGCCGGCAATACCAGTCGGTCAATTCGCTCGACCTGAAGGTCGGCGACGTCGTCCTGGTCGAGCCGGGCGACCTTATCCCCTCCGACGGCGAGGTCATCGAGGGTCTGGCCTCGATCAACGAGTCGGCGATTACCGGTGAATCCGCACCGGTCATTCGGGAAGCGGGCGGCGACCGCTCCGCCGTGACCGGCGGCACGACCGTGCTCTCCGACTGGGTCAAGGTGAAGATCACGGCGGCGCAAGGTTCGACCTTCCTCGATCGCATGATCGCGCTCGTCGAGGGCGCCGAGCGGCAGAAGACCCCGAACGAGATCGCGCTCTCCATTCTGCTGTCGGGGTTGACGTTCATCTTTCTGATCGTCTGCGTGACCTTGTGGTGCCTCGCCGCCTATTCCTCGACGCCCCTCACCGTCACCGTGCTGATCGCGCTGCTCGTGTGCCTGATCCCGACGACGATCGGCGGCTTGCTCTCGGCGATCGGCATCGCTGGCATGGACCGCCTGATCCGCTTCAACGTCGTCGCCACTTCCGGCCGCGCCGTCGAGGCCGCGGGCGATGTCGACACGCTTCTCCTCGACAAGACGGGCACGATCACCTTCGGCAACCGCATGGCGTCGGAATTCATCGCCGTGCCGGGCGTTACCGAACGCCAGCTCGCCGAGACGGCGCTGCTGGCAAGCCTCGCCGATGAGACGCCGGAGGGGCGCTCCATCGTGTCCTACGCCCGCAGCAAATACGGCTTGGCCGAGAACCAGCTCGCCGAAGGCATGACCTTCGTGCCGTTCAGCGCCCATACGCGCATGTCGGGCATCGATTTCGGGTCGCGCACCATCCGCAAGGGCGCGGTCGATGCGACCTTGCGATTTGCCGGCATTGCCATGAATACGGCGCCTGCCGCCTTCCGCCAGGCGGTCGACCGCATCGCGCGCACCGGCGGCACGCCGCTCGCCGTCGCCGAGGATGGGAAGTTGCTCGGCCTCGTGCATCTCAAGGACACGGTCAAGCCCGACATCCGCGAGCGCTTCGCCGCGATGCGGGCCATGGGCATCAAGACGGTGATGGTGACCGGCGACAATCCGGTCACCGCCGCAGCCATCGCCTCGGAGGCCGGCGTCGACGACTATATCGCCGAGGCGACGCCCGAGGACAAGCTCGCCTATATCCGCAAGGAGCAGCAGGGCGGGCGCCTGATCGCCATGTGCGGCGACGGCACGAACGACGCCCCGGCCCTCGCACAGGCCGATGTCGGCGTCGCCATGCAGAGCGGCACCCAAGCGGCGCGCGAGGCCGGCAACATGGTCGACCTCGATTCCAACCCGACCAAGCTCATCGAGATCGTCGAGATCGGCAAGCAGCTCTTGATGACGCGCGGCTCGCTCACGACCTTCTCGATCGCCAACGACGTGGCGAAGTATTTCGCCATCATCCCGGCCCTGTTCATCATCACCTATCCGGAGCTCGGCGCGCTCAACGTCATGCACCTCGTCTCGCCGCTATCGGCGATCTTGTCGGCCGTGATCTTCAACGCGCTCATCATCATCGCGTTGATCCCGCTGGCCCTGAAAGGCGTCGCCTATCGCCCGGTTGGAGCCGCTGCCCTATTGCGTCGCAACCTGCTGATCTACGGGCTCGGCGGCATCATCATCCCGTTCATCGGCATCAAGGCCATCGACATCGTCGTCGCGGCCCTCCACCTCGCTTGAGGCTCGAACACCATGCTCCAGCATATCCGCCCCGCGCTCGTCTTGATCGTTCTCTTTACGATCCTCACCGGCGTCATCTATCCATTCGCCATCACCGGCATCGCCGCCGTCGTCTTTCCGAACCAGGCCGGCGGCAGCATGATCAGGCGCGACGGCACGATCGTCGGCTCGGCCCTCATCGGCCAGAGCTTCACCTCCGACAAGTATTTCCATGGCAGGCCGTCTGCGACCAACACGCCCGATCCGAAGGATCCGACGAAGACTATCGACGCACCCTACAATGCCGCCAACTCGTCAGGCTCCAATCTCGGTCCGACCTCGCAGGCGCTCATCGATCGCGTGAAAGGCGATGTCGAAGCCTTGCGCAAGGACGGTGTGGACGGACCGATCCCCGCCGATGCGGTGACGACCTCCGCCTCCGGCCTAGATCCTGAGATCTCGCCGGCCTACGCGCTTCTGCAGGTCGCCCGGGTCGCCAAGGCCCGCAATCTGCCCGAGGACAAGGTTCGCGCCCTCGTCACGGCTCAGACGAGGGGACGGTTCCTCGGCTTCATCGGCGAGCCGCGCGTCAACGTGCTGGAGCTCAATCTCGCGCTGGATGCGCTGCCCGCTTCGTGAAGCAGGCTCGGTTCGATTGGCTGATGGCGCGAATCTTGCAATCTCCGCGGAGAGCACGGTTTCTGCCCACGCGTCGTGGCCGCCAGGCCCTCGTTGGTTGAGATACGGCTGGATTCCGCTCGAGGCCCGGCATGACCAAGACCGTATTGGTCGTCGGGGACCGCCTTCAGCGACCCATCGAGCCCAGCCTGGCCGCCGCCGGGTTCGAGACAGTCCTGGCAAGGAACGGCGCCGAGGCGCTGAAGCTCATCGCCACCCGGGCGCCCGATATCGTCGTGCTCGATCTCGGGCTGCCTGACATGGAGGGCAAGGATGTCATTCGCAGGGTGCGCGCCTGGTCGGACGTACCAATCATCGTCGTGTCGCAGCGGCATCGCGATGCGGAAGAGATCTCGGCGCTCGATCTCGGCGCCGATGACTATCTCGGCAGGCCCTTCAGCGGCGGCCGGCTCGTCGCGCATATCCGCGCCGCGCTACGCCATCGCAGCGGTCAAGAGGAAGAGGCCTCGGTTTTCAGCTCCGGCGGGCTCACCCTCGACTCGCTCGCCCAAACCGTGACGCGGAACGGAGTGCCGATTCGATTGACCGCGAGGGAGTTCGACGTGCTGCGTTTCCTTGTGCGCCATGCCGGACATGTCGTGACCCACCGTCAAATCCTGCAAGCGGTTTGGGGGCCGGCGAATGTCGAGGATACCCAATATCTGCGCGTCTTCATCGGGCGGCTGCGCCAGAAGATCGAAACCGATCCGGCCGATCCGCAAATCCTGACGACAGTGCAGGGGGTGGGATATCGTCTGGCTGGTTCTCATTGAGTCGAGGGGTTGAGGCATTTATATTCTGTTTATATCTTCAAGAGTCAAATATTATTGACCCTATGGCTGAGTTCGTTCTAGCTAAGTCGTGAAATTCTGCACAAGAGCCCATGCGCGGATTGGGAGTCAACGATGTCGGCCAGGTCAGTTCAATCAACCCGAGTCTTGCTGGTTCTGGCTGTCGCACTCTTCGCAAGTCAGGCATTGGCGGATGAGCAGGGGGGCGCGCAGCCGGCGGCCAAGCCCGCTCCGAAAACGCTCTGGGAGCAGGATACGCTTCTCGGCGATATGGGCGGCTTTCGCACCAAGGCCGCCGATGCCGGCATCCAGCTCGGCCTGACATACACGGCCGATTTCCTCGGCAACACCAATGGCGGGCTGCGGCGCAGCTTCATCGCCGAGGGCGTGTTCGCGCCGACCCTCGACATCGACCTCGGCAAGTTCACCAAGATCGACGCGCTCTCCGGGACATCGCTGCATGTGAGCGCCTTCCAGGTGGCGGGCCGTTCGATCAGCCTGCACAATACGGGTGCGCTCTATCTCGCGACCAATATCGAGCAAGTGGCGACGACGCGCCTCTTCGAGGCTTATCTCGAGCAGAAGCTGTTCGGCGATCAGATCTCGGTGCGCGCCGGCCAGATGGCGATCGATTCGGAATTCCTGGTCAGCCCGACGGCCGCGACCTTCATCAGCAACACCTTCTACTATCCGACCTGGATGGCCGCCGACCTGCCGAATGGCGGGGCCGCGACGCCGCTCGCGGCGCCCGCGGCGCGCGTGAAATACACCCCGACCGATCGCCTGACCGTGATGGCCGGCGCCTACTCGGCCGATCCCGCGGGCCGCGGCAATCTTTTGTTCCTGCCGCCCCGCAACAACCCCGAATACAAGAACCGCTACGGCACCACCTTCAACCTCAATTACGGCACCTTCTATATCGCCGAGGCGGGCTATGCCGATGCCAAGGCGCCGCTGGCCTTCGCCTATAAGCTCGGCGCCTGGATGGTCGGCGGCGGCCGCTTCTTCGACCAGCACCACGATACGTTGGGCTTTTCCCTCGCGGACGTCGCCAACACCAATGGCGTCCCCAAGCGCTATTCGAGCGATTGGGGCCTCTACGGCATCGCCGACCAGACATTATGGGCGCCGGGCGGCGATGATCCGCGCAAGATCGCGGCTTTCGCCCGCGCGGGTATCAGTCCGAGCAATCGCAATCTGATCGACGCTTATGCGGATGGCGGCTTCGCGCTCACCGGCTTCGTACCCGGTCGCTCGAACGACGTGATCGGGCTTGCCGCCACCTACTCGAAGATCAGCTCGGCCGCGCGCGGCTTCGATCAGGATACGGTGTTCTTCGGCACCAATCCGCCGGGCTTTCCGATCCGCGACTATGAATTCGTCGGCGAAGCGACCTATCAGCTCGTGCTGGCTCCGTGGCTCACCGTGCAGTTCGACGCTCAGCATATCGTGCATCCCGGCGGACATGTCCTCGCGGCGCAAGGCCCTCGGGCCGGTCTGCTCATCAAGGATGAAACCATCCTCGGCGTCAGGACGACGGTGAAGTTCTAGAGCTTTCCTGGTCGCTGCGCCGAGGGGGCTCACGCTTCAAGCGGTGCGCACCATCACGGGAATATCGGAAAGCTTTGCGAACACCTGACAGCGGCGCCGGATCGGTCGCCAGTCGTAGAGAAAGATTTCCAGTGGGCGCCACATCGCGACCCACCCGACAATAAGCAGACCTTCGCCCGCGATCTGCTCAGGCGCTCCTCGCCCCAACGCAAAGGCGAGCTGACGCAGCAGGATGCACGCGAAAAGAAAGGCGAGTCCGATGAACAGCGCGATTCGACCGTCGCGGAAGAAAAGCCTCAGGCGGCGCTGGCTCTCGCGCAGCCGGTAGGCGAAGTAATTGTGAATGGCCCGGGGCAGATCGGACGCGTTGGCGGCCGCCAGCTGGTCCGCGGGCAAGTGGATGATCAGCCGCAACCGCTTCTGCAAGTGAAATTCGTCGACCGACTCGACGATGTAGGCTTCGGCGTCCCGGTCGAGATCTCGCTCGTGGAATGGCGAAGGATCGAATGAGTTGAACAGCTGCTGCAGCCTGCCGAGCCTGATCTCGATGTCGGCGTGCGAGTCCGGACTATCGTCCATGGCGGCCTCCGGATAGGTAGCATTGCATATCGGAACGACAATGAGAAATGCGCTCGACGTATAAATAACGTATAAACACGACATTGTCACCTGCCTCCGTCGCCAATATAATTGTGCAAGTGCAGGGTGACTTGGCTTGAATTAGGTCAATTCGTCGTTGCATAGTGGATCTCAACGTAATTTCGTGGAAAGAGGCGCCTTTCCATGTTGCTCGCAATCTCGATGTTTGCCCTGTTGATCGGGTCCTACGCTTCGTTGGTGGCGCTCGTTCGCTTTTCGGAAAGCATCATTCGTCTGCGGTGAGCGGCACCGCGTGGAAGCACCGGCAATGGCCCTCGATGTCCTGATGACCCTGGTCGCCGTGTTGGTGATCTATCACTTCTACGCGGTCATTCATCCCGAGAAATTCTGATCTCGCCACTCCGATCTCGCCGAGGAACCCCTATGACGATGGCGGCGAGCCGCGCGTGAACGTCTTGGCATTGAACCTGGCGCTGCGGCACGCATATCCGAAGGCCCTCGGGTCGCTCCGCTAGTGCGATACAAACACCGGTATTCTCGACGACAAGAGCATCGAGCGTGTGGCGCCGCCGAAGATGAATTCCAGCCAGATGGGGTGCGAGTAGCCTCCCATCACCAATAGATCGAAATGTTCCTGCTCGATCCGCTCTTGGAGCGATTCAGGCTCGTCCGCGGTCTTGGTTCGGAGAACGTCCATTCCGACTGCAATTCCGTGATTGGCCAAGTGTGTCGAAAGGCTCTTCGCATCGACCTCGTCGCCCTCGGCCGAGGGGTGGATCATCGTCACGATTTGAATCCGGCGCGACAGGCGCAGCAGCGGCAATGCGTCGTGGACGGCTCTGACCGCCTCGCGACTTCCGTCCCAGGCGATCACAATCTTCTCGAGCGCGATCGGCTGAACCATCGCCGGCACGACCAGCACCGGGCGGCCGCATTGCAACACGACCGAGTGAGCGATCGGCAAGGGATGGGATTCAGGGGAACCTTGCCACTCGTCCTGGCCGAGGATGACAAGGTCGGCATAGCGAGCCCTGTCGCTGATGCCCTCCGCAATGTCACCTTCGGCCTCGAACCAGCCGGCGCCGTCCGAGCGCCCTGTGGTCTCTTCCCTGAAGACCGTCGCGGCCAGGCGCGCGTCCAAGGCCAAGTTGGAGGAGATCTCGGCGGCCACCTTGGCGACGCGGCTCGGCTTGTAGCGGGGCGGCACTTCCGGGGGCGGGGTTACATGCAGTCCGCTGAGCCGCGCGCCGATGCTCGCCGCCAGGTCGACAGCGAATCGCACCCTTCGGCGCCCGGTTTCGCGACCGTCCACATGCACCAGCAAATCGCGAAACATGGCATCAAGCCTTGCCCGTGCGTGGGGATAGCCAAGTGAGGATTCTCTGGCCGCGGTCGCCGCCGCAACGGAACTGGTGCGTCTCGATCGCCTTGGCCGCGAAGGCGGCGGCCTGTTCCGCTGTCCGTCGCTTTTCCGGAGGAAGCGACATCCATTCTCGGATTATGGCGCGGCGCGGCCCATGCTCTGGTTTCATCCGTCAAATCCTTCCGAATGGCTTGGCGCAGTTTGTCGCGCGTAACAACGCCGCAATTGGTGCAGCTCGAATTTCACGCATATTCTTCGATATCAAACTATAATGCAACCAAAACCGATCGATAAATTCTCGGTCCGCTGTTTCGGTTGCCGCTTCACAACCGCTGTTTATTTGTTGTTTATAACCACGGGTCCTTCTTCATCTTGATTCTCTATGGCGCCGTGGAAATTATCCTCGCGCATCGGCCGCACGGCCCGGCAGCGTGACCGCGAATCGGGCGCGGGCGGCCAATCTATTCGCCGTCACCGCGATCCGACTCTGCCGCCTCGCGCAGCACGGCACGGACATGCCATATTGAGTTGATTAGCCAAGAGGTCGTGATGCCGCGCAAGGCGCGCGGCGTGATCGACAACGGAGCGACTTATGACCGTAAGCGGCTGGACGCAGATCGTATTGGTCTTGGCCCTCGTCGTCGGTTCGGGCCCACCCCTCGGGCACTTCATCGCCGATGTTTTCGAAGGAAGGCGCACGCCTCTTTCGCCTGTCCTTGGGCCCGTGGAGCGAGGTCTCTATCGTCTCGCCGGGGTGGACCTGAAGATCGAGCAAAGCTGGCTCGTCTACACCCTGTCCATGCTGGGTTTCGCCGCCGGCTGCTTTTTCTTGCTCTACGGGCTGCAGCGGCTCCAGAATCTGCTTCTCCTGAACCCGCAGGGTTTCGACGCCGTCTCGCCCGCTCTGGCGTTCAATGTGGCCATCAGCTTCATCACCAACGCCAACTGGCAGGCCTATGGTGGCGAGACCACGATGAGCCATCTGACGCAGATGCTCGGTCTCACATCCAACAACTTCCTCGATTCGGCCGTGGCGACGGCGCTCGCGATCGCGGTCGTGCGGGCTTTTGCGCGCAACGGGTCGACGACCATCGGCAATTTCTGGGTCGATCTGACGCGCGCCACGCTCTACCTTTACCTGCCGCTCTCGATCGTCGTTGCCCTTGCCTTCGCGGCGCTCGGTGTGCCGCAGACCCTGCTGGGCATGGTCGACGCCACGACGCTCGAAGGCACGAAGCAGGCGATTTCAATCGGCCCGGTAGCGAGCCAGGAAGCGATCAAGCTGATCGGCACCAATGGCGGCGGGTTCTTCAATGCCAACTCCGCCCATCCATTTGAAAACCCCGGCATCCTGTCGAACATGCTGCAAGTGTGGTCGATGCTCGTCATGCCGGTCGGGCTGGTCTTCGCTTTCGGGCGCCTGGTATCCGATCCGCGCCAGAGCCGTGTGCTGCTCGTCACGATGGGGGTGTTCTTCGCTCTCGGTCTCGCCGTCCTCTATCATGCCGAGGCCGTCGGAAATCCGATCCTGACGGGGCTTGGCGTCGATCCGTCGCTCGGCAATATGGAGGGCAAGGATTTGCGCTTCGATCAGGCCCCGGCCGCGCTCTTTGCCGCCGCGACGACCGGGACCGGCACCGGCGCGGCCAACGCCACCTACGATTCGATGACGCCGGTGGGCGGCCTGGTGAATCTGTTCTTTCTGCTGATCGGGTGCATCACGCCGGGAGGCGTCGGCACGGGTCTCTACGGCATCGTCTTGGCCGCGGTCCTGGCCGTGTTCATAGGTGGCCTGATGGTGGGGCGCACTCCGGAATACCTCGGCAAGAAAATCGAGGTCCGCGAGATGAAGTTCGTCGTGTTCGCGCTGTTGGTCTCGCCGTTCTGCATCCTCGGCTTCGGCGCGGTCTCGGCGATCGCCCAGTTCGCCCTAGACAGCCGCGGCAATTCCGGCCCGCATGGCCTCACCGAGATCATCTACGCTTATGCCGCCTCGGCCACCGACAATGGCTCGGCGTTCGGCGGCCTCAACGCGAATACGGCGTGGTTCAACACGACGACAGGCCTTTCCATGTTCGCCGGACGCTTCTTTCATGGCATCCCGTTGATGGCCCTCGCCGGATCGATCGCGGCGAAAAGCCGCGTCTCGGCCTCGGCAGGAACTCTTCCGACCCACGGCGCCCTCTTTATCGGCCTCCTGATCGGGGTGATGGTCATCGTCGGACTCTTGAGCTATTTCCCGGCGCTCGCGCTTGGCCCGATCGCAGACCATCTTCAAATGCTCGCCGGCAAGGCGTCCTAGCCACGCTGTTCAGCCAATCCCCCGTGTTATTCAATTTGCATCGCTTCGTTGAAGCGAGCCACAATGCGGCGAGCGACGGGAAGGCGTGACCGGCCGAGATGGAGCGTGCGCGTCCCGCGCACCATGGCCGCGACGCATGGGCGGCGAGACGCCGCCTCTCCGGGAGTTCGATCGTTCTTGCATTGTTCGAGCGCGCTCGCGCTCGACAATGGGCGCAGCCCTCTCCCGCAAGCGGTCGCAAGCGGGAGAAGGAAAGTGCGCCAGACACGCCGCTTTATTTCAGCTGTTGTTCGCAGCGGCGCCTGCCGGCCCGGCTTTGCATCCGCTCGCGCACCGTCCCCTCTCGCACTGGAGGAAGGACCGACGAACGCGCCAGCCTTACGCGCAATTGATGTGATATAATTCACCGATGACTCAAGCCGACCCCAACCGAGGCGAGCGTCCGGATCCTGATGCGCTGATGGAGCTCGTCCACAGCGAGGGACGCGGCAAGCTCAAGGTTTTCCTCGGCGCGGCGCCGGGCGTCGGCAAGACCTTCGCCATGCTGTCTGGCGCCAAGCAGGCGGCCCGCGAGGGCGTCGATGTGGTGGTGGGCCTGGTCGAGACGCATGGCCGTACCGAGACCGCGGCCTTGATCCAGGGAGTCGAGATGTTGCCGCAGCGCAACGTCAATTATCGCGGCCGCATCATCCAGGAATTCGACATCGATGCGGCGCTCAAGCGCCGGCCGAAGCTCGTCATCGTCGACGAGCTCGCCCATACGAACGCCCCGGATAGCCGCCATCCCAAGCGCTACCAGGACATCGAAGAGCTGCTCACCGCCGGCATCGACGTATGGACTGCCGTCAATATCCAGCATCTCGAAAGCCTGTCGGATGTGGTCTCGACCATCACCGGCGTCAGCGTCCGCGAGACCGTGCCCGATACGGTGGTCGAGAAGGCCGACGAGGTCGTCGTCGTCGACATCACGCCGGCAGAGCTCATCCAGCGCCTCAAGGACGGCAAGGTCTATCTGCCGGAGAATGCCAGGCGCGCCGCCGACAATTTCTTCAGGCCCGGCAACCTCACCGCCTTGCGCGAGTTGGCGTTGCGGCGCACCGCCGACAGGGTGGACGACCAGATGGTCGTCTTCCTGCGCCAGCACGCCATCGAGGGGCCTTGGCCTGCCGCCGAGCGCATTCTCGTCTGCGTCGGCACCGATCCGTTGGCGGAGAACGTGGTGCGCGCCGGGAGCCGGCTCGCGAGCGGCCTCAACGCCTCATGGATCGCCGTGCATCTCGGCCGCTCGGACTATGAGGAGACGAGCCACCGGGCGCTGAAGCGCATCGACGAGGCGATGGGGCTCGCCGGGCGTCTCGGAGCCGAGACGACGCGCCTGACGGCCAAGCATCTGCCGGACGAGCTGTTGCGCTATGCGCGGCGCGAGAACGTCACGCAGATCGTGATCGGACGCTCGGCCGCCGATTGGTTCGCCCGGCTGCGCGGGCGTTCGCTACCGGAGGAGATCGTGCGCCGCGCCTCCGGCATCGCGGTCCATATCGTGACCTCGGAGCAGGCGGCTCCGCGGCGCAGGTTCGCCCGTCTCCGCCCGCGTCTGTCCGCGCTCGCGGGCGCCGCGCCCTTCCTCTCGGTCGCGGCGGCGGTCGGCGTCGGCATGGTCGCCTCGCGCTTCCTGGTGCTGCCCAACCTGTCGATGATCTTCCTGGCCGCCGTGCTCTTCTGTGCCGTCACCTATGGCGCCTGGTCGGCGATCATCGCGGCGGTGCTGTCCTTCCTCGCCTATAATTTCTTCTTCATCGAGCCTGTCTACACGTTCACGGTCGCCGAGCCGCACGAGCTCTTCGCGCTGCTCATCTTCCTGCTGGTCGCCATACTCACCGGCGGGCTCGCGGGCCGGGTGCGCGAGCAATCGGATGCGGCGGCCAGGCGCGTCGCCGCCACGCAGTCCCTCTACGATTTCTCGCGCAAGCTGTCGGGCCTCGCCAAGATCGATGACGTGCTCTGGGTGGTCGTGTCGCATGTGGCGAAATCGGTCAATGGCGGCGCATTGGCGCTGCTCGGCAAGGGGGAGGAGCTCGAGTTCGGCGCAGCCCTGCCGCCCGAGGATTCGCTGGGTCCGAGCGAATGGGCGGCGGCGCGCTGGTCGGCGACGCGCGGCGAGCCCGCGGGCTGGCGCACCGCCACCTTGCCGAACGCGCAGTTCCAGTTCCGGCCCTTGCGCACCTCGCGCGGCATTCTCGGCGTGATCGGCGTCAAGCCCGGCGATGCGAGCAACGATCTCTCCGCCGAGGATGATCGGGCGCTCTCGGCCCTCATCGACCAGGCGGCCGTCGCCATCGAGCGCACCCAGCTCGTCGACGAGGCGGCCAAGACCGAGACCGCCATCGAGAGCGAAAGGCTACGCGGCGCGCTTCTCTCCTCGTTGTCGCATGACCTGCGCACGCCCTTGTCCTCGATCATGGGCGCCATCACGAGCTTGCGCCAGCTCGGAGACAAGATGCCGGCCACCGCGCGGCGCGAACTGCTCGCCACGATCGAGGAGGAGACGGCGCGTCTTTCGCGCTTCGTCTCGAATCTCCTCGACATGACGCGCCTCGAGGCCGGAGCGCTGAACGTCAAGCGCGATCTCGTCGATGCGGGCGATGCGGTACGCAATGCGGTCGCCCATGCCAAGGCAAACTTCCCGAAGCGCTCGGTAGAAGTGCGCATCGCGCCCAATCTGCCGCTGGTGAGGGGCGATGCGACCTTGCTCGAGCAGGTCGTCTTCAATCTCCTCGACAATGCCGACAAATATGTGCCGGCCGGCTTGCCGACCTCGGTGTCGATGCAGGCGGAGGGGGGCAAGCTCGTCATCTCGGTGACCGACAAGGGGCCCGGCATCCCGCTGGCCGAGCTCGAGCGAGTCTTCGACAAATTCCACCGCGTCGCCGCTGGCGACGGCCGCCCGGCCGGGACCGGGCTCGGCCTGTCGATCTGCCGCGGCCTGGTCTCGGCGATGGGCGGGAGCATTCGCGCCGAAAGCCCGACCGCCGACGGCAATGGGACGCGCATCGTCATCGAGCTTCCCGTGGCGGAAGCGCAGCAAGATCGCCTGGCCTCGTGACCGAAGATCGGACGTGACCAGCTCGACCGTCATCCTCGTCGTCGATGACGAGCCGCAGATCCAGCGCTTCCTGAAGCCGAGCCTCGAGGCGGCCGGCTACAAGCCGGTCATGGCGACGACTGGCGGCGAGGCTTTGAAGCTCATCGCGACGCGCGCTCCCGATGTCGTCGTGCTCGATCTCGGCTTGCCGGACATGGACGGCAAGGATGTCATTCGCGGCGTGCGGGAATGGTCGCAAGTGCCGATCATCGTGCTCTCGGCGCGCGATCGCGAGGGAGAGAAGATCGCGGCGCTCGATCTGGGGGCCGACGACTATGTGAGCAAGCCCTTCGGCATCGGCGAGCTCCTGGCGCGCATCCGCACGCTGTTGCGCCATCGCAGCCGCGAGGAAGGCGAGACCACCGTGTTCGAGTCCGAGGGCCTCGCCATCGATACGCTCGCCCATACGGTGACGCGCGATGGAGAGGCGCTGCGCCTGACGCCCAAGGAATACGACGTGCTGCAGCTCCTGGTGCGCAATGCCGGGCGCGTCATGACCCATCGGCAGATCCTGCAGGCGGTGTGGGGCCCCGCCAATGTCGACGACACGCAATATCTGCGCGTCTTCGTCGGCCGCCTGCGCCAGAAGATCGAGGCCGATCCCGCAGCGCCGCAGTTGATCGTGACCGAGCCCGGGGTCGGGTATCGGTTCAAGAGCAGCGAGTAGGTGCGCCGATCGTGACGCCACCCCCGCGGCGCCTTCTGGACAGGGCGGACGCCTCCCCCTACAAGGCGCGGCGGTAAGGTAAATCCTCGCGTCGCGGCGCGTTTTTTTCAAGGTTCCGGCATGGCTGGCGTCAACGAGATCAGATCGGCGTTCCTCGATTACTTCGCGCGCGAAGGGCATCGCATCGTGCCCTCCTCGAGCCTGGTGCCGCGCAACGACCCGACCTTGATGTTCACCAATGCGGGGATGAACCAGTTCAAGAACATCTTCACGGGCGTCGAGAAGCCGCAATTCCCGACCGCGGTCACTTCGCAGAAATGCGTGCGCGCCGGCGGCAAGCACAACGATCTCGAGAATGTCGGCTATACGGCGCGCCACCACACCTTCTTCGAGATGCTCGGCAACTTTTCCTTCGGCGACTACTTCAAGGAGCGGGCGATCGAGCTCGCCTGGCGGCTGGTCACCAAGGAGTTCGGCCTGCCGGCGAAGCGGCTCTGGATCACCGTCTATACCGAGGACGAGGACGCCCATGCGCTATGGCGCAGGATAGCGGGCCTCCCCGAGGACCGCATCATCCGCATCCCGACCTCGGATAATTTCTGGTCGATGGGCGATACCGGGCCTTGCGGGCCGTGCTCGGAGATCTTCTACGACCATGGCGACCATATCCCGGGCGGTCCGCCGGGCTCCGCGGAGGCGGATGGCGACCGCTTCATCGAGATCTGGAACCTCGTCTTCATGCAGTACGAGCAGCGCGCCGGCGCCGAGCGCGTGCTCCTGCCCAAGCCCTCGATCGATACCGGCATGGGCCTCGAGCGCATCTCGGCGGTGCTGCAGGGCACGCATGACAATTACGCGACCGACCTGATGCGCGCCCTCATCGGCGCGGTCGCCGACGCGACCGGCGTCGACCCCGAGGATCGGCGCGGCGTCAGCCATCGGGTGATCGCCGACCATCTGCGCGCCACCTCCTTCCTGATCGCCGACGGCGTCTCGCCGGCCAATGAAGGGCGCGGCTACGTGCTGCGCCGCATCATGCGCCGCGCCATGCGCCACGCGCATCTGCTCGGCGCCAAGGAACCCCTGATGTGGCGGCTGGTGCCGGCGCTGCAGCGCGAGATGGGCACGACCTATACGGAGCTGATGCGGGCTGGCCCGCTGATCACCGAGACCTTGCGGCTCGAGGAGACGAAGTTCCGCGCCACGCTTGTGCGTGGCCTCGCCATTCTCGACGCGGCGACGCAGAACCTCGAGGCCGGCGGCAGCCTCGACGGCTCAACCGCCTTCATGCTGCACGACACTTACGGCTTCCCGCTCGACCTCACCCAGGACGCCTTGCGCCCGCGCGGCATCAAGGTCGACGTGGCGGGCTTCGAGAAGGCCATGGAAGCGCAGCGCGAGCAGGCGCGCGCCGGCTGGACGGGCTCGGGCGAAAAGCGCACCGAGGACATCTGGTTCGCCGAGCGGCAGCGCCATGGCGCGACCGAGTTCCTCGGCTACGACACGCTGAACGCCGAGGCCGTGGTGCTCGCCCTGTTCCGCGACGGGCGCGAGGTCGGCGCGCTCAAGGCCGGCGAGAGCGGCCAGATGCTGCTGAACCAGACGCCATGCTACGCCGAATCGGGCGGCCAGATCGGCGATACGGCGGCGCTCACTGCGCCGGGCCTCGAGGCGCGCGTCACCGACACGCAGAAGCGGCTCGGAGACCTCTTCGTCCATAGCGTCGGCGTCGAGCGCGGCGAGCTCGGGCGCGGCGCAGCGGTCGCGGTCGCGGTCGACGCGGCGCGGCGCGCCGCCATCGAGGCCAACCATTCGGCGACCCATCTCGCGCATGAGGCGCTGCGCCGCGTGCTCGGCGACCATGTGGCCCAGAAGGGCTCGCTGGTGGCGCCGGACCGGCTGCGCTTCGACTTCGCCCAGCAGCGGCCCGTCTCGCACGCGGAGCTGCGCCGCGTCGAGGACGTGGCCAATGCCGCGATCCTCCAGGACGCCCCGGTCGAGATCAAGGTCATGGCGATCGACGAGGCGCTGGCGAGCGGGGCGCGCGCCCTGTTCGGCGAGAAATACGGCGATGTGGTCCGCGTCGTGTCGATGGGCGAGGACGGCGCCGACAAGCCGTTCTCGGTCGAGCTCTGCGGGGGCACGCATGTGCAGCGCACCGGCGAGATCGGCCTCCTCGCCATCACCTCGGAGAGCGGGGTCGCCTCTGGCGTGCGCCGCATCGAGGCGCTGACCGGCGACGCCGCGCGTGCCCATCTCAACGCCGAGAGCGATGCCTTGGGTGAGCTGGCGCAACGCCTCAAATGCCGCAGGGACGAAGTCGGCGCCAGGGTCGGCGACCTCGTCGAGGAGCGGCGACGCCTCGAGCGCGAGCTCGCCGAGCTGAGACGCAAGCTGGTCTCAGGCGCTGGCCAAAGCGGCTCGGCCGCGGCGCGCGATGTCGGCGGCACCCCCTTCATCGGCCTCGTCCTCGACGGCGTGCCGGCGGCCGAGCTGAAAGGCCTGATCGACGAGCGCAAGAAGCAGCTCGGCTCGGGCGTCGCCGCCATCGTGGCGCGCGGCGCCGACGGCAAGGCGACGCTCGCGGTCGGCGTGACCGATGACCTGACGGACCGCTGCGACGCCGTCCGCCTCGTCAAGGCCGGCGCGCTGGCGCTCGGAGGCCGCGGCGGCGGCGGCAGGCGCGACCTCGCCCAGGCGGGGGGGCCGGACGGCTCGCAGGCCGAGGCTGCGCTCGCGGCGATCGAAGGCGCAATCCGCGACAGCCCGAGCGTCGCCGCGTAGCACCCCCATCTCTCCGCTTGTCGGCCCCTCGTGGGAGAGGCAGGGCATCCACCGCTCCTCTTGCCGGCCTCGTGAGAGAGGTCGGACTCGCGACCGAGGGGAGCGAGCCCGGAGGGGGCCCGCCCGCGCTTACTCCGCTTCGGGGCCTGCGTCATGCAGGATGCGCTCGGCGATCAGGCCGGCGTTCTGCCGGATCGAGCCTTCGATCCTGGCCGCCATCTCCGGATGTTGGCGCAGGAACTGCTTGGCGTTCTCGCGGCCCTGCCCGATGCGCTGGCTGTCATAGGAGAACCAGGCGCCCGATTTCTCGACGATGCCGGCCTTGACGCCGAGATCGACGAGCTCGCCGAGCTTCGACACGCCCTCGCCGTACATGATGTCGAATTCGACCTGCTTGAAGGGCGGGGCGACCTTGTTCTTGACGATCTTGACGCGGGTGGTGTTGCCGATCACCTCGTCGCGGTCCTTGATCGAGCCGATGCGGCGGATATCGAGCCTGACGGAGGCGTAGAACTTCAGCGCCATGCCGCCCGCCGTCGTCTCTGGCGAGCCGTACATCACGCCGATCTTCATGCGGATCTGGTTGATGAAGATGACCATGGTGTTGGAGCGGCTGATCGAGCCCGTCAGCTTGCGCAGCGCCTGGCTCATCAGGCGGGCCTGCGAGCCCGGCTGCACATCGCCCATCTCGCCCTCGATCTCGGCCTTCGGCGTCAGCGCCGCGACCGAATCGACGACCAGCACGTCGATGGCGCCCGAGCGCACCAGGGTGTCGGCGATCTCGAGCGCCTGCTCGCCGGTATCGGGCTGCGAGATCAAAAGATCGTCGAGAACGACGCCGAGCTTCCTCGCATAGATCGGGTCGAGCGCATGCTCCGCATCGATGAAGCCGCAGACGCCGCCCCCCTTCTGTGCCTCGGCGATGCAGTGGAGCGCCAGCGTCGTCTTGCCGGAGGATTCAGGCCCGAAAATCTCGATCACCCGGCCGCGCGGCAGGCCGCCTACGCCCAGCGCGATGTCGAGCCCCAGCGAGCCCGTGGAGATGGTCTCGATCTCGACCGGCTTCTCGCCCTTGCCGAGCCGCATGATCGAGCCCTTGCCGAAGGCGCGCTCGATCTGGGACAACGCCGCGTCCAACGCCTTCGTCTTGTCCACCTGGACCCCTTCCAGCCGCACGACTTGACCCATCGCTCATCTCCCTTGTGGCACGAGGCCGTCCGAAGCTCAATGCGGCCATTGTGCACGTTTTGTTCTCGAAGGCAAGTTCTTTTTTCGTTCTGGGAGCGAAGCTCGGTGCGGAGGCGGAAGACCTAAGACCCGCTCATAGTTCTTATTTGCAATCCACGCGCACGCTAAGCAACTTCGCGAGCGTTGCAAGATCAGCGGGTGCCAGCGCGGCCGTTTCAGTGCCGACAGTGAATGACACGCTGTTGCTCTCCAGGAAAGTTGCGACCACGGAGCCCTTGATCGCGAAGTTGACGTTCTGCGGAATGTCGCCGCGGGTTGCGACCATCACTCTGAGTGCATCGAGCTTGCCCGTGACCACTCCGACGAGATTGCCGTTCGCGTCGAGGAGCGGGCCACCGGAGTTCCCTGGCTGAACGGGCACCGACACCTGCAAGTAACGCGTATCGTCCGCGATCCCTGTCAACGCGGTGACATTGCCGAGCGTGAAATTCCCTGACGTCGAAAGGACTCCAACAAGCGGATAGCCAAAGGCGGCAACCTGTTCCCCCAACCGCACTCCCGTCCTCAGACCCGCGACCTTTGAGGATGTCAGATCAGCCTTGAGCAGCGCGAGATCGTTGCGCGCATCTCGCGCGACGATGCGCGATGAGACAGGACCGTTGGGGGAGCTGATTTCGACACTGCCGCACCCATCGACCACATGTGCGTTTGTGACAATGTTGCCGTCCTTGCTTACGAAAAACCCGGTTCCGATTGTCTCCTTCGGCGGCACTTGCGGTGCCGAGGTCGAAGGCTCGACCTTCGGTGATGTGTCCACCGAAACGGCAGGCTGCGTGGGAGGAAGCGATGGAGCAGGTAGGGGCGGAGGCGTAAGCAATGTTTCGAGGGCGGGATTTCCTCCGATCAATGGGATCGCCGGCGGTTCCAGGGGCAACGCACCTGGACTCATCGATGACCACATCGACGCGGAAATGAGCGTTTGCATCGCGTAGCCAGGGATGCTCTGATCGGCGTTGAGGTATTCAAGCGCAAAGCCAAGAATTCCCGGGCCGTCTTGGTGAAAGCGAATATACCAGGACGTGCTTCCTGCCTCCGCTACGATCGCGAAGAAGTCGCCTCGAAGGGCTTGGTAATTGAGCTTAGCGCCATTGGCTGCAAGTTTGCTCATCCAGGCGCCGTAGCTTTGTGCAAGGCTGAACCCCGGATAATACTCGTAATCGAGCTTCACTCGCTTGCGAGGATCGCTGAAGGTGTAGCCCTGCGGGGTCCGCTCAATCTCCAATCCGAGACCCATCGGAACCCAAAGGATATGCCCCCTGTCAGGATGACGAATAGCGCGAAAGCCCAATTGGGCGGAAACAGGCGCGCTGATCTGTGTGAGGCGACTGAATTGGGCCGGTGTCAAGTAGCCGGTCGTCGGGAAGCCCTGTTCTCTCTGAAAGCGCGCAATCGCATCGAATAGGCGCCCGCTGAAATTCTCGTTAGGCACCGACGGCCACACCTGCGCCATGGTGAGCATCATCTGCAGCTTGATGCGGTCGCTGAGGGCTAGCTGTTGGAATGCCTGCGCGGCGTCGGCATATCCGGGCGGACGTGCCTGCGAGTAAGCGGGGTGCGGGACCAGCAATGCAAGTCCGAGGAGAAATCTCCAGAAAATACGCATATCGGCACCCCCAAGAACTTGCCAACCACTCACGTTCGATGGGCAAGACCCATGCTGTCAAGGGCTAGCATTGCTTGACGTACCTTGGTTAGAGAAGCTCGATGCCGCGCCATTGCGCTAAATCAAGACCGGAAGTTGGCCGGCCGGCGCCTATGCGACGAACGTTGCCGCGATGGAGGGAGGGCGCTGAATTTCGGCTCGAGCTACTTGAAGGTGTGTCTCGCCTGAGATCGAAGAAACTTCCAGCTGTCGCGTCTCTGTGCCTCGGACATGACCAGGAGCCCGATCGATCCGCGGCTCGCGGGCATCGGGCCGCCAAAATAGCCGAACTTCGCTTCGTCGATGTAGAGGGTGACTGTTCCTCCCCTTATGGTGGCGCGCAAGCTCGAGCCATGACGAGCACGCATGCGAAGGGCTGGGCGCCGGCTTCTCCGCAAGTCGAGCGCTTCCTATCCGGGGAACACGACATCAACCACAGGAATTCGCGCCCGCCCCGCAAACGGAATCATGTTCTCTTTCTAGCAAGTACAAATGCTTTTCGGGGTGTAAAGCGCTTTTCTATTAACAAAAATAAATGCCGCAGCCATGCTCGAGGCAATTCGCGTCTGCAAGAATTATATGCGAACAAGAAATGAGGGCGTAAAGCCAGAATAGTTTCGTTTCGATGCTTCAGTCGACCGTCGAGAGGAGGTTCAGATGCAACGCGTCTGGTCTTTCGGAGTTCTGCTCGCTCTCACAGGCTGTGTCTCGGCAGGTGACGGCTCGCCGGGTATCGGCACATACACCTATAACGATGTGCTCAGGCCGCATGGCCATGAGCGCGGCAACGCCGCCGAGCAAGCCGCCACCAGGATATGCGACGGCGGCGATCGGCACCGGATAGGGACCGCGAAATTCGACGCCTGCATGCGCGGGCGCGGTTGGCGCCTGGCTGATTTCGAGCCGACCCCGCAACAATCCTCGCCATCGTACGATGTGGGCACCGACCCGGCTCCGACGTCGTCGCCGGACTTCTCAAATCAAGCCGCGGCCGATGCCATGGCTGCCTCGGCCGCCAATGCCGCCGCGCAGCAGCAGAACGATGCGGCGAATGCGGCGACGGTACAGACCGAGTATCAGTTCAACACTATCTACAACGCACCGAATTGAGGGGCCGCCCGTCCCGTCTCGCGCAAAGTGGAATACGGTCACACGATACTATTTCCCAAGCAAATCGACCGAAACGCCTGAAGCCTCACGGGGCGAGTTCGAGAGACGTTGCAGAAAACGTCGTGGCGATGTCGCCCTTGGGACCGAGCCCGGCTTGTTCGGATTTGACGAAGTAGCCGAGCTTCGGAGCGAAGAGCAGGCTCGAGGCACGAGTCGGCGCCTTGTCCGAGCGCGTCTCGCTCTTGATCTCGATGACATCGACCGCGCAGTCGCCGATCATCCGCGTGCCGGCCTCTCCGACATGCGCGACCCCGGTCTCGGCGGAAAGGATTTCTCCGTTCTTCTTCAGGACACGCGTGTAGTGCAGTTCCGCCCCGGGCTTCAGGTCGTCTTCGAGCAAGGCGTATTCGAAGGTCGTCGTCTCCTGCGTCTTCAGGACGGTCATGCGCATCGGCCACACACCCTTGAACCACTGCTCCACGACCGGATCGTTCTGCGGCCCGATCATCTGGACGATCTTGGTTTCATCGCCGCGGGTCACCAGGAAGCTGGCCGTGGCGCTGCGCGACGCCGTGCCGATCATCGCGAAGGTCGTTCCCCTCATGATGAAGGGCTGGCGCGTCGACAGGATGGTCTCGCAATCGCTCGCATGCGCGGAGCGCGGCATGAACGTCAGCAGGAATGCACAGGCCAACATCGCCCCGATCGCGCGCCGAGCCCGCGCCGCGTTCCCCGGGGGCCGCCTGTTCGATATCGACGCCGAGCGCGGGCGGTGCAAATCGGAGAAATGGTAAGGTGTCACCGTCGTACTGATATCTGAATCACCGCGCATAAGAGTTCCCTCCGCGTCAGGCACCTGTACGGTTGGGGTCGCGCCAAGCTCTCTCGAAGGGCAGGCGCCAGGCGTGCGGGGCGACGAGCTGATGGATCGATTTCGGACCCCAAGAGCCCTGTTGATAGAGGCGAACCGGCGGAGCTGCGTCCAGCAAAGGTATCGACACCTCCCATAGCCGCTCGATCCCCTCGGCCGTCGTGAACAGGGTGTGGTCGCCGCGCATCGCGTCGAGGATCAAGCGCTCATAGGCCTCGAGCACGTCGCCGATCAGGCCGGTGTCATGCATGGCGAACTGCAAGCTCAGCTTGTCCAATCGCATGCCGGGGCCAGGGCGCTTGCCATAGAAGGACAGCGACATCTTCGAGGCATCCGCGAGGTCGAACGTCAAATGGTCCGGGCCTTGCGCACCCACACCCGACCCCACGGGAAACATGCTCTTGGGTGGTTCGCGGAAGGCGATGGAAATGATCCGTTGCCCTTCGGCCAGCCTTTTGCCCGTGCGCAGGAAGAACGGCACGCCGGCCCAGCGCCAATTGTCGATCGAGCATTTCAGCGCGATGAAGGTTTCGGTCTCCGACTCGGGGTCGACGCCGTCCTCGGACCTGTATCCGACATATTGCCCGCGAACGACATCCTTGGGGTCGATCGGCAACATGCTGCGAAAGACCTTGTTCTTTTCCTCGCTGATGGGCGCAGGCTCCAAGGCGGTCGGCGGCTCCATCGCCATGAAGGCGAGGATCTGGAACAGGTGAGTGACCACCATGTCGCGAAACGCTCCGGTGGCCTCGTAGAACGCGGCACGTTTGCCGAGCCCCAGCGTCTCGGGAACGTCGATCTGCACATGGTCGATGAAGTTGCGGTTCCAGATCGGCTCGAACAGCCCGTTGGCGAAGCGGAACGCCAGGATGTTCTGCGCCGGTTCCTTGCCCAGGAAGTGATCGATCCGGAAGATCTGGTCTTCGGAGAACACCTCATGCAGCTTGGCATTCAGCGACACGGCGCTCGCGAGGTCGGTGCCGAACGGCTTTTCCATGACGATCCGGGACCGATCGACGAGGCCGGCTTCTCCCAGCAAGCGTACGGCCGGCAAGGCAGCATTGGGCGGCACGCTCAGATAGTGCAGGCGACGGCTGTCGCCGCCCAAGGCATGCTCTGCCCTTTCCACCGCAGCCTTGAGGTCGTCGGCGCCCGCGGCCAGCGGCACATAGTCCAGGGTTTCCGTGAAGGCGGCCCAGTCGGCCTCGTTCACCTTGCGCGTGGAGAACTGGTCGAGCGCGGCCCGTGCGAACTTGCGGAAGCCGCAGGCGTCAAGATGATCCAACGAGACGCCGATGATCCGGCACCCCGGGATGAACCCGGCACTCGACAGGTGGAACAGGCCCGGCAGCAGCTTGCGTCGGGACAGGTCGCCCGTTGCCCCCACGAGGACGACGACTTGCGGGAATTTCGGACCAACCCCTGGAGGAATCTTTGCCAAAGAACCCATCCTGTCATAATGCCGCGCCGCGCCAGCGACCGAGCTTAATCCATATCCATTCTCGAATGGCGGCGACAGCGTGCATCGCGACAATCTCGATCTCGGCTTCGATCATGTCGTCGCGGTGAGTGTCGGCGTGGCAAGGCGAAGTTCCGTGCCGCGGATGGAGGATGCCGTTTCTCGCCTTCCCGAGTCGATGCCGGCAGGGGCGCCGAAACCCCGATATGCTAGTGCCATGCGAATGACAGCCGAGCCTTTGAGACAACTCGCCGCGGCGATCATCGTTCTTGGCGCGATGGCCGTTTCCGAGGGGGCCGAGGCCCAGATCGTCGCTTTCGGCGCGAGCAACGTCGCAGGCTTCGGCGTCGCGCCGGGCGAGGCCTTTCCGGCGCAGCTCGAGAGGATGCTGAAGGCGAAGGGCTATGATGCGAGCGTCGCCAATGCGGGCATCAACGGCGATACCAGCTCAGGGATGCTGAGCCGTCTCGACGCAGCGATCCCCTCGGGAACCACGGTCGTGCTTCTGGACACGAGCGGGCCCATCGCCAACAACCCCCACCAAGGTATCGGACGGACGCAAGGGCAGGCCGACATGGCGGCCATAACGGCGAGGCTCGGCGCCCGCCGCATCACGATCATCCCCGAGACGGCCAATGTGATCTCGCGGCGCTACCGGCAGGAGGACGGAAGGCACCTGACGGCGGAAGGCCATCGGCTGCTTGCCCAGCGGCTCCTGCCGCAGGTCATGCGGGCGCTGGGGCCGCCGCCGTCGCGCTAGGGCCTGTGGACATTCGTGTCATGTGAGGAGGGCTGGGGGATTCCCAAGCCGATAAGACTCTGATTCAAGGCTGAAAAAGGAGTTCAGCTTTGATTCGCACGGTTCTAACGCAAGAGCAATGGGAACGTGTTGCTCC